>DASTYL010000032.1:0-3500 GCA_035764975.1 Gemmatimonadaceae bacterium | reverse complement strand
CAACGCCATGGAGACCGGCGGCCAGCAGCCAGCAACGGTCGTCGGCTCGCCGCACGGCCGGAGGGCTCCCCGCGCTAGGCTATGGACGTTGGCTCCAGTCCGCCCGCTGACGCCATCCCCGCGGCACGGCCGGTCGCCCACGCCCAGCAGAAGTTGTAGCCGCCGATCGGTCCGAAGGCGTCGAGCACCTCGCCGCACATGTACAGCCCTGCATGGCGGCGGCTCTCGAGCGTGCGGGGATGCACTTCCGAGAGTGCCACGCCGCCGCCGGTCACCTCCGCCTTGCGGTAGCCTTCGTCCCCGGACCATGGAAGCGGACAGCGCACGAGCACCTCGACCAGCCGGCGGCGCTCGTCGCGCCGCAGGTCGGCAAGCGAGCGAAGCGGATCCACCTCCGCCATCCCGGCGAGGACCGCCGCCAGCCGGTCGGGGAGCTCCGCGCGCAGCGCGCCCTGGACCGTGCGCGAGGCCTGCGGCGCGAGCGCTCGCTCCCACTCCGTCTCGCCGAGCGGCGACCACCGCACCGTCACCCGCGCCAGTGGGGGCTCGGCGCGCGAGCGGACGGCCACGTGCGACACGTCGAGCACCGCCGGGCCACTGTAGCCGCGATGCGTGAACAGGAAGCCGCCGGTGGCCGTCGCGGACCGCTTCGGGTGGTGCGCCGTGAGCGTCACGGTGAGGGAGATGCCGCTCAGTGCCGCGAAGTTCGGCGCGTCGGCGGTGAGGGGGGTCAGCGCGGCGTAGGTGGGGTGCATCGTATGGCCGAGCGCGGCCAGGATGCCCAGGCCCGCGCCGTCGCTGCCGGTGTTGGGGACGGAGAGGCCGCCCGTCGCGATGATCACCACATCGGTGTCCAGGGCGGGCGCATCGGCGATGCTCACGCGCCAACCGCCATCCCGGGGCGCAACGTCCGTCACGAGCGTGTCGAAGCGGATGTCCACGCCGCTCGCCCGCGCATGCGCCAGCAGCCCGTCGCGGACGTCTCGGGCCCGGTGCGACGCCGGAAAGCGCTTTCCCGACTCGTGCTCCTCGACGAGCGGAATGCCGAGCTGGTCCTCGAAGAACCGAACCTGCTCGGCCAAGGGCCACGAGCGCAGGATCTTCCGAAGCGTGTTCGGCGACGAGTCGGTGACGAAGCGCGACTCGTCGAGGGCGATCGGCAGCACGTTGCACCGTCCGCCACCGCTGATGAGGATCTTCCTTCCGCCGTCGCGGGTGCGTTCGAGCAGGATCGTCTCCGCGCCGCCCCTCGCCGCGAAGATCGCGGCCATCGTCCCCGCCGCTCCGGCCCCGATCACGATCACGCGTCGTCTCATCGAGCCAAAGCTAAACGCCGGCAGGCCGCCTCCGTCACGAAGTCCGCTGGTCGTGGGCCAACGGCCAACAGCCGACGACGGTCGACGGCTGGTCTCACAGCTTATCGGCTCCAGGCTCTGGGCTCTGGTCGTTGGCTCTTGTGGAACGAACTGCCGTCGATGGGTGACGGTCCCGGGGCGGTACGCCCGCCACGATTAGCGGATCGTCACACAGCCTTCATCGACGCCTAACCTCCGCCTCTGGCCCTGGCGGGCTGCGACACCCTAGCATGGCGACACCACCTCAGGAGTGGTGTCGCCATGCGCCGTTCTCACCCGTGCGTGGCGTCGTCAGCGCAAGACGGAAGGCCCCATGCCGCGGAGGCTCCTCATGTTCGACACACTGCTCGCATCCCGCTCTCCTGCCGCACGCCGGACCGGCGGCACGTTCGTCAGTGTGCTGGTCCACACGATCCTGATCGCGGGCGCGGCGTACGGGACGTCGCGACCGGCCCTCCGCGTCGCACGACCGACGGTGGAGCCGATCACCTTCACGCACGTGCGACCGGCCGCGCCTCCTCGGAGGCCTGAGCCCACCCAACCTAATCCTGTCGCACCCGATGCCGTCATCGCACCACCGCCCGTCGAAGGGTCCCGGGTGCTCGTCGCGCCAGTCACGATCCCGAACGTGCTTCCGGCGATCGACCTGCGCGCGGCCGTGACGGATCCTGCGGACTTCTCCGGCCGCGGGAGGACGGACTTCGCCAAGGGCGCCGCGGGTGGTGTCCTTCCGACTGCAAGCGATTCGGGCACGACGTACCTGGACAGCCAGGTGGAGCGGCAGGCGCGCGCGGTGGTGGGAAGCGCCGGTCCTCGCTATCCGGAAAGCCTGCGCGCGGCCCGCGTCGAGGGGAAAGTGCTCGCGCAGTTCGTGGTGGATCTCGAGGGGCGCGCCGACCTGTCGACCTTCCGGGTGCTCGAGTCGGCACACGCGCGCTTCACCGACGCCGTGCGGGAGGCCGTGCGCACGATGCGGTTCCATCCGGCCGAGGTCGGGGGCATGCCGGTCCGGCAACTGGTGCAGATGCCGTTCGTCTTCGCGCTGCGTTGACGGGAGCCTCTTCCGCGATCGGGCTGCTGCACCGACCTTCTGCGCCATGCTTGCCTCGTCAATGGGCTGGCCCGAGCTGCTCGCCCTTGGCACACTGGCCGCGCTCCTGATCGGGAGCCGCTTCCTGCCTGCGGCGCGGATGTCCGTCGCAATCCGGCGCGAACGACGGCGCAGGCATCATGCGGCGGATGTCACCCTCGCGGCGTCGTACCACCGCCAGCTCCCGCCCGAGGTACGGGCGGAATCTCTCGACGACCGCACATTCCGCGATCTCGATCTCGACGAGCTGTTCCGGTCCCTGGACTTCACGGCGAGCCAGCCCGGGCGCCAGTACCTCTACCACATGCTGCGCACGCCGCAGCAGCAGAGGGAGCCCCTCGAGCGCCTCGAGCGTGCCGGCCGCGAACTCGCGGGCGTTCCGCACGTCCTGGACACCCTGCGTGCCCATCTGGGGAGGCTGGACGACCCGCGTGCAGGGCAGCTCGCGCATCTCGTGCTGGGAGAGCTGCCGAAGCGTCCGCGGTTCTGGTGGACGTTTCCACTCCTCACGGCTGGCGCCCTCACCTGTCTCGCGCTCATCCCGTTCTGGCCGCGGGCGCTCGTCGCATGGCTCGTCATCGCCGTCGTGAACGTGTGCGTTCAGCTCTTCTACAAGCCGAAGGTCAAGCGGTTCGTTCCTGCGCTTCACGAGCTCCCGCGGCTCCTGAGCGTCGCCGGCGCGCTCGGGACGCTGAAGCTGCAGGAGCTGGAGCCGGAGATCACGCGATTAGGGACAGGTTCTCGGGACCTGGGTTCGCTCCGCCGTGCGACATCGTGGCTCATGTTCGAACCGGATGAAGCGAGCGAGTTCGTCGGAAGCGTCTACGAGTACGTCAATCTCCTGTTCCTGCTCGACGTCAACGCCTTCGTGTTCGCCGTCGACCGGATGCGCGCGTGCCAGGCGCAGGTCCGGGTGCTGTTCGAGGCCATCGGGTACCTGGACGTGGTGCAGTCCATCGCGGCGTGGCGGGCTACCCTGCCAGTGTGGTGCACCCCGCAATTCACCGAGGCACGCAAGCACCTCGCGGTGGACGGGCTCGTGCACCCCCTGGTGG
>DASTYL010000031.1:0-3735 GCA_035764975.1 Gemmatimonadaceae bacterium | reverse complement strand
GGCGCCGTTCATGCCGCCGCGGTGCAGCTCGTTACGCGCCGGTTCCGTTCGTGACTCGGGCGGATCGGGAGCCCCTGGCCATGCGTAACAGATATCGAAGGACCGGCGCGGCCAGGTGGCGGCGCGGGCACACCGATACGGAGAGACACACCAATGCGTAAGACGACGTTTGCACTCGGCCTCGGCCTCGCCCTCTCGGTGGGTGCCGCCGACCTCGCCGCCCAGCAGCAGCCCGCACGTCCGGACAGCGCCCGGGCCGGCGCGCAGGCAGGGGAGCGTGGCATGAAGGGCCAGCGGGGCATGCCGGGACGTCCCGGCCGTGCGGCGGCGCGTGGCGGCCATGGTGGGCTGCTCCGCGGGATCACGCTGACCGATGCCCAGAAGGCGCAGCTCAAGACGATGCGCGAGGAGCAGCGGGCGACGATGCAGGGGAAGCGCCCGGCGATGCAGGCCAGCCGCGACAGTGCCCGGAAGGCGATGGAAGCGGCGCGCGCGGCGCGTCAGCGCGGCGATACCGCGGCGCTTCGCGCCATCCGGACGCAGCGGCTCGCCCAGCGGGACCAGCGCTTCGCGCAGATGGCGCAGCAGCGGGAGCAGCACATCGCGGCCATCCGGGCAATCCTCACCGCGGAGCAGCGCGTGCAGTTCGACAAGAACGTGGCGGAGATGAAGCAGCGCGGCGAGCAGCGGAAGGCGGGGGGTCGTCCCGGGCGTGGCCCGCGCGGCGGACGCGCGCAGTTCCGCGGGGCGTGACGCGCACGCGGAGCGCCGCTACGGGGTGATCCCCATGCGGCGCTCCAGTGCTTCCCGGCGCGACCGGCTGACCTTGAGCCGGGCCCCGGTGCGCAGCTGGACCTCGTAATCGCCACCGGCGCCGCGCAGCAGCGCGTCGATGAGATCGAGCCGCACGATGATGGAGCGATGCACACGAATGAAGCGCGCCGGATCGAGGCGCTCTTCGAGCGTCTGCATCGCTTCGCGTATCAGGTGGCGCCGGTCGCCGACGTGCAGCTCGGCGTACGGGCCGCTCGCGACGATGTACTCGATGTCGCTGACGGGCACGACGCGCACCTTGCCGCGGGTCTCGACGGGTATGCGCTCGAGGTAGGGCTGTGCGTCGGGCGCGGGGCGCGCCGCGTCGGCCGGGCTGCGGTCGCCGATCGGGGGAGAGCGGTCGGCGCTGCCGTCCGCACTGCCGGCGGTGGCCGGGGCCGTGCCCGCGCCGCCGCCCTGCAGCGCCGCGAGGAGCTGATTTCGCAGCCGATCGACTTCCTCGAGCTCGATGTGGCGGCGCGCCCGCTGCAACGCCTGTTCGAAGCGCTCGTCGTCGAACGGCTTCACGAGGTAATCGACGGCGGCGAGATCGAACGCGGCGAGCGCATGCTCGTCATGGGCCGTGACGAAGATCGTGGGCGGCATCATCTCCGCAAGCGTGCGCACGACGTCGAGGCCCGACCGGCCGGGCATCTGCACGTCGAGGAAGACGAGATCGGGGCGATGGGTGCGGATCTCCTCGATCGCCTCGTTCCCCGTGGCCGCCGTGCGCACCTCGGCGATGCCCGTGGCCGTCGCGAGGAGGTCCTCCACGCGCTGCCGGTTGAGCGGCTCGTCGTCCACGACGAGGACGCGCAGCGCCCGCGGCTCAGCCACGGCGGCGCGCTCCGGTGGCGCGCTGGCAACCGACAGTGGTCATGCGGGGCCTGGCCGGTAAGGGAGCGAGATCTCGGTGACGGCGCCCGGGCCGTCGGTGTTCGCCTTCAACTGCAGGTGCTGCGCCCCGCCATACAGCTCGGCGAGCCGCGCGCGCGCGTTGCTGAGCCCCACGCCCTGTCCCGACGGGGCGGTGGCGGCATCGGGGCCCGGGCCGTCGTCGAGCACGCGAATCACGAGCCGGTCCCCCGCCCGGTGCGCGCTGATGCGAACGGCTCCCCCCTGCTCGCGCGGTGCCACGGCGTACCGGATCGCGTTCTCCACGATGGGCTGCAGGATGAGGTTCGGCACCAGGCCACGCTGCGCCTCGTCCGACGCGTCGACCGATACGCGAAGCCGGTCCCCGAAGCGAACCCGCATGATGTCCACGTAGCGGTCCAGCAACGCGAGCTCACGATGGAGCGGGATCTCGTCCGCCCCTCCCTCGAGGGAGTGCCGCAGCAGCTCGCTCAGGCGCGAGATCATGCGCCGGACGCCGCGCGGGTCGCGCTCGACCATGGCACTGACGGCATTGAGCGTGTTGAAGAGGAAGTGCGGATCGAGCTGCGCGCGGAGCGCGCCGAGTCGCGCGTTCGCCAGCTGGCCCTGGAGCTGGGCCGCGTGCGCCTGGAGCCGCGTGGCCTCATGCCGGCGCCAGGTGGCGCGCAGCATCGAGGCGCGCGCGACGCCGGCGAAGAGCACGGCGAAGTACACCATGAGGTCGTCCACGAACCCGAGGTCGCCGAAGGCGCGACGGAACGGGCCGAATCCGCCACGGACCATCATCCGCCGGCGCCGGCGCGGTGGCCGGAGGACGTTCTCGCGAAGCGCCTCGACCAGCGTGTCCACGGCGAGGGCGAGCACGAGCCCCGCGACCACGGCGAGCAGCACGCTCCACAGTCGCCGGCGGTCGTCGTCGGTGAGGCGCGCGGCGAACCAGAGCAGGGGTGGCGTCAGCAGCATCCACAGCCCGTACTCGAAGAGCGTGAGGCGGATCGCGGCCGCGGAGATCTGCGGCGCCAGGCCGGGGATGCGCGGATCCAGCACGCGGCTCGCGATCGCCACGAGCGCGAGAAATCCCCACACCGCCGCGATCGTCGCGAAGTCGCGGGGCCGGAGCCGCAGCTTCGCATCGATGTCGGCGACCGCCGGACCGGCTGGGTCGAGGATGCGTGGATCGCTCATCCATGGAAGTTGCGTCGGGATGCGCCGCAGGGCGAGCACCCCGGCAGCGCGACCGCGTACCTTTGAGCGATGGGACGATTCCTCGCGATCTGGCTGACGATCACGGCGCTGTGCTGGCTCGTCATGGGGGTGCTGTTCGCACCGATGCTCCCCGGGGGTGCGGCGACGATGGGCGTCCTGGCGCTGGCGGCCACCGCGCCGCTGCTCCTGCTCGTGCGCGGGATGACGCGCCAGACCTACCCGGGTCGCGCCGTTCGCCTGTTCGTGCTCCGCCCCTTCTGGTACGTCCAGCTCATGCTCCCGCTGACGGGCCTCGCGGGACTCGCCGGGCTCCTCGTCGGCGCGGCGGCTGGCGCCTTCCGGGGAGCGCCCTGGGCCACCGCGATCTGGGGCGGACGCGCGGCCGTTGCCATCCTGCTCGTTGCGGCGGCCGCCATCTTCATCGCGGGCTACCTGGGATCGCGCAGCCTCGTCGTGCGCCGCTTCACGGCACGCTCACCCCGGCTCCCCGCAGGCTTCGAGGGCGTCCGGATCGTGCAGCTCTCGGATCTCCACATCGGTCCACACACGCCGCGGGGAAAACTGGCGCGCATCGCCGCCGCCGTGCGCGACGCGCGGCCGGACCTCATCGTGCTCACGGGTGACCTGGTCGACGACTACGCCCGCGACGTCGAGCCCTTCGAGGCGGGACTCGGGAGACTCGAGGCGCCGCATGGTGTGCTCGCGATCGCCGGCAACCACGACGTCTACGCGGGGTGGGCGGCCGTGCGCGAAGGACTGGAGCGGCAGGGGATCCTGGTCCTCGTCAACGACGCGATACGGCTCGAGCGGAACGGCGATGCCATCGCGGTGCTCGGCACG
>DASTYL010000030.1:0-3247 GCA_035764975.1 Gemmatimonadaceae bacterium | reverse complement strand
CTTGATGGCGGCATTCCGCGGCGCGCGCGGTGACCTGCGCGAAGCGCTCGCGAGCTCGCAGCGTACGCTGTCGGGTGGCGGTCATCGCATCCGGAGCACGCTCGTCGTCGCACAGGTGGCGCTCACCACCATCCTGCTCGTTGGCGCAGGGCTCGTGGGCCGCAGCTTCGTGCGGCTGCTCGACGTCGATCCCGGCTTCCGCCGCGAGCGCGCGGTCGTGCTCGACGTCTCCGTCCCCATCGACGCGCGTGATCCGGCGGAGGTCGCCCGCCGCACCCGCTTCTACGATGACCTGATCGCGCGTCTGGGGACGCTGCCCGGCGTGCGCGCGGCGGGGGGCGTGAACGCCCTCCCGCTCACCGGCGGACAGACGAGCAACGGCACCTTCATCGAGATGAGCAGCCCCACCGAGCGGTTCTCGATGGAGCTGATTCCGCAAATCATGAAGGACCCGACCCGGGCGGGGCACGCCGAGTTCCGGATCGCGAGCGAGGGATACTTCGAGGCGATGAAGATTCCGCTCGTGCGCGGACGTCTGTTCGACGGGCGCGACGCCCCCGACGGCCAGCACGTCGCGCTCGTAAGCGCGTCGCTCGCGCGCAAGGAGTGGCCGGACGCCAATCCGATCGGGAAGGTCATCCAGTTCGGCAACATGGACGGGGACCTCCGGCCGTTCGTGGTGATCGGCGTCGTCGGCGACGTGCGTGAGGTCAGCCTCGCGTCGGAGCCGCGGCCCACCTTCTACGCCTATTACCGGCAGCGGCCGCGTGCCGCGCAGGCGTTCAACGTCGTGGTCCAGGGTGAGGTGACACCGGCCACCGTGGGCGCGGCGGCGCGCCAGATCGTCAGGCAGCTGCGGCCCGACGTGCCGCCTCGACTGCGGACAATCGAGACGGTGATCGCGACGAGCGTCGCCGACCGCCGCTTCATGCTCGTACTGCTCGGCGCCTTCGGCGCGACGGCGCTGCTGCTGGCCACGCTGGGCGTGTACAGCGTGATCGCCTACGTCGTGGCGCAGCGCAAGCAGGAGATCGGGATTCGCGTGGCCCTGGGCGCGCGCTCGGCGGACGTGCTCGCGATGGTGCTGCGCCAGGGCGCCGCGCTCGCGCTCGCCGGCGTGGGGCTGGGGACGCTCGGCGCCCTCGCGCTCACCGGCACCCTGCAACGATTCCTCTACGGCGTGACGACGACGGACCCTGTGGCGTTCGGCGGCGTGCTGGTGGGCCTCACGGTCGTGGCGCTCCTGGCGTCGCTGGTGCCGGCGCGGCGGGCGTCGAAGGTGGAGCCGATGAGCGTCCTCAGGGGATCATGAGAGTGGACGCGAGGACTATGGCGTGAGCCTCAGCTGACTGAGCGTCCGGTAGCTGGCCGTCACCGACGCGAATGGGTCCGCCGGCCGATCGTGCTCCACGAAGACGAACCTCATCCCGGCCTTCATTCCGGCGCCGAGCACGCGGGCGAAGTCGATCGTGCCGGCGCCGACGTCCACCATGCGATGCTCGGGGGCCGCCGTTGCGTCCTTCGCGTGCGCCAGCACGAAGCGGCCCGGGTAGCGCGCGATGAGTGACAGCGGGTCGCCGCCGCCTTTCACCACCCAGTAGATGTCCATCTCGAAGTCCACCAGCGCCGGGTCGGTGGACGCGAGCAGGATCTCGAGCGGCACGCGCCCTTCGATCGAGCGCATCTCGAAATCGTGGTTGTGGTAGGCGAAGCGAAGTCCCATGCTCTTCGCGGCGGCCGCGGCCGCGTTGAATCGCGCGCCCATGCGCTCCCAGTCGGCGACGGTCCTCAGCACCGCGGCATCGAGCCAGGGGACGGTTGCGTACGTCGACCCGAGCGCGGCGGCGTCGGCCAGGGCGCGCTGCCACTCGTCAGGCGTCCGGCCCAGTGACACGTGCGTGGAGGGCGCTGAGAGGCCGTGCTCGTCGAGCAGCTTGCGCAGCTCGGCCGGTGAATGATTGAAATACCCGGCGAACTCCACCTCCCGGAACCCGATGGCAGCGACGCGAGCGAGTGTCTGTGGAACGCTCTTCTGCATCTCGCTGCGCACCGTGTAGAGCTGGAGGCCGATGCGCTCCAGCGCGCGCGCGGGCGAGCCACTCGTGCTCGGTGACGGCGCCGCGGTACAGGCGGACAGCCGGCGGGTCAGGAGGCCGGCACCAGCCAGCCAGAAGAAGGAGCGGCGATCGATCATGGGGCACCCGGATGTTGGCTCACTGGGACCTGGAGATATAATGCACGGTATTCCTCGACGGGGAATGTCATCCTGAACGCCATGTTCATTGCGCGACTCGCGCTCGCGACGTTGCCCATCGCGCTCGGCGCCTGTGCGCCGTCATCCGGCCAGTCGTCAGGCACCTCGCCGGCCGCCGCGCCCTCCGTCGGCGATCCCGCCGAGCAGCGGTTCGTGGACTCGGTGCTGCGGCTGATGACCATCGAGGAAAAGCTCGGCCAGCTCAATCAGCTCTCCGGCATGGGCGACCCCACCGGCCCTGGAGGTGCCGCGGCCGGCATCGACCGCATTCGTCGCGGCCAGATCGGGTCGTTCCTCAACATCACCGGCGCCGACACCACGCGGAAGCTCCAGCGCATCGCGGCCGAGGAATCCAGGCTGAAGATCCCCCTGCTGTTCGCGCTCGACGTCATCCACGGCATGCGCACGATCTTCCCGGTGCCCATCGCCGAGGCGAGCAGCTGGGATCCGGCAGCGGCCGAGCGCTCGGCGCGCGTGGCCGCGACGGAAGCGGCCGCGCACGGCGTCGCCTGGACCTTCGCGCCCATGGTGGACGTCGCGCGCGACCCGCGATGGGGGCGCATCGTCGAAGGCTCAGGCGAGGATCCGTGGCTCGGCGCGGTGATGGCCGCGGCGCGCGTGCGTGGCTTTCAGGGCAACGACCTTCGTGCCCGGGACGCGATCGCCGCGACGGCGAAGCACTTCGCCGCGTACGGCGCCGCCGAAGGCGGGCGTGACTACAACATCGCGGACATTCCCGAACGCACGCTGCGCGAGGTGTACCTTCCGCCGTTCCGGGCCGCCGCATGCGCAGGTGCGGCGACGATGATGGCGTCGTTCAACGAGATCGACGGGGTTCCGGCGCACGCGAGCCGCCGCCTGCTCCACGACATCCTCCGCGGTGAATGGGGCTTCGACGGCATGGTCGTGAGCGACTGGACCGGCATCGCCGAGCTGCTCGCCCACGGCGTGGGCGCCACGCGCGCCGAGGTCGGCAGTCGCGCCCTGGGCGCG
>DASTYL010000029.1:0-23674 GCA_035764975.1 Gemmatimonadaceae bacterium | reverse complement strand
TCGAAGAAGGTGCCGTCCGGGCGGCGCTGACGCTGCTCGACATCACGCGGCAGGAGCGCGAACACGGAGGCTACGATGAGCACGCCGATGATCGCGAGGCGGGACTTCAGGTTGGACATGCGGACTACCTGAAAGGGTGGGGAGCGTGCGAAGAACCTCTAACTCTATCGGCTCAAAGCGTTTGGGTCAACGCGCGAACCGTACGCCTCGCCTGGGCCTCGTCGTCGCGGAGCTGGGCGACCAACGCTTCCGGCGAGCCGAATCGCCGCACCTCACGCAGCCGCGAGAGGAATTCCAGGCGCACCGGCGCGTCGTACAGGTCCACGTCGGCGTCGAACAGATGAGCTTCCAGCGTGACCAGGGGGTCGTCGAACGTGGGCTTGGCGCCGAGGTTCAACATCCCCCCGAACCGGCCGCGCGGCGTCTCGACCAGCACCGAATAGACCCCGTGCGCGGGGAGGAGTTTCCGCGGGGGCGGGACGATGTTGATCGTGGGGAACCCCAGCAGGCGGCCGCGGCGTGCACCGGAGACTACGCGGCCGGCGATCGCGTAACGGCGGCCGAGGCCGGCCGCCGCCGCCGCCAGATCGCCCTCCGCCACGGCGGCGCGAATCGCGCTCGACGAGACGGCGCGGCCCTCCGGCCCCTCGTACACATCCACGACGTCCACCGCGAAACCCCTGGCGGCGCCGATCCGGGTGAGCGCGGCCGCGTCCCCCTCGCGCCCACGGCCGAACCCGTGGTCATGCCCGATGAGCAGCGCCCGCATGTCGAGCCGGGGGAGCAGCACCTGGTCCACGAACTCCTCGGCCGTCAGGCGCGCCACGGCGGCGGTGAAGCGCATCACGACGACGTAATCCACGGAGGTCGTCGCGAGCACTTCGGCCCGCTCATCGGGCGTCGTGAGCAGGAGCGGCGACGACCCGGGGCGAACGACGTCCAGCGGGTGCGGATCGAAGGTGACGAGCACACTCAGCAACCCCGCGTCGCGGGCACGCTCAGCCAGACGATCGAGCACGAACCGATGGCCGAGGTGCACCCCGTCGAACGTGCCGACGGTCACGACGGTTCCCTGCCCCGATGGGAGCAACGTCCGATCAGCTCGCACGCAGCACCACTCGCGGGCACAGCGATTCCCCGTCCCGCTCGGCGATCGCGACGAGCTCTCCGTGGCCGTCGACGAGTGCGAGCCGCGGTGCTTCCGACGGCTGGGCCGGAAGCTGCTGGCCGTGCGTCACACGACGGACTTCGGCGTCGTCGAGGACCCGGGTGGCGAGATCCGGCACGGCCGCCAGTGCGGGTGCGAGGGGCGCCCCTCCCTCCCGGAGGGCCTCGACGGTGACGGCGTCGGTCACGCTGAACCGTCCGCTCCTGACGCGCCGCAGGGCCACCAGGTGCGCTGCACTGCCGGCGAGCGCACCGAGATCCCGCGCGAGCGCGCGGATGTAGGTGCCCCCGCCGCAGGTGATCGTCGCGTCCAGCTCGTTCCCGCGCCGGGCACGGATGTCCCACGCGTGGACGGTCACGCGCGCCGACCGCAATGCGACGGTTTCGCCCCTGCGCGCCGCCGCGTACGACCGCACCCCCTCGACCTGCTTCGCCGAATACGCGGGCGGCATCTGGTCGATGGTTCCGGTGAGCGCGGCGATCGCCGCGTCGACACGGTCCGGCGGCGGTAGCGGCGCATCTTCCACCACCGTGCCCGTGACGTCATCGGTGTCGGTGCGCGCGCCGAAGCGGATGGTGGCCTCGTAGACCTTCGGCTCGCCGCTGACGTAGGGGAGCAGCCGCGTGGCGCGGCCGACCATCAGCACCAGCAGGCCCGTCGCGAACGGATCGAGGGTTCCGGCGTGACCGATACGACGCTCGCCGAGGGCCCGCCGGGCCACTGCGACGACGTCGTGCGATGTCATACCGGCCGGCTTGTCGACCAGCAGCATGCCGTCACGTGTCGTCGGCGGCATCACCGTCGGGCGAGGACTCGGCCGAGGCCGCACGCTGTTCGGCCAGGGCGGCGTCCTCGCGATGCGCCTGCTCCAGCACCGCGTGGATGCGCGCCGCGCGGGCGATGCTCTCGTCGAGCTTGAAGCTGATCTCGGGAGCGGACCGGAGCCGGAGCGACTTGCCGAGCCGTGCGCGAAGATGCCCGGCGACGCTCGCCAGCCCATCCATCGTCGCGGCCCGCTCGGCGTCCGAGCCCAGGATGCTGACGAAGATCCGCGCGCTGCGGAGGTCGCGCGCGACGTCCACGCCGGTGACGGTCACGAGTCCGATGACCCGCGGGTCCTTCACGCCTGACGTGAGAAACATCGCCGTTTCCGCGCGGATGGCTTCCGCGACGCGGTCAGGACGTCGGTTGACTGCCATGTGTCCAGCCCTGCGAAGAAGGAACGGCGGCGGGCGCGGAGGCGCCCGCCGCCATCAGGTGGGGAGTGCTCAGCTGGCGGCGCCGTCGAGCGTCCGAGCGACTTCCTCGGTCTTGTAGCACTCGATGACGTCCCCGACCTTGACGTCGTTGAAGTTCTCGATGCCGATACCGCATTCGAACCCTTCGCGAACTTCCTTCACGTCCTCCTTGAAGCGCCGCAGCGACCCGATGGTGCCGTCGAAGATCTCGACGCCATCGCGCACCAGGCGGACGCGCGCATCGCGGCGGATGATGCCGCTGCGGACCGCGCAGCCGGCCACCGTCCCGATACGCGGCACCTTGAAGGTCTCGCGCACCTCGGCCTCGCCGAGGATGACCTCGCGCTGGACCGGACGCAGGAGCCCCTCGAGGGCCGCCCGGACGTCGTTGACGGCATCGTAGATCACGCGGTACAGCTTCACGTCGACGCCTTCCCGCTCGGCGGCAGCCCGGGCGTTGTTGTCCGGCCGGACGTGGAAGCCGATGATGACGGCCCCCGACGTCTTCGCGAGCAGGATGTCGCTCTCGGTGATGGCCCCGACGCCGCGATGGACGACGGAGACCTCCACCTCGTTGGTCGACAGCTTGTCGAGCGCGTCGGCCAGGGCCTCGGACGGACCGCCCTGGTCGGCCTTGATGATGATGTTGAGCGTGCGCATCTGGCCCGCCGCGGACTCCTTCATGAAGTCCTCGAGCGAGACACCCGTGCGGCTGGTGCGACGGCTCTTCGCCTCGCGGTCGAGCCGCTGGCGCCGCTGCGCGAGGTCGCGCGCCGAGGCGGCGTCCTCCGCGACGATGAGCTGGTCACCCGCCATCGGCACCCCTTCGATGCCGAGAATCTGCGCCGGGATCGCCGGGCCCGCGGACTTGATCTGCTTGCCACGCTCGTCGAGCAGCGCGCGGATGCGGCCGGAGAACATGCCGCAGATGAAGTGATCGCCGACCTTGAGCGTGCCGTTCTGCACCAGCACGGTCGCCACCGGGCCCTTGCCCGGGTCGAGCTGGGCCTCGACGACCGTGCCGCGCGCGGCGCGGTCCGGATTCGCCTTGAGGTCGAGGATCTCCGCCTGGAGCGCCACCGTCTCGAGGAGCTTGTCGACGTTGAGGCCCTTCTTGGCGGAAACCTCCTGCGAGAGCACCTCACCGCCGAACTCCTCGAGCACGACGCCGTGCTGCAGGAGATCCTGCTTGACCTTGCCCGGGTTCGCCGTGGGCAGGTCGATCTTGTTGATCGCGACGATCATCGGCACGCCGGCGTTCCTGGCGTGCGAGATCGCCTCGATCGTCTGCGGCATGACCGCGTCGTCCGCGGCCACGACGAGGATGACGATGTCGGTGACCTGGGCCCCGCGGGCACGCATGGCGGTGAACGCCTCGTGACCCGGGGTGTCGAGGAAGGTGATGTCGCCACGCTTCGGCAGCGACACGTGGTAGGCGCCGATGTGCTGGGTGATGCCGCCGGCCTCGCCCGCGACGACGGTCGCCTTGCGGACGTAGTCGAGGAGCGACGTCTTGCCGTGGTCGACGTGACCCATGATGGTCACGATCGGCGGGCGCGGGACGGTGTTCCCCTCCTCTTCCTCGGCCTCGGTCTCTTCCGGCGCGACGTCGGCGAGATACTCCTCTTCACGCACGGCCTGGAACCCGAACTCGCCGGCGATCAGCTCGATCTGGTCGAAGTCGAGGCGCTGGTTGATGGTGACCATCAGGCCGAGGTTCTTGAAGGCGAACCCGACGATCTCGGTCGCGGAGATCTTCAGCGTCTGCGCGAGCTCACTGACCGTGATGAACTCGTTGACGCGGACCGTGCGCTTCTCGCGCTCCGCGGCCTCGAGCTGCTCGGCGCGCTGCTCCTCACGCGCCTCGCGGCGCATGTCGCCCGTGCTGCGGCGGGTGCCGCCGGTGGAGCGCATGGCGGCCATCGTCTTGGAGATGTTCGCATCCACCGCCTCGCGGTCGACGGCGCCGCGCTTGCCCTTCTTGCGGCCGCGGCCGCGATCCATCGTGCCGGCACCTGCACCGCCGGCGCCACCACCCCCACCGACGCCGGCACCAGCCGGACGCTCGTGGGGCCGGCCACCCGGCGTCGCCGAGGCAACGGGTCGCGGCGGCAGCGGGCCGCCCGCCGTCACCGAGCGCGGACGCGGAGCGCCCGGCGTGACGGGCCGCGGACGCGGCGGCATCGCCACGCCACCCGGCGGGGTGAGCGGCTGCTGGGTGCGCGGCGACGCCGATGCCACGGGCTGCGGCATTGCCGGACGCTCACGCGGCGGTTCGGCGGCGCGGGGCGGCAGCGCTTCGGGCGCTGCGGGCCGCGGGGCCGCTGGGGCCGGCGGGGCGACCGGGCGAGGTGCCGGCGCGGCCGGCGCTTCGGGCTGCGCAGCACGGAGCGCTTCGGCGGGCACTTCGGCCGGGGCGCGCGGCGCGACTGGCGCAGGGCGCACCGGTTCCGGCCGCGGCACCGTTGCTGGGGCGGGCGCTGCGGCCGCTGGCGTGGGCGCCTCGACCGCGCGAGGCGCCGGGGCTGGGGCCTCGGCGACCGGCGCAGGCTGCTCGATCTCGACCTCCACCTCGGCGGGCGGCAGATCCGCGCGCTTGCGGCGACGGACGGCAGGGGTCGCGGCCGCCTCCACGGGGACCGGCTCCTCGGGCTCGGCGGCCTTCTTGGCCGCGACGCGGCGCTTCTTCGCGGCAGGGGGAGCGGCCGGGGCTGCAGCCTTCTCCGCGCGAACGCGCTTCTCCCGCTCCCAGCGCGCGCGAAGGCGCGCCACCTGGTCGTCGGTGAGCGCGCTCGTTTGACTCCGTGCCGGGACCTCCATCTGACGCAGGAGCGTAAGCACCTCGTCAGCGGTGATCCCGAACTCCGTAGCCATCTCGTTCACGCGAAGCTTGGACAAAAACTCCTCCTATTGCGCCTGGTTGGCCCCTGAGGGCCCGGACCGGCGGGGCCACACGAGCTCACGAATCCCTTTCGCGAGCTGCGCATCGGTCACTCCGATCGCTGCTGTCATTTGTCGTCCCGCCAGAGCTCCGAGCTCGTCCGACGAGAGTTCCTGCGTGAAGCTGACGCGCCGCGCCTCGAGGAGCGGCACCAGCTTGTTCAAGCTGTTCTGCGATACATCGGGCGCGATGGCCACGAAGCCCACCGTTCCCTTGCGCACCGCGGCGCGCACCTGCTCGACCCCGACCACGGCCCCGCGGGAGCGGAGGCCCAGCCCGAGCAGCCGCATGACGCGCTGCCGCGTGTCGTCGTTCACGCCGCCGGCTGATCCCCGCCCGACTCGGCGTTGTTCCCTTCGTCCGTCAGCTCATCGATGAGCGACACCAACCGGTCCGCCTCGTCCGGCGTCATGCCGGGCACGCGGAGGAAGTCGTCGCGATCCATGTCGATGATGTCGTTGAAGGTGCGGAAGCCCGCACCCTCGAGCACCGCCACCGCCACCGGTGAGATACCCGCGATCTCCGACAGTGGTACGTCGGGTGCCTCGCTCTCCTCGCCCTCCTCGCCGGGGAGCGGCGCGAAGAGCGCCGCGTCCCCGCCCTTCTCCAGCCACTCGCGGCTCGAGTAGAGATCGATCTTCCAGCCGGTGAGCTCGGACGCCAGGCGGACGTTCTGCCCGTTGCGGCCGATGGCGAGGGAGAGCTGGTCCTCGTCCACGACCGCCTGGATCGTGCGCGTCGCGTTGTCGCTGAACACGCGGGCGACCTTCGCCGGGGCCAGGGCAAGCTTCGCGAACCGCTCCGGATCCGACGACCACGGCACGATGTCGATGCGCTCGCCACCGAGCTCGTTCACCACTGCCTGGACGCGCGAGCCCTTGAGCCCGACGCAGGCGCCCACCGGGTCGATCGAGTCGTCGCGCGAGAACACGGCGATCTTCGTCCGGCTCCCGACCTCGCGGGCGGCTGCACGGATCTCGACGATGCCCTGCTGCATCTCGGGCACCTCGAGCTTGAAGAGCGCCTGCACGAACACCACGTCGGCACGCGACAGGATGAGCCGCGGCCCCTTGGGGGTCTCCTCGACGCGCTTGAGCGCGGCGCGGATCGGCTCGCCCTGGTGGTAATGCTCGCGGTGGTTCTGCTCGCGGTACGGGATGATCGCTTCCGCCTCGCGGAACTTGTTCAGCATGACGACGAGCTTGCCGCGCTCGATCTGCTGCACCTCGCCGGAGAGCAGCTCGCCGACCTTGGACGAGAACTCGTCGCGGATCTTGGTGCGCTCGCCCTCCCGGACGCGCTGGATGATGCGCTGCTTGGCCGCCTGCACCGCGGCGCGGCCGAAGGCGGCGAAGTCGAGCGGCTCTTCCATCACGTCGCCGACCTCGAAGTCCTCGTCGAGCGCCTGGGCATCCTCGAGCGCGATCTCGCGGCTGGGATCCTCGACATTCTCGACGACGGTGCGCAGCAGGGCGATCTTGATGTCGCCGCGCCCCTCGTCGATGTCGACCTCCGCCTGGACGGTCGGTCCGTACTTCTTGGCGAGGGCGGCCATGATGCCGTCCTGCAGGAGCTCGAGCAGCTCTGCACGGTCGAGTTGCTTGGAGTTCGACAACTCGCGAAACGCCGCCAAGATTTCAGCCGAACTGACCATCCCAAGCCTCTCTGTTTAGTTCGAGCGCCGTCAGCGGCGCCACTCGCTCAGATACGGAACGCCAGCCGCGCCTCCTTCACGCTGGCCAGCGGGACCCGCTGCACCTTGTTGCGGCCGAGCTCGAGGACGGCGGCTTCCGCCCCCTCCTCGCCCTCCACCGCCTGAATCCTTGCCTCGAACCGTCCGCCGAAGTCGGGCGCGAGGACGCTGACCCACCGGCCGACGAAGCGCCGCCACTCCCCGGGTGTACGAAGCGGCCGGTCGCCTGGCGACGAGACCTGGAGCACGTAGCGCTCCGAGACTTCGCCTCCCGCGTCCAGCCGCGCTTCGATTGCCCGCGACGCGACCGCACAATCATCGACGGTGACCTTCTCGCCGTCGCGGCGGTCGATACGCACCTCGATCACCGGGCGAGACTTCGTGCCCCCCGTCCTCAGCTCGACGAGGTCGAAGCCGACCCGGTCAAGTTCTTCAACGACAACAGGTTCCAGCGTTTCGCTCACGTCTGGTCGAGATGCGGGCGAGAACAAAAAAATGTGGGGGACCACCCCACATTTCTGCTCGCGGTCCCCGAGTCCCGCGCAACAATAAGGAAACTAGGCGCTCACCACCGGGCGTGCAAGGCACGGGGGCGCCACGCTGCGGCGAGGCGGCGCTGCGCGAGGGAGCGCCGCTGGCGCAGCGGCGGGGCCGCTCGCGCGGATAGGCGCGTCGCCGAGTCAGCGCGGCGCGAAGACCACCCCGAGCTGCCTCCCGGCATCACCCGCCCGGTGCGAGAAGTACCGCGCGTTGTCGCACCGCGTGCAGCACGGGCTCGTCGTGATGTGCCGCGCGCCGGCGGCCCGGGCGTGATCGGCGATCAGCGCACGGAGGTCGATGGCCGCCGGCCGGCCGGGGTCGTGCCCCGTGAGCTGCGCATGCACCTCGGGGCTGACCTCGTAGCAGCGACCGCAGATCGCGGGGCCCAGATGGATCCGCAGCTCGCCGACCGGCATCCCCCGGCTCGCGAGCGCCTGAATCCCATGCTCGACGATGCGGCCGGCCGTCCCGCGCCAGCCGGAATGGAGAACCGCCGCCGCGCCCGAGGGGTGCGCGAGGAACACGGGGACGCAGTCGGCGATCGTGACCGCCATCCCCGTTCCCCGCCTGGTCGACGCGTGGCCGTCGGCCGGCGGCGTCCGGAGCCACCCCTCCCAGTCTCCGCCGTGGGCGACGACGTCGGCGCCGTGCACCTGGATACTGGTCGCGAAACGGGGGGCCCCCCGCGCCGCGACGGCATCCACGAGCGCATGCCACCGGCCCATCACCTCACGCACCGGTTCGTCGGTCATGGTGCCGAAGCTCCCCGCCGCCCGGCCGGTGGTGAAGGCGGTCACGCCGAACGCCGCGAAGTCGTCGACGACCTCCGCGGCGGGGAGTGCGGCCGGCGACGTCGTCACGTCGAGCGGCGGTCTTCGATGCGCTTGATCCGCGCGCCGAGCGCGTTGAGGCGCTCGTCGATGCGCTCGTACCCGCGCTCGATCTGGCGCACGTTGTCGATCGTGCTCGTGCCTTCCGCCGCGAGGGCGGCGAGCAGCATTGCCATGCCGGCCCGGATGTCGGGGGACTCGACGTTCGCCCCGTGCAGCTTGCTCGGGCCGATGACCAGCGCGCGGTGCGGGTCGCAGAGGACGATCCGCGCGCCCATCCCGATCAGCTTGTCCACGAAGAACAGCCGCGATTCGAACATCTTCTCGAACATGAGGATGACGCCCTCGCACTGGGTCGCGGTCACGATCGCGATGGACATGACGTCCGCCGGGAAGGCCGGCCAGGGCTGATCCTCGAGCTTGGGGACGTGTCCTCCGAGGTCCGTCTGGATCTTCCGCGGCTGATCCTTGTCGATCACGAGGTCCCGGCCGTCGATCCTCGGGTAGACGCCCAGCCGCTCGAAGCCCATCAGCATCGACCGGAGGTGCTCCACGCCGGCGTCCTGGATGCGGATCGCGGAGTTGGTCACGGCGGCAAGGCCGATGAACGACCCGACCTCGATATGATCCGGCCCGATCGAGTGGGTCGCGCCCCCGAGGGGGCGCCCGCCGTGGATCGTGATGGTGTTGGTGCCGATCCCCTCGATGGACCCGCCCAGGGCGACGAGGAAGTGGCAGAGATCCTGGACGTGTGGCTCGCTCGCCGCGTTGCGCAGGACGGTGGTGCCCTTCGCCGCCACCGCCGCCGTGACGGCGTTCTCGGTACCGGTGACGCTCGGCTCATCGAGGAAGACGTCCGCCCCCTTGAGCCCCTTCGTCCGCAGCTTGAAGGTCCGGCCCACCTCGAACTCGGCGCCGAGCGCCTGGAGCGCGAGGAAGTGCGTGTCGAGCCGGCGGCGTCCGATGACGTCGCCCCCCGGCGGGGGCAGCTCGAGCGAGCCACAGCGCGCGAGCAGCGGGGCGGCGAGGAGGATCGAGCCGCGGATCTGCGCCGACATCACCGGATCGAGCTTCTCGGCGCTGACCTCCCGGGCGTGGATCGCGAGCGAATTGCGACCGGTCCATTCGGCCGAGGCGCCGGTCGTCTTGATCAGCTCGACGAGGACTTCGACGTCCCGGATCCGGGGCACGTTGTCGAGGGAGACCGGCTGGTCCGAGAGGAGCGCCGCCGCCACGATGGGCAGCGCCGCGTTCTTGTTGCCCGAGGGGCGGATGGTTCCACTGAGAGAGTGGCCCCCCTCGACGATGTAACGCAGAGCGGTCATGACGGCGTGCTCGAGATGTGTAAACGGAGACGCTGCGGCACGGAGGTGCGCAGCGCGGAAGAATCGCCGGACGAGTGCGGGAGCGTCAAGGCGATCGGCGGCAGGTATGCAGGACGGGTGCCCGCTCCAAGGTCTCTGGCACCCGGGGGGCACCCTGAGTACGATTGCGGAGCCCGGGCCGCGCCGCGTGGCCTTCAGCTTGCAACCATCACATGGTTGAGCGCGCCCGCACCTCGCGGGCGACCGGCTCTTCCGCCCCACATCCGGCGATGCACGAATCTCTTGTGACGATGGGCCAGTGGCTGCTGCTGCAGGCCGGCACGTTCCCCGACACGCTGATCACGAGGCAGGTCGTCGCCGAGCAGGGCGTGTTCGACCGTATCGCCGGGGTGGCGAGCGGCCTGATGTCGCTCGCGCTGCTCGCGCTCTCGGTGGCGGTGATTCCCGCGGCGTGGAACCTCCGCAACAGCCACAAGAAGCTGAGCGATGTGCTGGACCGGGTGTACGGCGACATCAACCCGATCATGCGGCACGCGAGCTCCATCGCCGACAACGTCGACTACATCACGACGTCGGTGCGGACGGACGTGCAGCAGATCAACGCGACGATCGCCGCCGCGAACCAGCGGCTGCACCAGGCCGTGGAACAGACGGAGGAGCGGCTCAACGAATTCAACGCGTTGATCGCCGTCGTCCAGCAGGAAGCCGAAGGGCTGTTCGTGAGCACGGCGGCGACGGCGCGCGGCGTGCGGGCCGGGGCGGCGACCCTCTCCGCGGACGTCGGGGCGGAGATGATGGGGCGGCGCGACGCCGAGCTGCTCGACGTGGAGGAGCTGGCGACGCTCGATGCGATGGGCTACACGGCGATGGATGCCGACGACGACTACGAGGAGGACACTCTTGGAACCGACGACTCAGACCCGGCGACCGGCTGGACGCGCCCGCGGATCCGCCCGCGTGGCCGCAAGCGCGACTTCTCGTGATTCCGAATTCGACCTGCTGACGGCAGCGCTGATCGGGGTGGCGATCGGCGTCGGCACGACGCTGCTGCTGCGCAGCGGCCCCTCGGGGTCGTCGCCCGCGATCACGCTCGTCCGCGGCGCGGGCCGCGCCGGGCGCGGGATGCTGCCGCATCGCGCCTCACGGGCGGAGCGGATCGGCCGCCACGTGAAGCGCCAGGTCCGCGGGTACGCGGAGGCGGCGCGCGAACAGGTCGACGAGCTCGCGGCCGAGGAGCTGGCGTCGCTCCGGCGTGCGATCCGGCGGCGCCGGAAGCAGCTCGGCCTCTGACCGCGGGTGCTCGCCTTCGTGGCGCGCGCGGCCGGTCTGCTGACCGTCGCGCTGGCGCTGATCGCACTCACCCCGGAAGCCGCATGGGCGTGGACGCCGGGAACCCACGTCTTTCTCGGGGAAGCCGTCCTCCAGTCGCTCGCGCAGCTGCCGGTGCACGTCGCCGACCTGCTGCGCGCCTTTCCGCACGACTTCCTCTACGGCTCGATCGCCGCGGATACGAGCATCGCCAAGAAGTACGCGCCCGCCGGCCGCCATTGCCATTCGTGGGCGGTCGGCTTCGACGTCTACGAGTCGGCCGGGCGTGACGAGCCGCTTCGGGCATTCGCCCTCGGCTACCTCTCGCACCTGGCCGCCGACGCCGTCGCGCACAACTACTTCGTGCCGATGCAGCTCGCGCTCACCTCGAGCACGACCGGGATCGGCCACAGCTACTGGGAGAGCCGGTTCGAGACCCACCTCGGGACGGAGGCGCCGCGCCGCGCCCACGAGCTGCTGCTGATCGATCACGGACAGTCGGACGGGCTGCTCGATCGCGTCCTGAGCCCGACGATCTTCAGCACCCCGACGAATCGCCGGATCTTCCGCGGCATGGTGGTGGCCGCCGACTCCGATTCCTGGCAGCGGGTGTTCAACCGCCTGACGGAGCGGAGCCGCTGGGACCTCAGCGACGCGGAGGTCGGCAACTACCTCGAGCGGTCGTTCGACTGGGTGATGGACCTGCTGCTCCGTTTCGACCGGGCCGACCCGTTCCTGCTCGATCCTTCCGGCGAGCACCCGCTGGGGCTGGCCAAGCGGGTGCGCCGGGAGGCGCTGAAGGTGGGCGGTGAGGACCTGCTGCGCGAGCGGGCGCTGCACCACTTCGGGATGCCGGCTGCCGCGCCTCGCTACACGGCAGCCCTCACCCGCCCGCTCTACGAGCCGAACCGCGTGTCGAGCAACTGATTGACGGCGCGGGGGTCCGCGGCGCCGCGCGACTTCTTCATCAGCGCGCCGACGAGCACCCCGCGCAGCTTCTTCTCGCCCGCGGCGAAGCGCTCCGCTTCCTTCGGATGCTCGGCGATGACCTCGTCGAGCCACCGCGAGAGCTGATCGGTGTCGCCCACCTTGATGAGGCCTTCCCGCTCGGCGATCTGGGCGGGCGGCTCACCGGTGTCCACCATGTGGCCGAACACGCGCTTGGCCGCGGAATGGCTGAGCGTATCGGCGCGCACCATGTCGAGCAGCGCGGCAAGGTCCCGCGGCCGCACGCTGAAGTGGGCGATCGACTGTCCCGCGCTCCGCACTGCGGCAAGCACCTCTCCCATGACCCAGTTGGCGGCGGTCTTGGCATCGCCATGCGCGCGTGCGACGTGCTCGAAGTAGTCTGAGAGGGCCGGATCGGCGGTGAGCAGCTCGATGTCGTACGGGTTCAGGCCGAAGTCGGCGGCGTACCGCTCGCGACGCGCCTTCGGGAGCTCCGGCATGTCCTTCGTCACCCGCGCGATGTAGTCGTGCGTGAGCACGAGTGGCGGGAGGTCCGGCTCCGGAAAGTACCGGTAGTCGTGGCTCCCCTCCTTCGACCGCGCGGGACGCACCTGCCCGACGGCGCCGTCCCAGAGCATCGTCTGCTGCTCGACCTTTCCGCCCGACTCGATCAGCGCGCACTGCCGCGCGAACTCCATCTCGAGCGCGCGCTCGACGCCGGAGAAGGAGTTCATGTTCTTCACCTCGGTCTTCGTGCCGAGCTTCGACTCGCCGCGGAGGCGCGCGCTGACGTTGGCGTCGACGCGAAGGCTCCCCTCCTCCATGCTGACGTCGCTGACGCCGGCGTATTCCAGGATCTGCTTGAGCGTGCGGAGATACGCTCCCGCCGCCTCGGCCGAGCGCATGTCGGGCTCACTGACGATCTCGATGAGCGGCACGCCGGCGCGGTTCAGGTCGATCGCGGTCACGTTCGGGAAGCGGTCGTGCAAGGACTTCCCGGCGTCCTCCTCCATGTGCACCCGTGTGATGCCGACGACGATGGGCGCCCCCGACTCGTACCGGCCGATCTCGAGCTCGCCGCCCAGCGCGAGCGGCTGATCGAACTGCGAGATCTGGTAGCCCTTGGGCAGGTCGGGGTAGAAGTAGTTCTTGCGCGCGAAGACGGAGACCGGATTGATGGTGGAGCCGAGGGCGACGGCGGCGCGCACCGCCAGCTCGACGGCCTGCTCGTTGAGCACCGGAAGGGCCCCGGGCAGCGCGAGGCACACCGGACAGACGTTGGTGTTGGGCGGCTCACCGTACGACGTCGAGCAGCCGCAGAACGCCTTCGTGCGGGTCTTGAGCTGCACGTGCACCTCGAGCCCCACGACCATCTCGTACTTCGCCGCGAGCCCGGCGTGCGTGGGGGCGCTCACCGGTGTGCCTCCTCGCCAAGCTGCCGCTCGAGCGCGAACGCCGCGGTGAACATCTCGTACTCGCGGAAGTGCGGCGCCATGAGCTGCCCGCCGATGGGCAGCCCGTCCACCCGTCCGATGGGCTGGGACATCGCGGGGATGCCCGCGAGGTTCGCCGTCACCGTGAAGATGTCGTTGAGGTACATCTCGTACGGGTCGGTGGTCTTGGCGCCGATCGGGAATGCCGGCGTCGGCGTCGTGGGGGTGAACAGCAGGTCCACGCCGCTCGCGAAGACGCTGGCGAAATCCTGCACGATCAGCGCACGCACCCGCTGCGCCTGACGGTAGTACGCATCGTAGTAGCCCGCCGAGAGCACGTAAGTCCCGAGGATGATCCGGCGCGTGACCTCGGGGCCGAAGCCCTGTGAGCGCGTGGCCTCGTACATCCCGCGCAGGCCGTCGCCGGTGAGCCGCAGGCCGTACCGGACGCCGTCGAACCGGGCGAGATTGGACGAGGCCTCGGCAGGCGCGATGATGTAGTAGACCGGGATGGCGAGGTCGGTCCGCGCGAGGGACACCTCCTTCACCGTCGCGCCGAGCTCCTGCAGCGCGTCGAGGGCGCGATCGCAGTGCGCCCGCACGCGGGGGTCGAGCGACTCCGGGAAGTACTCCTTCGGCTTGCCGATGACGACGCCGTTCAGGGAGCGGCTGTACGCGGCGCGATAGTCCGGCACCTGGATGTCCGCGCTGGTCGAGTCGCGCTCGTCATGGCCGGCAATCGCGCCCAGCGCCGCCGCGGCGTCCGCGACCGAGCGGCCAAAGACGCCGACCTGGTCGAGCGACGAAGCGAAGGCGACGAGCCCGTAGCGGCTCACGCGGCCGTACGTCGGCTTGACGCCGACGATCCCGCAGAACGCCGCGGGCTGCCGCACGGAGCCGCCCGTCTCGGAGCCGAGCGCGATCGGCGCGATGCCGGCCGCCACGGCGACCGCGGAACCCCCGGACGATCCCCCGGGGACGAGCGACGGGTTCATGGGATGCCGCGCGGGCCCCCACGCGCTGAACTCGTTCGACGAGCCCATCGCGAATTCATCCATGTTCGCCTTGCCGACGACCACGGCGCCGTGCTCGCGGAGGCGTCGCACGACGGTGGCCTCGTAGGGGCTGACGTAGCCTTCGAGGATGCGCGAGCCGCACGTGGTGGGCAGCTCGTGGGTGGCGATGTTGTCCTTGACCACCACGGGGACGCCGATCAGGTCCGGCATCGGCGATTCATCCCGCCGCGCCTCCATGCGTGCCGCCTCGCGCTTCGCCGCGCGCTCGTCGGTCCAGAGCAGCGCATTGAGCCCGGAGGGGCCGGCATCGACCGCCGCGGCCTGGCGGAATGCCGCGTCCACCGCGTCCGCGGGGCTGCGGCCCTTCATCACGGCATCGGCGATCGCAGCGGCGCTCAGCGGCGTGGCTGGCGCGGTCATTCGTCCTCCGCGCCGGGATCGGCCGTCTCGTGGGTGGAGAGTCGCGGCACGACGAACAGGCCGTCGCGGAACTGGGGCGCGAAGCCGGTCGGCGCGACGGCGAGCGGATCGCTCCGGCCACCGGCATCCTGCCGGAGCGGCGTACCGGTCGCCCCGACGCCAATGACTTCCGGCTGGCCTTCCGTGTTCACGGCCTGCAGCGCGGCCATGTGGCCGAGGATGCCGTTGAGCTCTTCCACGAGCGCCTGCGCGCGCTCGCCGGTGAGCCCGAGCCGCGCGAGCGCGGCGACATGTCGCACGTCGTCGATCGTGACTGCCACCTATTCGTCCCCACGTTCGAGGTTCGCCTGCGCTACCACGAGGGTCTTGCGCCCCACTTCTTCGTCGTCGAAGTCGACGCGCACCTTGGCGTCCCGCCCCGACCCTGCGATCTCCGCGATGGTGCCGCTGCCGAACTTCCGATGCTTGACGCGTGCGCCGACGGCAATGATGGCCGCATCCTGGGACTCCTCGCCAGGCGCGGGCATCGGCGGCCCGCCGAGCGGCCGTCCCGGGCGGCGCGCCGCGGGCGACGGCGGAAACAGGTCGGCGTCGTCGAACGCGTCGGTGCGTGTCGTCCACCCCCGCTCCTCGCGCGACCCGCGCCGGTCGGCGCCGATGCCGCTGCCGGTCGAGCGCGACCCGGCGTACCCGCTGTAGCCCGACATGAAGGCGCGCCCGGAGCTGCGCACCTTCACCGTGTTGCGCTTGTCGAGCAGGTCCTCGGGGATGGCCGTGAGGAAGCTCGAGGGCTTCCCGGCCAGCATCTCCCCGTTCCGCCGCCGCTGTTCCGCATGGGTGAGATACAGCTTCCGCTCGGCGCGCGTGATGCCGACGTAGAAGAGCCGGCGCTCCTCCTCCAGCAGCGGCGGATCGTCGAACGCCTTCGCCAGCGGGAACAGGCCGTCCTCGAGCCCCGTGACGAACACGAAGGGGAATTCCAGCCCCTTCGCGTTGTGGAGCGTCATGAGCGTGACGGCATCCGCGTTCGGATCGAGCCCGTCCACCGCCGCGACGAGCATCGCGCGCTGCAGGAAGTGATCGAGCGGGGTGAGGCCCACTTCCCCGCCCTCGTCGGCCACCGTCTCCGCCGCACTCGTGATGAGCTCGCGCACGTTCTCGAGCCGATCCAGCGCCGTCTCCTCCCCCTCCGCCCGCAGGTAGTCGCCGTAGCGGATGGCGTCCACGAGCTCGCGAAGCAGCTCGTCCACCGCCGCGTCGGTCGCCCGCGTGCGCAGCCGCTCGATGAGCGCGGCGAAGTCGGCGAGAGCCGTGCGGGTGGCGGGACGGATGCCCGCCACGAGGTCGGACCGGGTCGCGGCCGCGAGCAGCGACAGCCCCTCCGCACGCGCACGCTCGGCGAGCAGCTCGACGCTTGCGTCGCCGATGCCCCGCTTGGGGACGGCCACCGCGCGGCGGAACGCCTCGTCGTCGGCGGGATTCGCGATGAGCTTGAGGTAGCTCATGAGATCCCGGATCTCGCGACGGTCGTAGAATCGCACCGCGCCGATGAGCCGGTACGGCAGCGCCTTGCGCCGCAGCGACTCTTCCATCGCGCGGCTCTGCGCGTTGGTGCGATAGAGCACGGCGAAGTCGCGCAGCTGCAGGCTGCCCGACGCCGCGCGCCGTGCGACGATTTCCTCGACCACCCAGTCCGCCTCGTCGCGCTCGTCGAGGGCACGCACGCTCGATACCGGCTCGCCGCCGGTGATCGTGGGGCGCAGCGTCTTCCCCATCCGCGAAGTGTTCGCGCTGATGACGAGATTCGCGAGGTCGAGGATCGCCGGCGTGGAGCGGTAGTTCTCCTCAAGGCGGACGACGGCCGCGTCGGCGAAATCCTTGTTGAAGTCGAGGATGTTGCGGATGTCCGCCCCGCGCCACCCGTAGATGCTCTGGTCGTCGTCGCCGACGACGCAGACGTTGCGGTGCAGCGCGCCCAGGAGCTTGATGAAGTGGTACTGCGCGCGGTTCGTGTCCTGGTACTCGTCCACCAGGATGAACTGGAAGCGCTCCTGATAGCGTTCCCGCAGGTCCGCGTGCTCGCGGAGCATCTGCACGGGCAGGACGAGCAGGTCGTCGAAGGTCACGGCGTTGGCCCGCCGCAGCTCGCCCTCGAGCTCGCGGTACACCACCGCCGCGGCGCGCGCGAACGGGTCCATGGCCAGCGACTCGTACTCGCCCGGGGGTACGAGCGCGTTCTTCGCGTCCGAGACGAGGCCGAACACGCCCTTGGGCGTGAACTGCTTCGCCGAGATGTTGTGGCGCTCCATGATGCGCTTCACGATCGCGAGCGCATCGTCCTCGTCGTAGATCGTGAACGCGTTCGTGCGCCCCACGCGCTCCGGGTGCATGCGCAGCATGCGCGCGCCGATCGCATGGAAGGTCCCGACCCACATCCCCTTCAGCGGCTCGCCGAGGATGCGCTCGATCCGGTCGCGCATCTCGCCCGCGGCCTTGTTGGTGAACGTCACCGCGAGGAGGCGCGCCGGATCCACCCCATGGTGCGCGACGAGCCGCGCGATGCGCGTCGTGAGCACCCGCGTCTTGCCCGACCCAGCGCCCGCGAGCACGAGCAGCGGCCCTTCGGTGTGGATCACCGCTTCACGCTGTGCCGGATTCAACCCGGAGAGCAGCGCGTCGTCCGTCAGGATTTCCATCACGGAAAGATAACGGCGTCGATGCGCCGCGTCCCCGGCCGCCTTTCCGCTCAGCTCAGCCGATCGGTGCCGAGATACGGCTGCAGCGCCACCGGCACGCGGATCGTGCCATCCGGCTGCTGATGGTGCTCGAGGAGGCACGCGATGACGCGGGGGAACGCGAGCCCCGACCCGTTCAGGGTGTGGATGAAGCGTGGCTTCTCACCCTTTGCAGGCCGGTACCGGATGTTGGCCCGCCGTGCCTGAAAGTCGCCGAAGGTGCTGCACGACGAGACCTCGAGCCACGCGCCGACCCCCGGGGCCCATGCTTCGAGGTCGTACGTCTTCGCGCTCGTGAAGCCGGTGTCGCCCGCGGCGAGCAGCGTGACACGATACGGGATCTCGAGCAGCTGCAGCGCCTTCTCCGCATGGCCGGTCAGCAGCTCCAGCTGGGCAGCGCTGTCCTCCGGCGCGCAGTACCGCACCAGCTCGACCTTGTCGAACTGGTGCATGCGCAGGATCCCCCGCGTGTCCTTGCCGGCGGAGCCGGCCTCGCGGCGGAAGCACGGCGTGTACGCCGTGAACCCGCGCGGCAGCACGTCCGCCTCGAGAATCTCGTCGCGATACAGGTTCGTGATCGGGACCTCGGCAGTCGGGATCAGGAAGAGATCATCCCCCGAGACGCCGTACATGTCATCCTCGAACTTGGGGAGCTGCCCGGTGCCGGTCATCGTCGCGCGATTGACCAGCGCCGGCGCCCAGATCTCCTCGTACCCATGCTCGCGCGTGTGCAGATCGAGGAAGAAGCTCAGCAGCGCGCGGGTGAGCCGGGCGCCGGTGCCGCGCAACACCGCGAAGCCGGACCCGCTGATCTTGGCCGCCCGTTCCAGGTCGAGCCAGCCGCGCTCCCCCGCGATCTCCCAGTGCGGCCGCACGGCGTTCGCCTCGCGCGGCGCGCCCCACGAGCGGACGACCGTGTTGTGCTCCTCGCCCCCATCCGGCACGTCGGGGAGCGGAACGTTGGGCAGCTCGAGGAGGATGCCCTGCATCTCGCGCTCGACCGCCGACAGCTCGCCCTCGAGCCGCGCGATCTCCTCGCCCAGCGCCCGTCCGGCGGCGATCAGCTCATCGGCGGACTCCCCGGCACGCTTGCGCCGCGCGACTTCCTGTGTGCCGGCGTTCCTGGCCGCCTTGCGCTCCTCGACCGCCTGGATGAGCAGGCGGCGCTCGCGCTCGAGCGCCGCGGCGCGGTCGAGGATGGGGCCGAGTGCGTCGAGGCGCGCGCGGCGGCGCAGACCCTCGCGCAGCACCTCGGGGGCTTCGCGAAGGATGCGGATGTCGTGCACGTGCCTACTCCGTCGGAATGGTGCCCGGCTTCAGCGACCGGAAGTCACAGTTCGGATCGATCACCGCGCGCAGGTAGACACGGGCCGGATCCCCTCGCACGCTGTCGACGACCATCTTCGCGTGGAAGTTCCTGCCGAGGTACGCGACGGGGCATGCCGCGAGCGTCGCACTCTGGATCGCCACCGTCTGTCCCGGTGTCACCGTGAGCAGCGAGTCGTAGGTGTAGCCGGAGGCCGGGGCGAGCGACAGCGTGTCGAAGCCCACGCCGGGCAGCAGCTGGAGCCCGACCGGGTGCGGTGCCGATCCCGGATCGGGGATGAGCGCCGCCAGGGCCGTTGGCGTGATGAGCCGGACGCTCCCGTCGGCGAGCACACTCACGGCGACGTCGAATCCGAAGCCCGCGTTGGCGGCCACCGCCGCCTGCCGGCTGGGCGCCCCGGCCAGGTAGTACGCCGTCGGCGCACCGACGGGTGCCGAGTTGATGCTGTAGAGCATCGCCGTATCGGCGACGACGGGATACTGCGCCTCGATGGCGTTCGGATCGTCGCACGCAGCGAACGCGGCGACCAATGTGGCCGCGGCAAGAAGGGGGCGGAAAGTCGCCGGCATGCGGCCTGTGCTCCGATGAGTTTGAAGTGGTTGCGAGCGGTAGTCTACCGCCGGCACCGGGAGACTTCAAGCGATTGCAGTCGCTTGACTTCGCCTCCCTCGCCGATAACGTTTCGACGACCTTTCCCCGGGATGCCGATGCCCAGTATTCGCGACCTCGTCGAGGCCATCCGCACCCGCGACGGGGTGGACGCCGCCGTGATCCTCGGACGCGACGGGTTGCTGATCGACAGCCAGGTCGCTCCCGGCATCGATGCCGAGGCGGTGGCGGCGCGAATCCCCTCCATCGTCGCGCCCGCCGATGAAGTGGGCATGTCGATCGGCGGCGGGGTGCTCACGACCGCCGTGCTCGAGTACGAACACGGGTTCGCGATCGTCTCCGTGATGTCGCCGGAGGCCCTCCTGCTCGTCCTCGTCAAGTCCTCCGCGGAGCTGCCGTCGCTGCTGCACGACCTGCGGCGCCACCGCGCCAGCCTCGCCACGCTCGTCTGAGGTGAGCTCCGCCATGGAAGGTCTCTGCCACGTCCTCGTCGCCGACGACGAGCCCCATATCGGCCGCATCATCAAGATGAAACTCGAGCAGGGCCCCTTCCGGGTCACCCTCGCCTACGACGGGCGGGAGGCACTGGAGGTGCTGGAACGGAACGCCGACGTGGGCCTCGTGGTCCTCGACGTGATGATGCCGCACCTGAGCGGGCTCGATGTGCTGGAGGCGATCCGCGCCGACGAGCGCTGGCGGAACCTGCCGTGCATCATCCTGACCGCCGCGGGCCAGGACCAGCAGCACGAGCGCGCCCAGGAGCTCGGCGTGGATGAGTTCCTGACCAAGCCGTTCAGCCCCAAGCGCCTCTACGCCCGCGCGGCCGAGCTGACGGGCATGGGCGGCGACGAGGGCGAGGCGCAGATCGCGTGACACCCTGGGTCGTCGTGCTGGCCGGGGGAGTCGGCTCCCGCTTCTGGCCGTTGAGCACCCCCGAGCGGCCGAAGCAGCTGCTCCCGCTCGTCACTGGAACGCCCCTGCTGTGCGACGCGCTGGAGCGGCTCGCGCCGCTGGTGCCGGCGAGCCGCACGCTCGTCCTCACCAACGCGTCGCTCGTCCCGGCGATCCGGGACCTCGTGCCGTCGCTGCCGGCGGAGAACATCATCGCGGAGCCGCGCCCGGCGGGCACCGCGGCGGCGCTCACCTGGGCGGCCCATGAGATCGCCCGGCGCGACGGCGACGATGCCGTGATGATCTCCGTCCACGCCGACTGGGCGATCGGCGACCCGGAGGACTTCCGGGCGACGCTCGCGCGCGCCGCCGAGGCCGCGCAGCAGTTCGCGAGCCTCGTCACGGTGGGGATCGTGCCGAGCCGCGCCGATCCGGGCTTCGGCTACATCGAGCCGGGTCCCGCGGTCGGCGCCGACGTGCGGCGCGTGGCGCGCTTCGTCGAGAAGCCGTCCCGCGAGCGCGCCGAGAAGATGTGGCGCGAGGGGTACCTCTGGAACTCCGGGATCTTCGTCTGGCGCGCCGGCGACTTCCTCGCGGAGGTCCGTGCCCTCACCCCGGAGATCAGTGAGGCCCTGGCGGCCGCCGAGGCCGGAAGCAGCTCGGTGGAGGCGTTCTTCGCGGCGGTGAAGCCGGTGTCCGTGGACGTCGGGGTGCTGGAGCGCAGCGGCCGGGTCCTCGTCATCCCCGGCGATTTCGGCTGGGACGACATCGGCACCTGGGGCGCGCTGCGACGGGTCCGCCATTCCGACGAGGGGGGCAACGCCGCCAGCGGCGTCGTGCACGCCCTCGACGCCAGCGGCAACGTGGTGCATGCCGAGGACAGCACCGTGGTGCTCTACGGGGTCCATGACCTCGTCGTCGTCGCACGCGATGGCCTCGTGCTCGTCACCACCGTGGATCGCTCGGCGGACCTGAAGACGCTGCTCGATTCCCTGCCACCCTCGCTTCGCGACCGGTCGTGAGCGCGTTCTACCTCTACGACGACGCGCGGGCGCGGCAGTTCGAGCCGTTCGCGATGACCCGCCCCCTCGGCGAGCTGCGGATCGGCGCGCGCCTGATGCGCGAGCGGTGGGAGCTCGCGCTCGGCGTGCGCTGCGCGGGGTTCGTGTCGCGCGACACGCTCGCCGACTTCGAGGAAGCCGGAGCCCCGGATGCGGCGCGCGGCGTGATCCCGGCCGGGGCCTGGCTGGTCAATGCCCGCTTCGCGCCGGCGCTCACGCGCGCCGCGTCTGCCGACCGGTACCGCGGCGGTGATGCAGTTGCCGCCGTCCGCCTGACGCGCGACGTGCCGGTCGAGGAGCTCGCCGACGGCAGCGCCACGCTGGAATCGCTCGCCCGCGCGACGGGCGGCGCCACCCCGCTCGATGGATGGTGGCTGGCGGAGGTCTGGGATCTCCTCGCGGACTTCGAGGCGCGGCTGCGTGACGACGTCGAACGGCTCACGGCCGGGCGCGAACGAACCGTCGCCGCCAACTGCCAGGTGCTCGGCGGCGCCGGGGTCTTCGCCGCACCGGACGCGGTGATCGAACCGTACGTGACGTTCGACTGCACCAACGGACCGGTGATGATCGAGGCCGGTGCGACCGTGCAATCGTTCACGCGCATCCAGGGGCCGACCTGGATCGGTCCCCATGCCGTCGTGGGCGGCGACAAGATCACCGTCTGCGCCATCGGCGATGCATGCAAGGTCCACGGCGAGATGAACAGCGTCGTGTTCGTCGCCTATGCGAACAAGGCGCACGACGGCTTCCTCGGGCACTCGTACCTCGGCCGCTGGGTGAACCTCGGGGCGAACACCGTCACGAGCAACCTCAAGAACACGTACGGCCCCGTCGCCCTGTGGACCCCGTCGGGAATCCGGGACACGGGCCTGCAGTTCCTGGGCACGCTGTTCGGCGATCACGCGAAGACCGGCATCGGGCTGACGCTCACGACGGGGACGGTCATCGGCGCGGGCGCACAGCTGTACGGCTCGCAGATGCCGCCCAAGGTCGTGTCGCCGTTCGCGTGGGGAGACACCGCGCCCTATGCCACGTTCCGGCTCGACAAGTTCCTGCTCGTCGCCGAACGCGTGATGGCGCGGCGGCACGTCTCGCTGTCGGATCGCGGCCGCCGGTTCCTGAGCCGGGTGTTCGACGCCCGGTGGAGCGCCGAGCGGTGAAGCTCTGGATGCTCGGCAGCGGCAGCGAGGGCAATGCGGTGCTGATCGAATGCGACGGCGCCCGCGTGCTGATCGACGCGGGGTTCCCGATGCGGACGCTCGCGCGGCGGCTGGCGCTCATCGACGTCGCGCCGGCCTCCATCGAGGCCTGCATCATCACGCACGAGCACTCCGACCACACGCGCGGCGCCGCCATGGCCTCACGCAAGTGGGGCTGGGCGCTGCATGCGAGCGAGGGGACCATCCGCGGCTGGCCGGGGCTCGGTGAGGCGGGCGCGCATGCGTTCCGCGCCGGGGACCGGATTGCGCTCACGCGCATGGACGTGGATACCCTGCCGATCCCGCACGACGCCGAGGAGGCGGTGGGCGCGGTGGTGACGGTGCGCTCCAGCGGGGCGCGGGCCGGCATCTGCTACGACATCGGCCACGTCAGCGAGTCGGTCCGGACGATCTGCACGGACGTGGACGTGCTGGTGCTCGAGGCGAATCACGACGAGGGCATGCTCCGGGCGGGCCCGTACCCGTACGTGGTGCAGCAGCGGATCGCCGGCAAGCATGGCCACCTGAGCAACCGCGAGGCGGCCGGCCTCGCCCGGGACAGCGTGACCCCGTCGCTGAATCACGTGGTGCTCGCGCACCTGAGCCAGCGGTGCAACGACCACGGTGTCGCGCGCCGGGCGGTGAACGCGGGGCTGACACAGGCCGGATTCCGGGGTCAACTCAGCACGGCGATGCAGCACGACGTCGTGGGCCCGTTCAGTCCGCGGTCGGAACGCGCGGGGCCACCGGCGCAGTATTCCTTGTTCTAGGCGTCGCGACCGACAGAGCGGAGACCGCGGCTCAAAACCACTCGAGCGCCAAGGATCACGAAGGTCACGAAGGGCACGAAAGTTCCGTTCGTCCTTCGTGACCCTCGTGTCCTTCGTGTCCTTCGTGCATGGAAGTTCAAATCCAATCGCGGGGCTGATCGGCTGCTTTCGATCAGGCGGGTTCAGTGCCGCCGCGGTGAAAAGGGTTCTTTCGGGAATGCC
>DASTYL010000028.1:0-5563 GCA_035764975.1 Gemmatimonadaceae bacterium | reverse complement strand
TCGTCCTCAGCCTGATCTTCGGCGGGGACTTCATCGGCGGCGGGTCGTCCGAATCGCCAGGGGACGTCGCCGTCGGCGAATCGGCGCCGGTGCAGAGCACTGCCGAAGAGGAGAAGCGGATCCAGTTCATGTCGTTCCTCCTGGACGACCAGCAAGGGGTGTGGAGTCGCCTCATGCCGCAGCTCGGGACGCAGTACCGCGAGGCGCGGCTGGCGGTGTTCCGGGGGGCGGTGAACTCCGGCTGCGGCAACGCCTCGGCCGCCATGGGGCCCTTCTACTGCCCGCGGGACGAGCGTGTCTACCTCGATCTCGGGTTCTTCGACGAGCTGGCGACCCGCTTCGAGGCCCCTGGCGATTTCGCGCAGGCCTACGTCGTGGCGCACGAGATCGGGCACCACGTTCAGAACGTCGCCGGCACGATGGGTGAGGTGCAGCAGGCGCAGGCACGTGCGCGCGGCAACGCCAATGAGTACTCGGTCCGGCTCGAGCTGCAGGCGGACTGCTATGCGGGCGTCTGGGCGCACTCCACGTCACAGCGGCAGCTGCTCGAAGCCGGCGACGTGGAGGAAGGCCTGGCCGCCGCCAGCGCCGTCGGCGACGACCGCATCCAGCAGCAGACCTCCGGAGAGATCCGGCCGGAGTCGTTCGCCCACGGCACGTCGCAGCAGCGGGCCTTCTGGTTCCGGCGCGGGCTCGAGTCCGGGGATCCCCGCGTCTGCAACACGTTCGATGCCTGACAGGAAATGCGCGTGACGCGCTCCGGTGGTCGAACCACCGGAGCCGGCCGCGATCAGGGAACCTGAGAGGCGCCGCCCCGCAGACCGGGGCGGCGCTCACTATTTGCCCCGCGGACGGGGTGATAGAATGCAGTCGCGCGCCGCAGGCGCGCCTCCGCCTCGCGGATGGCTCCCCCTCCCGGATCTGCCAGTGCGCCCATACGTCCTCCTCGAAACTCCCTGGAAGCACGTCCGCCACGCGAACTACGATGTCGCCGTCCTGCCGTGGGGAGCGACCGAGGCGCACAACTATCACCTGCCGTACGGCACCGACGTCATCGAGGCCGAGCGGATCGCGGCGGAGTGCGCGCGCCGCGCGTGGGAGCGCGGCGCGCGGGTCGTCGTCCTGCCGACGATCCCCTTCGGTGTGCAGACCGGGCAGCTCGACATCGAGCTCTGTGTCAACCTGAACCCGAGCACGCAGGCGGCGATGCTCGCCGACATCGTGCACTCGCTCGAGGTGCAGGGCATCAGGAAGCTGCTGATCGTGAACAGCCACGGCGGCAACGACTTCAAGCAGATGATCCGCGAGCTGCAGCCGCAGACCGAGGTGTTCCTCTGCTCCACCAACTGGTGGCAGGTTGGCGACGCTGCTGATCACTTCGCGGACCTCGGCGATCACGCGGGGGAGCTCGAGACGAGTGTGATGCTGGCGCTGGCGCCGGAGCTCGTGCTGCCGTTGAGCGAAGCGGGCCCCGGCACCGAGCGGAAGCCGGCGATCCGCGGCCTGCGTGAGCGCTGGGTGTGGGCGCCCCGCCCCTGGACCGAGGTGAGTGCCGACACCGGTATCGGCGATCCGTCGCGCGCAACGGCGGAAAAGGGCAGGGCGTACCTCGACGAGGTGACGGAGAAGCTCTCGAGCTTCCTCGTCGAGCTCGCTGCCGCCGACGTCACGACGCTCTACGATACGGAAGCCGACTAGCCGCCCCGGGTCCGGCACCGGACTCGCGACCCGCCAGCGGTCTTCGCTACAATGGAGACGTCCGAAGCGCGCCTCCGCCCTGCACCAACTTCAAACCCCGATCGAATGCCTACTGCCCGTCACGCGCTCGCCGCCGCGCTCCTCCTCGCCGCCTGCGCGGCACCGCCGGTGGTCACGACGACGACTCCGGTGTCGCCGGCCGACAGCACGCCGGTCGTGGCAGTGCCCACCAACCTCGCGCCGGGCACGCCGCTGACGGCCGCGCAGCAGCGCTGGGTCGACAGCACGCTGGCCGGCCTCACCGTGCGCCAGCGCGTGGGGCAGATGGTGTGGCGGTGGGTGCTCGGCGACTACGCGAGCACCGGCGACTCCAGTCTCGCGCTGGCCCTCGGGGAGATCCGCGAGCTCGGCATCGGCGGCGTGACGATGTCGCTCGGCTCGCCGATCGAAGTCGCCGCGAAGATCAACACGATGCAGCGCGCGTCGCATGTCCCGCTCATCGTGTCGAGCGACCTCGAGCCCGGGCTCGGCCGCCTGGAGGGCGGCGTCTTCTCGCACTACCTGACGATCGCCGGGGGCGCCACGGTGTTCCCGCAGGCGATGGCGATCGCCGCGACGGGCCGCGAGCAGGATGCCCATGATGTCGGCAACACGATCGCGCGCGAGGCCCGCGCGGTCGGCATCCAGATCAACTTCGCGCCGACGGTGGACGTCAACAACAACCCGTCGAATCCGGTCATCAACGTCCGCTCGTTCGGTGAGGATCCGCAGCGCGTGGCCGCGCTGGCCTCCGCGTTCGTGCGCGGCTCGATGGAGGCAGGGGTCGTCGCGACGGCGAAGCACTTTCCGGGGCACGGGGACACCGACGTGGACTCGCACGTCGGGTTGCCCGTCGTGGGGTCCGACCGCGCGCAGCTCGACACCGTGGAGCTCGTGCCCTTCCGCGCGGCGATCGCCGCGGGCGCACCGATGGTGATGACGGCGCACCTCGCGCTCCCGGCGGTGCTCGACTCGGCCACGCCGGCAACGCTGGCGCCGACGATCATGACGAACCTCCTCCGCGACAGCCTCGGCTTCGAGGGCACGACGATCACCGACGCGCTGACCATGGAGGGCGTCGGCAAGGGCTACACGCAGGAAGAGAGCGCCGTGATGGCGGTGAAGGCCGGCGTGGACGTCCTGCTGATGCCGCGCGACGCGCGGCGCGCGATCGACGCGGTCGTCGCGGCGGTCGAGAGCGGCGAGATCCCTGCCGCGGCGATCGAACGGTCCGTCCGCCGCATCCTCGAGCTCAAGGCACGCACCGGCGTCGCATTTGCGCCGATCACGGATCTCGAGCGCCTGCGCACGGTCGTCGGTGCGCCGGAGCACCGCGCGCTCGCCAACCAGATCGCCGAGCGGGCGATCACGCTGATCAAGGACAGCCTGAACCTCGTCCCGGTGACCAGCGGCCGCGTCGTGGTCGTGCAGTACATGCCGGAGACCGAGCTCAAGGCCGGCCGTCGCTTCCAGGCGGAGCTGCAGGCCGGCGGTCGCGGGACGCGGGTGTTCAAGATCACCCCCCGCTCCGGCGCTGCGGAGCTGGATTCGATCGCGGCGATCGCACGCGGGGCGGACCGGGTGATCCTGGCCGCGCACGTCCGACGCGTCGAAGGCGAGGGCCGGAATGCCATCCCGGAGCACATCGCGACGTGGATGAACGGCGTCGCGGGCACGGAGAAGGTCGTGTTCATCGCGCTCGGCAATCCGTACCTCATCCGGCAGCTGCCCGCCGTCGGATCGTATCTCGTCACGTTCGGGGTCGGCGAGGCGCTCGAGCGGGCCGCCGCGCGTGCGGTGACGGGTCAGGCGCCCATCGGCGGAAAGTCGCCGGTCTCGCTCCCCGGATTCTTCACGCGCGGAGCAGGCCTCACCCGCTGAGCAGCCCGTGAAGAAATCATACGACAGGGCGTACTTCGACCGCTGGTACCGCGATGAGCGTACGCGCGTGGTCGAGCGCCAGGACGTCGAGCGCAAGGCGCTCCTCGCGGTGGCGGCGGCCGAGTACTTCCTCGGCCGCCCTGTGGCGAGCGTGCTCGATGTCGGGTGTGGCGAAGGCGCCTGGCAGCCGGCTCTCGCGAAGCTGCGGCCGCGTGCGACGTACCTGGGCGTGGATCCGAGCGAGTACGCCGTGAAGCGGTATGGCAGGCGGCGGAACATCCGGCTCGGCAGCTTCGGCGCGCTCGACGAGGCGGGAATCGAGGGGCCGTACGACCTCGTGATCAGTGTCGGCGTCGTGAACTATCTGGCGCCGAAGGAGCTCGCGAGCGGACTGCAGACCATCGCCGCCGTCGCGAACGGCGTCGCGTTCATCGAGGCCTTCGCATCGGGCGATGAGATCGAGGGCGACACCGTCGAATGGAAGTGGCGGAAGCCGTCGTGGTGGCGCGATCAATTTCGCGAGGCTGGTCTCACGCCGGTCGGCATGCACTGCTACGTCGCTGCCGGGACGCGGGAGACCACCGTGGCGCTGGAGCGCGCCGAGTAAGTCGATGTGGCCGCGCCCCAGGGGGAACCGCCATTAACCCCCGGGCGCGGTGCCGACGGTGTCAGCCAGAACCGTCGATGATCCCGGCGAGGATCACGAGCGGCCAGCGTACCATGCGTTGCTCGTCATCGGGCCACAGGGGCGCGAGGCTCCGGTCGAGGTCTGCCACCGGATCGCTGTGCGTCGCACGTCGCATGGCGGCGACCGCCGACCAGGTCCCGACGTAGCCGAGCAGCTCGCGGCGCGTCCAGTGCTGCTGCATCGCGAACGCCGGCACCGCGATGCGCGCGAAGGGGAAGGGCAGCGACGCATAGCCCTCGTCCACGAATCGGCGTTCCGGCGGCCACCAGTCGGCGAGCGTCCCGAAGTGGAAGTGCGTGATCGCGGCATCCACGGCCGGGTCGATGATGGTCCGGCCATACGACCACGCCGCGATCAGCGCCCCGCTGCGCGCGACGCGCCGGGCCTCGGCGTAGAACTCGTCGAGCCGGAACCAGTGCAGCGCCTGGGCGATCGTGATGAGGTCGATCGTTCCGGCCGCGATAGGCGACTGCTCGCCGGTGGCGGCCACGTAGGAGATTCCGCGTGCGGGCCGTGCGTTCTCGAGCTGGGGGACGCTGGGATCCGTCGCGATCACGGAATCGAAGTGGGTCGCCAGCGCGACCGAGGCCTGCCCGTTTCCGCATCCGCAATCCCAGGCGCGCCGCGGCGACCCGTCGGGCGCATGGTCGCTCAGCCATGCGAACAGCTCGGGCGGATACGACGGACGCGCGCGCGCATAGCTCGCGGCGTGACCCGAGAAGTGATCGGGAAAGCGCTCCGTCATCCCCGGCGTCAGCCCTCCCCGGCGGCGGCGATCGCCTGGATCTCCACGGTGGCGCCGCCGCGGAGCGGGAGGATCGGGATGATGGCGCGCGCCGGCCGGTGGGTTCCGAACACCATGGCGACCGCCTCGTTCACCTCCGCCCAGTGCTCCTCGGCGGTGACGTAGATCGTGAGCGAGAGCACCTTGTCGAGCGCGCTTCCCGCGGCGACCAGCACCGCCTCGACGTTGCGCAGCGTCCTGACGGCCTGTTCCCGCGGCGTATCGCCCGTCACCTTGCCTGTCGCGGGATCGAGCGGCAGCTGTCCGGCGACGTACACGATGCCGGCATGAACGGTGGCCTGGGAGTAGTGCCCGCGCGGTATGGGCGCCTGGGCCGTCTCGACGGTGTGCATGAATTGGCGGTTGAAGGTTCGGGATCCAAAGTAGGTTGCTTCGGGGTATCCGACAGGGGCGGCCGCAGCGGGGCACGCCCCCGGCCAGGGCACGCGCTCACTCATCAGTGGAATCATGAT
>DASTYL010000027.1:0-14412 GCA_035764975.1 Gemmatimonadaceae bacterium | reverse complement strand
GCCTTGCGGTTCCGGCTGTTGCCTCTGAGCATCCGCCGTTGTCGCACCTCGCAGCCTGACGCTCGTAGCCGTCGTTCTCGCATCTCCCATCTCGCATCTCTCCTGATGTCTCTCTTCGAAGCCGTTCGTCTCGCCCTTGCCCAGATCCGCGTGCAGAAGCTCAAGAGCTTCTTCACGCTGCTCGGCGTGACGATCGGGGTCACCTTCCTGATCGCGGTCGTCTCGATCGTCGGCGGGATGAGCCGGTACATGCAGGAGGAGCTGGTCGGCAAGATCATCGCCGTGAATGCCTTCGAGCTGCGGCACCGCCCGAACATCAACCTCGGCGACGTGGACGAGGCGACGTGGCGGTCGTGGCAGCGGCGGCAGCGGATCCGCGTGGAAGACGTTCCGCCCGTCGTCGCGGCGCTCCCGGAGGGCACGGTCTGGGCCCAGGTGAGCGAGAACAACGTGCCGGTGGAGTCCCGGTACGCCAGCCCCCGACAGATCCTCGCGTTCGGCGTGACCGACGACTACTTCCGGATCCGGAAGATGGACGTCGCCAGCGGCCGGCTGCTCGCGCCGCAGGAGCATGCGCTCGGCATCCCCGTCGTGGTCATCGGCCAGGATGTCGCGAAGCACTTCTTCCCGGGGCTCGAGCCGGTGGGCCGCGAGCTGCGCATCGCCGGCATTCCCTACCAGGTGGTCGGAGTCGCGGAGTCGCAGGGGAGCGCCTTCGGCATCTCCTTCGACAAGTTCCTCGTCGCCCCCCACAACGCGCCGATCTCCCGGCTGCTGAACGTGCACGGGGTCATCGACGCCGTGGTCGTCCAGTCGGAGTCGCCGGTCATCATGATCGAGGCGCAGGAGCGGGTCCGCCAGGTCATGCGGATGCGCCACCGCCTGCGGCCGGCGCAACCGGACGACTTCGTGCTCGAGACGTCGGACTCCGCGCTCGAGTTCTGGAACAAGATCAAGAGCTACCTGGTGCTCGCGGGCGTCGCCCTGCCGGCGATCGGCCTCGTCGTGGGCGCCATCGTGATCATGAACATCATGCTCGTGGCCGTCGCCGAGCGCACCCGGGAGATCGGCATCCGCAAGTCGCTCGGGGCGCGGCGGCGCGACATCCTGCGGCAGTTCCTCGTCGAATCGGCGACGCTCAGCACCTTCGGCGCGGCGTTCGGCGTCGCGATCGGGCTCGGGCTGGCACAGCTCATCCAGGCCCTGACGCCGCTGCCGGCGGCCGTGGAGCTCTGGTCGGTCATCGTCGGGGTGGGCGTCGGCGCCGGCGTCGGGATCATCGCCGGAGTCTATCCGGCACGGCAGGCGTCGCGGCTGGATCCCATCGCCGCGATGCGGCAGGAGTAGCGGCATGCGGTTCCACATGCGCCTCCTCAATGCGCTCGAAGGGGTCACGATCGCGCTGGATGCGATCCGCGCGAACAAGGCGCGCGCTGCCCTCACGATCCTCGGAGTGGCCGTCGGCGTGTTCGTCGTCGTCGTGATCTCCGCGGCGATCCACGGGATCAACGCCAGCGTCGCCAGGGACTTCGAGTCGGCCGGCCCGACGACGTTCTTCGTCAGCCGGTTCCCGATCACCTTCGAGGCGTGCGACGGCTCGGACGAGACGTGCACCTGGCGGCGCAATCCCCCGCTGACGCTCGACGATACGCGGGCGATCGGCCGCCTCGGGTCGGTGCGCGCTGCCGGTGCGCGCCTCGACCTCACGCGGGCCGTGAAGTATCGCGACCGGCAGCTCTCGGGCACCAACGTGATCGGCTTCTCGCCGAACTGGACGATCATCGACGGCGCCGGCGACATCGCCCCGGGACGGAGCTTCACGGCCGGCGAGGCCGCAGCCGGGTCGCGCGTGGCGGTGATCAGCACCAAGGCGGCGGAGAACCTCTTCGGTGAGTCCGATCCGATCGACAAGCACATCGACATCAGCGGCCAGGCGTTCCGCGTCATCGGCGTGTATCGGTACGAGGCGAGCTTTCTCGCCGGCGGCGACCGCCCGCGCATCATCGTCCCCGTCGAGACGGCACGACGGGCGCTGAACGCGCCGATCTGGAGCCTCGGGATCGCGGTCGTGCCGCGCGCCGGCACCCCCCGGGACCAGGTCGTCGACGAGGTCACCGCGCTGATGCGCGGCCGCCATGCCCTTCGCCCGGCCTCGGAGAACGACTTCGCCATCATCACGCAGGATCAGCTGTTCGCCACGTACAACAAGATCTTCGGCATGTTCTTCCTGGTGATGATCGCGCTTTCGGCCGTCGGCCTGATCGTCGGCGGGGTCGGCGTGGTCGCCATCATGATGATCTCCGTCACCGAGCGCACCCGCGAGATCGGGGTCCGCAAGGCGCTCGGCGCCACGCGGGGCACGATCCTGTGGCAGTTCCTCGTCGAGGCGGTGACGCTGACCGGCATCGGCGCCGTCATCGGGCTCATCGCGGGCACGGGCGTGGCGTACCTCATCCGCGCGGTATCCCCGATCGCCGCCTCGGTTCCGCCGGCCGCGGTGGCGGCGGCCCTCGTGGCGAGTGCCGTCACCGGCGTGCTGTTCGGGATGCTCCCCGCGCTGCGGGCCTCGCGGCTCGATCCGGTCGCGGCACTGCGGTACGAGTAGGCGCCCCGGCGTCGCCGGGCCCGACACTTTTTTCCCTCCCGCCCCGTAGGCCCCTCGAGACCCGGGTGTGTCGTTCGCGCCCTCCGCCCGCCGCCAGCCCCCGACGCCGCCATGCCCATCCTCGAAGCCGTCCGTCTCGCCCTCGCGCAGATCCGCGCGCAGAAGCTGAAGAGCTTCTTCACGCTGCTCGGCGTGACCATCGGCGTGATGTTCCTCATCGCCGTGGTGTCCATCGTCGAGGGGATGAGCAAGTACGTGGAGGAGGATTTCGCCGGGCGGCTGCTCGGCGCGAACACCTTCACGCTGCGGCGGATCCCGTGGTTCAGCAACGACGGCGGCAACACGGAGGAGGAATGGCGCGAGATGCAGCGCCGGCCTCGCATCTTCACGGCCGACGCGGACTACCTCGCCTCGATCCTCCCGCCCGGGTCCCGGTGGGCGATCGACTGCGAGAACCAGGTCTACGCGGAGACGCCGTTCGCCCGCCCGCGCCAGATCGAGGCCCACGCCGTCGCCGGCGACTACTTCACGATCAAGAAATACGAGCTGACGTCCGGCCGGACGATCGCCCCGCAGGAGTATGCGAGCGGCGCCAACGTCATCGTGATCGGCGACGAGGTCGCGACGTACTTCTTCCCGAACCTCGATCCGGTCGGGCGTGAGCTCCGCATCAAGGGCATCCCCTACACCGTCATCGGCCGTATCGAGAAGCAGGGATCCCTCTTCGGACTGTCGCTCGACAAGATGGTCGTCGGGCCGCTGAAGTCCCCACTGCATCGCGTGACGAATCCCCGGGGGGATCTCGACGGGTTCCTCGTCCAGGCCGACAATCCGATGATGATGGGCGAGGCGATGGAGGTGGTGCGCGAGGCGCTCCGGTCCCGCCGGCATCTGCGGCCGGCCCAGCGCGACAACTTCGTCATGGAGACGTCGGAATCCGCGCTGTCGGAGTTCAAGCAGGTCAAGAACATCATGACGATCGCCGGAACGGCCCTTCCCGCGATCGGGCTCGTCGTCGGCGGCATGGTCATCATGAACATCATGCTCGTCGCGGTCGCCGAGCGGACGCGCGAGATCGGCATCCGGAAGTCGCTTGGCGCGCGCCGCCGCGACATCCTGCGCCAGTTCCTGGTCGAGGCCGCAACCCTCAGCACGGTCGGCGCGGTCATCGGCATCATCCTCGGCCTCAGCGCCGCCAAGCTGATCGAGTTGAACACGCCGCTGCCGGCGGCCGTTGCGCCCTGGTCGCTCGTCGCGGCGACGCTGCTGGGCACCGTCGTCGGCATCGTCTCGGGCGTGTTCCCGGCCCGCCGGGCCTCGCGCCTCGACCCCATCGAAGCCCTGCGGCAGGAGTGATGATGCGCGGATCTGCCAGGATGCTGAACGTCATGGAAGGCGTGCGGATCGCGCTCGACGCGCTCGTCGCCAACAAGTGGCGGGCCGGCCTCACCATCATGGGCGTCGCCATCGGCGTGTTCGTCGTGGTCGCGCTGTCGTCGGTGGTGAACGGCGTCAACGAGAGCTTCGCGCGGGACGTCGAAGCGGCCGGCCCGACGTCCTTCTTCGTGTATCGCCGCAACATCGGCGGCTTCCAGGTCTGCGACGGCTCGGATGAGACCTGCCCCGAACGGCGCAATCCGATGATCACGCTCGACGAAGTGCGGGCGCTCGAGCGGCTGCCGACGATCCAGGCGGTCACCGCCCACGTCGGGTTCGGCGGGACCTTCCGGTACAAGGACCGGTCGCTGCGGGCGGGCATCGAGGCGTACAGCTCCAACTGGACCGACGTGGATGGCGGGGACATCCACCCCGGCCGCAGCTTCACCCGGGCCGAGGACGACGCGGCCGCCCGCGTCGTGATCCTCAACACGAAGCTCGCCGAGAAGCTGTTCGGGGACTCGGATCCCATGGACAAGCAGGTGATGATCGACGACGTGCCCTTCACCGTCATCGGCATCTACGATTACACCGCGAGCCCGATGGGCACGCCGACCTCCGCGGGCGGCGGCGATTCGCCGAAGGCCATCCTGCCGTGGAACACCGGCAGGCGGGCGCTCAACATGTGGGCGCGCGGGAACAACCTCATCGTGAAGCCGCGTCCCGGCATATCCACGGAAGAAGGGGTGGACGACGTCACCGCGGTGCTGCGCGGCGCGCGGGGGCTGCGCCCCAGCCAGCCCAACGACTTCGCGATCATCACGCAGGATCGCCTGATGGGGATCTACAACGAGCTGTTCGGGACCTTCTTCATCGTGGGGCTCGCGTTGTCGTCGGTGGGGCTGCTCGTCGGCGGCGTCGGCGTGGTGGCCATCATGATGATCTCGGTCACGGAGCGCACGCGCGAGATCGGCGTCCGCAAGGCGCTGGGCGCGACACGCGGCACGATCCTGTGGCAGTTCCTCGTCGAGGCGGTCACGCTGACGAGCATCGGCGCCTCGGTCGGGCTGGTGCTGGGGATCCTCGTGGCCACGGGCGTTCGCACGATCTGGCCGGCGATTCCGGCATCGACGCCGGTCGGCGCCATCGTCGCGTCGCTGCTCGCGAGCGCGGTGACCGGGGTGATGTTCGGGATGCTCCCGGCGATGCGGGCGGCGCGCCTCGATCCGGTCGTGGCACTGCGGCACGAGTAGCGACTGCCAGCTGCGAGTTCCGATCTGCGAGCGGCGAGAAACTGCCTCGACAAGGTACCGATGCCGCGGTTCTCGCAGCTCGCCGCTCGCACCTGACGTTCTCGCCGCTCGCCGCTCGCTCCTGGCGGAGTATATTGCCGCCCATGACCCGCATCGACCTTCTCGCCGTCGCGGCCCATCGTGACGACGTCGAGCTGACCTGCGGCGGCACCCTCATCAAGGCAGCCCGCCAGGGCTACGGGACCGCCGTCATCGACCTCACCCAGGGTGAGATGGGCACTCGCGGCTCCGCGGAACTGCGCGGCGAGGAAGCCAGTCGCGCCGCCTCCGTCCTCGGGCTCCAGGCCCGGGAGTCGCTCGGCCTGCCCGACGCCGGCATCGAGAACACGCCGGCGACGCGGGAGCTGCTGGCCCGGACGATCCGCCGCTTCCAGCCGCGCGTCGTCATCGCCCCCGCGCTGGAAGGACGCCACCCGGATCACCGGATCACCGCACAGCTCGTGCGCGACGCGTGCTTCGTCGCAGGGCTCGGCAAGGTCGCGCCGGAGGTCCCGAAGCACCGGCCCCACAAGGTCGTGCACTGCCTCACGTACCGGCAGGACTTCGTCAAGCCGAGCTTCGTCGTGGACATCTCGGATGACTTCGAGCGGAAGATGGAGGCCATCCGGTGCTACGACTCGCAGTTCGCCGGCGCCACGCAGGCGGGCGAGGTCTATCCGACCGGCGAGCCGCTGTACGACGTCATTCGCCACCATGCGGCCTACTACGGCGCCCTCATCCGTGCGCGGTTCGGCGAGCCGTTCTTCACCACCGAAGCGGTGAAGATCGACGACATCGTCGCGCTCGACGTTGCCACCTTCTGACGGTCCGATGTCCGAGCCCATCTCCTACCCGACCTATCTCGCGCTCGACGAGCTCCTCGACCTGCAGCGGCCGCAGTCGTCCCCACCGCATCCGGACGAGCTGCTGTTCATCGTAGTGCACCAGTCGAGTGAGCTGTGGTTCAAGGCGATCCTCCACGAGCTGGGGGGCCTCGTCACCGCCATGGACCGCGGCGAGACGGGACTCGCACTCTGGCACTGCCAGCGCATCAATGCGCTCATGCGGATCGTGTCGGCGCAGCTGGCGTCGCTCGACACGCTCCCGCCGCAGCACTTCGCGCAGTTCCGCGGCTACCTCGGCACGTCGAGCGGATCACAGAGCGCGCAGTTCCGCGCGATCGAAGCCGCGTCCGGGCTCCGCGAGCCGCACTTCCTCAAGGCCATTCACGAGCATGGCGAGCCGCCGGCCATCGTGCAGCGCTGGCTCGACCGGCCCACATTGCAGGACCTCTTCCTCCGGCTGGTGGAACGGGAGCGCACGACGCTCGAAGCCCTGTACACCGGTCCGGGGCCGACCCCGCTCTTCTTCCTCGCCGAGTCGCTGCTGGAGTACGAGCAGCAGTTCGCGCAGTGGCGCTTCAAGCACGTGCAGCTCGTGGAGCGCGTCATCGGCCCGGGGACGGGCGGCACCGGCGGCACGCTCGGCGCGCGCTACCTCATGCGGACGGTGGACCAGCGGTTCTTCCCCGAGCTCTGGGCCGTGCGCGCGAAGTTCTTCGGCGCGCCGACGCCCTGACCCGAAGGAGCGGATCCATGGCATCCACACCGGTCGTGCACGACATCTCGGTGCTTCTGGGCCCGGGGACCCCTGAGTGGCCCGGCGACGTGGCGTACACCTGCGGGTGGACGCAACGCATGGAATCGGGTCGGGGATACAACCTTTCGCACTTCGCGATGAGCCCTCATGTCGGCAGCCACGCGGACGCACCACTCCACGTCCTGCCGGACGGCGCGGCGAGCGACGCCTTCCCGCTCGAGGTCTTCCGTGGGCCCGCCCACCTCGTGGAGCTGACGGCCGCGATGCGGGATCGGGCGCATCCCGTGGAGCCCACGATCGAGATGGCCGACCTCGCCCCCCTGCTGCCGGAGCGCGTCGAGCGGCTCCTGCTGCGCACCGGACGCACGACCGCGGACGGATCCTTTCCGGGCCCATGGCCGGCGCTCTCCCCGGCGTGCATCGGCGCCCTGTGCGAGCGCGGACTCAAGCTCCTCGGGGTGGATGCGCCGTCGATCGATCCGCGCGAGCGCAAGTCGCTGGATACGCATCGGGCACTGTTCAGCCGTGGCGGGTACAACCTAGAAAGCCTCGACCTGCGGGGCGTTCCCCCGGGCGCCTATGAGCTCGTGGCGTACCCCCTCCGCCTCGATGGGTTGGATGCGGCCCCCGTCCGGGCCGTGCTGCTGGGACCCGGCTAGCCCGGCCAGCGCGGACCTTTGGCATAACTCGTTATATTCCAACGCCATGACCGCTCCCATCTACCTCGATCACGCCGCCACGACGCCGGTGCGCCCGGAGGTCCTCGAGGCGATGCTGCCCTTCCTCGGCGATCGCTTCGGCAACCCGTCGAGCACGCATCGGTGGGGGCGAGAGGCCCGCGCCGCGCTCGACGAGGCGCGCGCGCGCGTCGCGCAGTGTCTGGGCGCGAACCCGGACGAGATCTGCTTCACCTCGGGCGGGACGGAGGCGGACAACCTCGCCGTCATCGGGGCCTGGCGGGCCCGGCGCAAGGATGGGCGGACCGCCGTGCTCACCACGCCGATCGAGCACAAGGCCGTGCTCGAGGCTGCGCACCAGGTGAGGCGGGAAGGCGGCGAGGAACGACTCGCGCCCATGCTGCCGACCGGCGTGATCGACGTCGACGCCTTCGAGAGGCTGGCCGACGAGCGCGTGGCCGTCTGCTCGGTGATGTGGGTGAACAACGAGATCGGCACGATCCAGCCGGTGCCGCAGCTCGGCGAGATCGCGCGCCGCGCGGGCATCGTCATGCATACCGATGCCGTGCAGGCGTTCGGCAAGGTGCCGGTGGACGCGCGGGAGCTGCCGGTGGACCTCCTGTCCATCTCGGGGCACAAGATCGGCGCGCCCAAGGGCGTCGGCGCGATGTACATCCGGCGCGGCACGATCGTCGAGCCGCTGTTCCACGGCGGGTCGCAGGACCGCGGGCGTCGGCCGGGCACGGAGAACGTCGCGGCCGCCGTCGGCCTTGCGCTCGCCTGCGAGCTGACCGTGCAGGAGCGCGAGGACGAGTGGTCGCGCCTCGAGGCGCTGCGAGACCGCCTCGAGCAGGCGATCGTCGCGCGGATTCCCGACGCGGTCGTGCATGGCCGCGGCGCGCCGCGTGCGCCGCATGTGCTGAGCGTGAGCGTCCCCGGGGTCGACAGCGAGGCGCTGCTCATGGCGCTCGACCTGCGCGGCATCGCATGCTCGGCGGGATCCGCCTGTCAGAGCGGAAGCATCACGCCCTCGCACGTCCTCTCCGCCCTCGGCGTGCCGAACGACCTGGCGTCCGGTGCGATCCGGATGAGCGTCGGCTGCATGACTACGCCCGCGTGCATCGACCGCGTCGCGACGCTCTTCCCGACGCTCGTCGAGCGAGCGCGCGCCGCCGCCGAAGCGGTCTGACCGGAACGGGGTGATGACGAAGCAGCGGGTGCTCGTCGCGATGTCCGGGGGCGTGGATTCGTCCGTCGCCGCCGCGCTCCTCGTGCAGCAGGGCTACGACGTCGTCGGCGTGACGATGAAGCTCTTCTGCCACGGGGACGACGTGCCCGACCGCCCGTGCTGCTCCCTCGACTCCGTGAACGACGCCCGCCGGGTCTGCGTGTCGCTCGGCGTCCCGCACTACGTGCTGAACATGGAGAGCGCATTCAGCCACGACGTCGTGCAGGATTTCGTGCGCGAGTACGAGCGCGGGCGTACGCCGATTCCCTGCGTGCGGTGCAACACGTTCACGAAGTTCCGGGATCTCGTGCGCAAGGCGGACGAGATCGACGCCCGCTGGATCGCGACCGGTCATTATGCGCGCGTCATGGACGGCGTCCTGCATCGCGGCGTCGATCGCGACAAGGACCAGTCGTACTTCCTCTGGGGGATCGACCAGCGCGTGCTCGCGCGGATGCTGCTGCCGGTGGGCGCGCAGACGAAGGCCGAGACGCGGGAGACCGCGCGCCAGCTCGGGCTGCAGGTGGTCGCCGACAAGATCGAGAGCCAGGACATCTGCTTCGTTCCCGACGGCGATCACGTGAAGGTCCTGCGCCGGAATCTCGCGCCGGATTCGCCGGCGCTCACCCCCGGTCCTTTCCTCGACCTGGAGGGGCGCACGATCGGACGCCACGAGGGCTACGCGGGGTACACGGTGGGCCAGCGGCGCGGGCTGCCCGGCGGATTCCGTGAACCGATGTTCGTGATCGCGATCCGGCCGGAGTCGCGGGCCGTGGTGCTCGGCCCGCGCACGGCGCTGCTCGGGCGCGGCGTCGTCGCGCGAGAGATGAACTGGCTCGTCTCGCCGGCGCCGGGCGTCGGCGACCGCGTCTCCGTGCAGATCCGCCACCGCTCCTCCGCCGCATCAGCGGAGATCATCCGGCTCGAGGGCGAGGAGATCGAGCTCGCGCTGGACGAGCCGGTCTCGGCGATCGCGCCGGGGCAGTCGCTCGTCGTCTACGACGGCGACCGCGTGCTCGGGGGCGGGGTGATCGAGCGGCAGGCAGGCGCGAGGCAGGCGCTGCCGGTGGTCGCGGCCTAGCTACCGCAAGCGCCTAGTACTTCAGCCCCGCCGCCTCCGCGAACTTCTTCATCGCCTCCTCCTGCTCCGGGGTCAGGTCTTCCGGCAGCTGCACCACCGGCTCGACGATCAGGTCACCGGTGTGCGTGTCCTTCCGGATCCCCTGGCCCCGGACGCGGAACCGGCGGCCCGACTGTGTCCCCGGGGGGATCTTCACGGCGACCTTCCGCCCGTCGAGCGTCCGGACGCTGACCTTGGACCCCAGCGTCGCCTGCGCGACGTTGATCGGCACCGGGGCGATGAGGTCCAGCCCTTCGCGCTTGTAGAAGCGATCGGGCTGCACGGTGAAGCCGATGAGCAGGTCCCCGGGCGGACCGTTCCGCGACCCGCGGCCTCCCTGCCCCTTGAGCCGGATCTTCGATCCGGTGTCCACGCCGGCGGGCACCGTGATGGCGACCTTCTTCCGCGACCGCACCTCGCCGCGCCCGTTGCACGCCGGGCACGGTTCCGTGGGCCGCTGCCCGCGCCCCAGGCACGCCGGACAGGGTCGGTTGACGGCGAATCCGCCCTGGCCGAACGAGATCGTGCCGCGGCCGCCGCACTCGGTGCAGGTCTGCACCTTGGCACCCGGCGCTGCACCGCTGCCGTGGCACACCTCGCACTCCTCGTTCACCTCCAGCTCGATCGGGACCTTCCCGCCCAGGGCCGCCGTCCGGAACGGGATCTCGAGGGTGGTCTCGATGTCCTGCCCCCGCTCAGGCGCCGTGCGCCGTGCGCCACCGGCCTGGCTGCCGAAGATCGAGCTGAAGATGTCGCCCAGGCCGCCGAGCCCACCGACATCAATGTCCTCGAAGCGGACATTCGGGCCGGCGCCGCCGTAGGGCCCTGCCCCGGGCCGGCCCGCGCCGGGCCGCGCTCCGCCCGGCCGCGCTCCGCCCGCGAAGCCGCCGAAGGCGCCGAGCCGGCGCATGTCGTCGTACTGCTTCCGCTTTTCGGCGTCGCCCAGGACCTGGTAGGCCTCCGAGATCCCCTTGAAGCGGTCTGCCGCCGCGGCGTCGTTCGGATTGCGATCCGGATGGTACTTCGCCGCGAGCTTGCGGTACTGCTTCTTGATCTCGTCCTGCGTCGCGGACGCGCTGACGCCAAGGACCGCGTAGTAATCCGTCGACTGTGCCATTCGGTCAGTACGGAATCAGCCGTTCCATTGCTTCACGACCACGCGCGCGGGCCGCAGCAGCTGCCCGTTGGCGAGATAGCCGACCTGGAACACGCGGGCGACGGTGTCGTCCTCGTCCGCGCTGGCGGCCGGTTCGACCGAGACCGCCTCGTGCTGATTCGGGTCGAAGGGCTGGCCGGCAGGATCGACGAGGGTGATCCCTGCCGCCGCGAACGCCTTGAGCAGCTTCTTCTCCACCATGCTCACGCCGTCGACCACCGTCTTCGCGTCGACCTGCGCCGGGTCGAGGTGCGCGAACCGCATGAGGTCATCCAGCGGATCGATCAGCTGCTTCACCAGCTCCGCCTGCGCCCGCGGCGCCGCCTCGAGGCGCTCCCGGTTGGCGCGCTTGCGGTAGTTGTCGAACTCCGCGGCGAGGCGGAGGTACTTGTCACGCTGCTCATCGAGCTGACGCGCCAGCCCGTCCTGCGGGGCGGCGGCGATCGTCTCGTCGGCGGGGGCCGCGTCGCCCGCTGCGCTCTCCTCGTCCTCGACGGGAATCGGCTCGTTCTCTGGCTTCTGCATGGCGAAAATTTCGCACCCGGACTGGGTGGGGGCAACGGCTATGCGCGGGGCACCGACCGCAGGCGGATCATGTCCAGCGCCGACTGCGTCGCGCGGAAGCGGATCTCTTCGCGATTCCCCCACAGCATGAGCCGCACCGCATCCACGGTTCCGGACACGTCCACGGCGACCCAGACCATCCCCACGGGCTTTTCCGGCGTACCGCCCCCAGGGCCGGCCACGCCGGTGATCCCGACGCCGACCGCCGCCCCCGTCCGCTCGCGTGCACCGGTCGCCAGGCGCCGCGCGACCGGCTCACTCACGGCACCCTCCGCGGCCAGCACGTCGTCGCCGACGCCGACCAGCGCGGTCTTCACGGAATTGGCATAGGCGATCACGCCACCGAGGAAGACATCACTCGATCCCGGCACCGACGTCACGCGCGCGCCGAGCAGCCCGCCGGTGCAGCTTTCGGCCACCGCGAGCGTGAGCCGGCGCGCACGCAACTGGTCGACGACGAGCGCGGCGAGATCGAGCGTGCCTTCGCCGTAGACGGCCTCGCCGAGCGGCGCGCGCAGTGCCGCGACGGCGGCATCGAGCCGCGCATCGGCCTCCGGGCCGGGGACGCCGCGCGTCGTCACCCGCAAATCCACCCCGTCCACGCCGGGCAGATAGGCGACCGACACGTCCTCGAGCGCGGCGGCGGCGTCGCCGATCAGGTCCGCGAGCACCGACTCCGCTATCCCCACCGTGCGAAGCGTCCGCGATCGCACGACCGCCGGTGCACCGTGCACGCTGGCGATGCGATCGCGCAATCGCGGCACGAGTGCATCGTCGCACATCCCGCGCGCCTCGCGCGGAACGCCCGGCAGCATCGCCACCCAGCGGCCGCGCTCATCCTCGAGCCAGATGCCCGGCGCGGACCCATGGCCGTTCGGCAGCAGCTCGGCGCCGTCGGGGACGCGGGCCTGGTTGAGGTTCGTCTCCGGCATCTCGCGGCCGTACCGCGTCCGCCAGCGAGTGCGCATCCATGCGACGTGCGCCTCGTCGACGTGCATGCCGCGACCGAAGAGCCCCGCGATGGCGGGCTTGGTCATGTCGTCGGCGGTGGGCCCGAGGCCGCCGGTGGTGACGACCGCGCCCGTGCGGTCGAGCGCGTCGCGGACGGCACCGGCGATCGCGGCCGGCTCGTCTCCGATCGTCGTGCGCCGTACGATCTCGACGCCGATGTCGGCGAGCGCGCGCCCGAGATACGCGGCGTTGGTGTCGATCGTGAATCCGAGGAGCAGCTCGTCACCGATGGTGACGATTTCAACGCGCATGCACAGATCCCCGTTCGGACCCTGCGGGCGGGCGGCGGCCGCCGGTCACCGGCTGACGGATCCGCCCTGCCGGAACACGTACCCGTAGCGAGTCACGTACAACCACAGCGAATAGAGCGTGAGCGCGACGGCGGCCACCATCGTGATCACCCCGACGGCGCCGTTGAAGTACGCGAACGCACGCCAGAGCGGCTCCTCGAGCCAGCCGCGATTCGTCGCGAGCGTCATGGCGAAGAACCAGAAGTACGCCGCCCCCTGCCAGGTGAACTGGAATCCCGTCTTCCACTTCGCGGGGCCGATCGCGGCGATCACGAGTCCGCGGCGGGCGGCAAGCTGCCGGAACACCGTCATGAAGATCTCGCGGCCGAGGACGACCACGACCACCCACAGCGGCAGGCCGACGTCCCCGAACGGCGTCACGAAGGGGAACCGCCCCGCGAGCAGGTACATGGGGATGAAGGTCCCGACGAGCAGCAGCTTGTCCGCGAGTGGATCCAGCATCGCCCCGAGGGAGCTCTGCTGGTTGCGGCTGCGCGCGAGACGGCCATCCACGTAGTCGGTGATCGCCGCGACGAGGAACAGCACGAAGCCGCCGAGCCGCATGCCGGCCGACTGGGAGAACGGCAGCAGCGCCACGGCCGGCGTCACGGCGATCCGGCCGACGGTGACCCAGTTCGGAAGGTTGAGCAGCATCGTGGCGACGGCTCAGGCGAGCGACTTGAGCACGAGCTTCGAGACCGCCTTCAGCGTCTCGAACACGCCTTCACCCTGCACCGCGACGGCCTCGAAGTAGGGTGCGCGCTCGACCCACTCGCCCTCGCTGTTCTGCTCCACGAGGTTCTCGCCGGCGCGGAAGGGATCCGGCGTGACCCGCTGCCGGCTGGCATCCGCGACTTCGAAGCCGGGATTGAGCGACGACTGCAGGTCGCGGATCGGCGCCGCATTGGGCAGGTCACGCTTGTTGTACTGCAGCACGAACGGCATCTTCGTGAGGTCGTACCCGTACTCGGCCATGTTGTCGTACAGGTTCTGCATCGCCTCGATGTTCGCTTCCATGCGCTCGAGCTGCGAGTCGGCGACGAAGACGATCCCGTCGACCCCCTTGAGGATCAGCTTCCGGCTGGCGTTGTAGTACACCTGGCCGGGCACCGTGTAGAGGTGGAAGCGCGTCTTGAAGCCGCGGATCGTGCCGAGATCCACCGGCAGGAAGTCGAAGAAGAGCGTCCGTTCGGTCTCGGTGGCGAGCGAGATGAGCTTGCCGCGCGTGTCCGGCTGCACCTTGCCGTACACGTGCTCCAGATTCGTCGTCTTGCCGCCGAGGCCCGACCCGTAATACACGATCTTGCAGTTGATCTCGCGCGAGGCGTAGTTGATCATCGACATGGCTGTCGTCTCCTATTGGAACAGCTTGTCGATTTCGTCGTCGGCGCCGGCGAGGATACTCGGCCCCGCCTGGCCGCTGGCACCGCGTTCGAACACCTGCTGGAAGAGCCGCGACAGCTCATCGATGGTCGGCTTGAGCTTGAGGCGCA
>DASTYL010000026.1:0-20713 GCA_035764975.1 Gemmatimonadaceae bacterium | reverse complement strand
TATGAGACCCCGGCGCCCCGCTGCGCCCGGCTGAAGCTACGTCCCCCGCTGTCTCTCCGTCCCCCACCCCGGAGCACCGCGCCATGACAGGACCCACCGAAACGACCGCCGCCCCGGTGACCAGCACCGGCCTCGCCGCCAACCTCGCCGGCGCGCTCGCCTACCTGCTCGGCCCCATCACCGGCATCGCCTTCCTCGTCCTCGAGAAAGAGAACCGCTTCGTGCGCTTCCACGCCGCGCAGTCCATCGCGGTCGGCATCCTGCTCATCGTCGCGAGCATCGCGCTCTCCATCCTCAGCGGCATCCTGGCCGTCGTCCCGGTCCTGGGCTGGATCGCGGCGCTGCTCGCGGGCCTCGCGTTCGGGCTGCTCACCTTCGTCCTCTGGGTGATGCTGATGTGGCGCGCCTGGAACGGCCGCGAGTGGGAAGTGCCGGTCGCCGGCGGCATCGCGCGCAGCATGGCGCGCTGAGTTTCGGCCGCGACGCCGCGGTGCGGCCCTCTCGCCGCGCCGCGGCGCCCCCTCGCCGAAGGCGCCCTATAAGCGCTTCCCGAACTTCGCCTCCACCGCCTCCGGCCGCTCCGGCCGCCCGAACAGGTACCCCTGCACCGAATCGCAGCCGAGGTCCCGCAGCAGCGCGAACTGCTCCTCCGTCTCGACCCCTTCGGCGATCACCCGCAGCCCCAGGCTCTTCGCCATCGCGATGATCGCCCGCACCACCGCCACCGCGTTGGGGTCGTGCGCCATGTCGCGGATGAACGACGTGTCGATCTTCAGCGTGTCGAGGGGAAGCTGCCGCAGGTAGGCGAGCGACGAGTACCCGGTGCCGAAGTCGTCGATGTACATCATCATCCCCATCGCGCGGAACCGCTCGATCGCCGGGATCACCGATGCGACGTTCTCCATCAGCGCGGTCTCGGTGATCTCCAGCCCGAGGGCGAGCTTCGCCGGGTCGAAGCCCGTCTCCGTCAGGATCCGCGTGACGCGGTCGGCGAAGTCCGGCTCGTGCAGCTGCCCCACCGACACGTTGAGGCTGATCCGCACGTCGAAGCCGCGCGCGTGCCACGCCTGCCCCTGCCGGCACGCGCCGGCGACGATCCACTCGCCGATCGGCACGATGAGGCTCGTCTCCTCCGCCACGGGGATGAACGTCCCCGGCGAGACGAACCCCAGCTCGGCGCTGTCCCACCGCAGCAGCGTCTCCACGCCGTTGATCATCCGGCTCCGCACGTCCACGACGGGCTGGTAGAACAGCACGAACTCGTCCTGCGCGAGCGCGCTCCGCAGCGCATACTCGATGCGCCGCTTCTCCTGCGCCTGCGTGTTCAGCTCCGCGGAGAAGAAGGTGAGCGTGTTCGCGACCTCCGAGACGATGGCCTGCCGTGCCAGCGACGCGTTCTGGATGAGGACCGGCCCGGTCTCGCCATCCGTCGGGAAAATGGCCACCCCGATGCTCATCGTGACGAAGATCTCCTGGGCGTCGGCAAGCACGCGCTGGGGGGCCTTCTCAAGGATCTCGTTCGCCAGCGTTGCCGCCTCGTCCGAATCCGCGAGCTCGGTGAGGAGGACGCCGAACTCGCCGCTGCCCAGCCGCGCGACGGTGTCCCCCTGCCGCACGACGCCGGTGAGATAGCGCGCGGTCTCGCGGAGGACGATGTCCCCCACGTGGTGCCCCAGCGTGGCGTTGATGTCGGCCATGCGGTTCACCCGCGCCACGAGCACCGCGGCGTGCCGACCGCTCTGCTTCGCCGCGGCGACGGCCTGCTGAAGGCGGTCGCGGAAGAGGGTGCGGTTCGGCAGCTCCGTCAGCGCGTCGTAGTTCGCGGCGAACGCGAGGCGGCGCTCGTTCTCCAGGTACTGCAACCCGAGTGAAGCATCCGCGGCCATCTCGCGGAGCAGCCGCAGCTCCTCGGCATCGAAGACCGCTGCCTCGCTCGCGAAGAGCGTGAGCACGCCGAAGACGCGCTCGTTCACGCGCAGGGGCAGCGCCGCCGCCGAGTGGAAGTCCTGCGCCTCGACGAGCGTCTTCCAGGGGTGCAGGCGCGCGTCGTTGGGGTCGCTCACGACGAACACGTCGTTCTTCGTGATGACTTCGGTGATGAGGCTCGTGCCATCCATGGCGCGCGTGGCGGGCTTGAGATCCTCGTCCGTCAGCGACGTGGAGCTCGTCCACGCCGCGAGCGTGGCATCCCCCGTCGTCGCGTCCACGCGGTACACCGTCGCCAGCGGGAACCTGCCCTGGTGCACCGCGATGCGGCAGATCGCACGCAGCAGCGCATCCTCGTTCCGGATGCGCAGGATGGCGCTGTTGATCCCGCTCAGCACCGCGTAGACGCGGTTGAGGCGCCCGATGCGCGCCAGGTGATCCCGGATCTCGGCGGCGTTGCGCTCGAGCGCGTGCGCCATCTCGTTGAACGAGGTGGCGAGCTCGCCGATCTCCCCCCCCGTGCCCGCCCGCACGGCGCGCGCCGTCAAAACGCCCGCGCCGAGCAGGCGGGTGGCGCGCATGAGGGAGCGGACCTGCCGCAGGATGAACACGTCGCTCCCCCACCACGCCGTCGCCGCGACGAACACCGTCAGCAGGAACAGCCCGGCGAGGTTGCCCGCGAGCGCGCGATCCGCCGGCGCGTACGCCACATCGGTGGCGATGCCCACCGTGAGCCGGATCGGCTCGACCCCCGGCAGCGTGAGCAGCGGCCGCATCGCATACAGGCGCGGGACGCCGTCCATCCCCGGTGCCTCGAACGTTGCCTCCCCCTGCTCCGTTCGCAGCCGCTGAACGAGCGGGGCGACGGTCGGCGGCTTACCCACGAGCCCGGGGTCCGGGGGGTACCGCGCGATCACCGTCAGCGAGGGGTCGAACACCGTGACCGCCGAGCGTTCCGGCAGCTCCGCGGCGGCGATCCGCTCCTGCAGCCAGGTGATCGGCACCGAGGCGGTCACGATCCCCTCGAGCGTCCCGTCGTCGGCGAGGAGGGGATACGCGAAGGTGATGATCGGGCCTCCCTTGACGATCCGTCCGACGACGTAGTCGCCGATCGCGAACGTCCGCGTCGCCACCACGCGGCGGAACCAGGCACGGTCGGAGAGGTTGGTGCCGGGCTCGTACGGCAGGCCGCTGCAGATCACGTCGCCGTCGGGGCGGACGATGACGAAGTTCACGTACGGAGACTCGTCCTCGAGGAGGCGGCGGAAGAACACCGTGCACGCCGCCTGCCCGCGGCGCACCGGGGGCAGCTGGGTAAGCAGCTGCAGGAGCTGCTGGCTGTCGAGGATGATGCGTTGCTGGTCGAGCGCCACGTTCCGTGCGACGTTGAGCGCCCGCTGCTCGGCCTGTGTCCGGGCCACGCGGCGATCGTGGAGCCCGTTGTACAGGATCATCCCGAGCGCCGGCAGCACGGCCAGCAGCACGAGCACCAGCATGCGCGCGCGCAGCGTCCTGGCGCGGCGGAAACGCACGAAGAAGCCTCCCTCGTTCATGCAGCGGCCACGCGGCCTGCCGCGCTACCGGATATCCTCCGGCGACCCGACCACGATGATCGCGAAGGGACCGAGACCGTGCAGCTGGATCGTCGTCGGCACCCGCGCGCCGCCATAGTGCGGCTTCTTCGGCTCGGCGTAGATGAAGTCGCCTGGCCGGTAGACCTGCCCGAGCTGCGACTCGTCGAGCTTCTCACCCATCGCGAGCAGGAACTCGCCCTCGAGCACCGTCAGGTTCTCGGGGACGGGATGCCAGTGCGCCGGGAAGCGATATCCCCCGGGAAAGCGGAGGCGGATCACGTACGGCTCGCCGGTCTTCGCGGGATCGCCGCGCACGACGGCGATCTCCATCCCCTTGTCGAACCCCGGCGGCGCGATGGGTGCCCACTGCAGCCCCGCCGCTGCCGTCAACATGAGCGAGTCATGCGCCGGGACACCTTGCACCTGCTGCGAGTGCAGCGGGGTGGCCGCGAGCAATACGGTGAGGCCGAGCGCGGTGACTGAGCTGCGTGCGATCATCGATGCCTCCCTGGGGCGCGATGCGCCCGTGCCGAATGAACTGCTGAACTCTGCACCATCGGGTAAACGTTCACGCTGTCAACCTGAGCAGCGGCGCTCCCCGCCCCGCAGCTTAGATTGCCGCGTCCGCCGAGCACCCCGGTGCGGGCCAGGTCGGCCTGCATCGCCACCACGACGAGGTCCGATGAGCCAGTCCCGCCGGGGAGCGATCCTGCTCCCTGCCCTGCTGCTTTCCCTCCTCGCGCCGGCGCTCGCCGCGCAGGAGACGCCCGTGCCTCCCGCGTCAGCCACCGCTCCGGCGCAGGATGCACACGCGACCGCGCGCACGGCCACCGCCGCGCAGCTCCAGGGGCCGATCACGCTCGACGGCCGCCTCGACGACGCCGCGTGGGCATCCGTCGAACCGGTGACGGGGTTCCTCCAGCTCGATCCCCTCGAGGGGCAGCCTTCCTCGCAGCGCACCGTCGTGCGCATCGCGTTCGACGACGAGGCGGTGTACGTCGGCGCGATGCTGTTCGATACCGGCCCCATCACGCTCCGCGTCGCGCGGCGCGATGCGGACCTCTCGGACTCCGACGCGTTCGGCGTGACGTTCGACAGCTATCACGACCACCAGACCGCCTTCCGCTTCGCCGTCAACGCGTCGGGCGTGCAGCTCGACGACGTCCTCAACGCGACCGGCGACGACGACGCCTCGTGGAACCCGGTGTGGGACGCCGCGGTCGCGGTGGGCGACTCCGGCTGGAGCGCGGAGCTGCGGATTCCCTTCAGCCAGCTTCGCTTCCGCTCCGGTGAACGGCAGCGCTGGGGACTGCAGCTCGAGCGGGTCATCGCGCGCGACCGGGAGCACGCGGTCTTCGCCTTCACGCCCAAGGACGAGCGCGGCGGGCCCGCGCGCTTCGCGCACCTCGACGGCATCCGCGGGCACGCGGGTGCGCACCGGCTCGAGCTGCTGCCGTACGTCGTCGCCCGCGCGGACTACCGCGCGGTGCCGGTGAATCCGGATGTCACCTTCGCGAATCCCTACCGCGACGAGTCGGACTACGGGCTCGGCGTCGGCGGTGACCTGAAGTTCCGCCTCAGCTCCAACTTCACCCTCGACGGCACGGTGAATCCCGACTTCGGCCAGGTCGAGGCGGACCCCGCGCAGATCAACCTCACCGCCTTCGAGACGCGCTTCGAGGAGCGGCGTCCCTTCTTCGTCGAGGGCGCCGAGATCTTCCGGTTCGGCAGCGACAGGAACCGGAACGTGCACATGGTCTACTCGCGCCGCGTCGGGCGCGCGCCGCAGGGAGACGCGCCCTCCACGGCCGTCTACACCGACGCCCCGGATGCCGCGACGATCCTCGGCGCGGCGAAGATCACCGGCAAGACCGCGAACGGCTGGTCGATGGGCGTCATCGACGCGGTGACCGGCCGCGAGACGGTGCCCTTCGTGGAGGCGGACCAGTCGCAGCGCCGCGCGGCGGTCGAGCCGCTCACGAACTACTTCGCCGCGCGCGCGCGCCGCAGCACCGCCGATGGCGCGACGTCGGGCGGCGCGCTGCTCACGGCGGTCAACCGCCGCCTCGAGGATGAGCCGCTGCCGTCGCTGCTGCGCGCGTCAGGCGTGGTAGGCGGCGCCGACTTCCGCCGCGACTGGCACGACCGCACGTACTCCTTCGCCGCCGAGGTGACGTCGAGCGTCGTGCGCGGCAGCCCGGAGGCGATGCTGCGCACGCAGCGCTCCTCCGCGCGCTACTACCAGCGCCCCGATGCGACGCATCTCTCGCTCGACTCGGCGGCGACGTCGATGGCCGGATACCACACGTTCTTCCTGCTCGGCAAGCTCGCGGGCGACTGGCAGGGCGACGTCACCGGGTGGGCGACGAGCCCGGGGTACGAGATCAACGATTTCGGCTTCCAGACGACGGCGGATCGCCGCGGCGTCGGCGCGGAGCTGAGCTATCGGGAGAACACGCCCGGCCCGGTGTTCCGCCGGTGGGAAGTGGAGCTCGAGCCCGAGGCGACGTGGAACTTCGCGGGGGATCGTATCGGCGGCGGCGTCGGCTTCGCCGCGGACGCGACGCTGCTGAACTACTGGGGAGGAGAGATCTTCGCCGAGTGGCTCCCCGCCTCGCTCGACGACCGGCTCACGCGCGGTGGACCGCTCGCGCGTCGCCCCTCCGGCCATGGCTTCGGCGCCGAGCTGTCGTCGAACGAGAACCTGCCGCTCTCGGTGTGGATGCGGGCGGCACACGAACGGGACGTCATCGGCGGGCGGGGCACCGAGGCCGAGTTCAACGTGCAGTGGAAGCCCGCGAGCAACGTCCGGCTGAGCATGGGTCCCGAGTTCGAGACCGGTCGCGCAGCAGCGCAGTACGTCACGAGCGTCGGTGACCCCGCGGCCGCGGCGACCTTCGGCCGCCGCTACGTCTTCGCCCCGCTCGAGCAGACGACGCTCTCTCTTGGCCTCCGCGCGAACGTCGCCTTTACGCCGAAGCTGACGGTGGAGAGCTACCTCGAGCCGTTCGTCTCGAGCGGCAACTACGGCACGTATGCGCAGCTCCGCGCGCCACGGACGCACGACTTCGCGGTGTACGGCGAGGACCTGGGCACCATCGCCCGCGACACCGCGGGGATGTATCACGTCGATCCGGATGCCGGCGGCCCGTCAGCGGCCTTCGTCGTCCCCGATCGCGACTACACCTATCGCTCGCTGCGCGGCAGCGCGGTGCTGCGCTGGGAATGGCGCCGCGGCTCGACGCTCTACCTCGTGTGGCAGCAGCAGCGCGAGCTCGAGCGCGTCGCGACCGGCGAGTTCGCGGGGGACGACCGCATCGGGCGTTTCGACCCGGCGAACGAGGCGCGCGGCCTGCTCGCGATCCCGCCGCAGAACGTGCTGCAGGTGAAGGTCACGTACTGGTTGAATCCGTAGCCGAATCCGGCGCCGGCGGCAGCCGCTTGCGCGGATCCTTGAAGTCCGGTGTGATCGCGCGGTCGTAGCCGCGCCGCTCCTTCACGGTGTCCGCCGCGCGACTGGCGGCGGGAGTGGGCGGCGCAGGGGTCGTCGCAGGTGACTTCGCCGCTGCCGTGCCCGCGTCGGGAGTCTCACCCGGCGTGGCCTGCGGCGTCGCCTGGGGCGCCGCCACCGCCGCCGTGTCCGCGTGATTTTCGGCCGCCCGCGCCTCTGCGCCGCTCGCCGAGTCCTGCTCGACGTTGCCGGCGGGGGTGCACGCGAGCGCACTCGAGGAGAGGAACACCACCATGCCGCGCCAGATGATCGTATCCCGCATTGAATCCATGCTCCAGTCTCGGTGGTGACGGTTCAGCGCGGCGCGATCGGCGTGACCGTGCCGGTCGGGCTGATGCGCTTGCGGGGCTTCTTCAGCGGGCCTTCCCACACGGTCCGCGACACGGCGCGGCCGCCGGCGGCACGGAGCGCGGTGCCCGGGATGCGCCAAGTGTCCGCCGCATCGAGGTTGATCACGTAGCCGATGTCCGCGAGCGAGCCGACGGTCATGCGGCTGATCGGCGCAGGCAGCGCCCTGCCGTTCACGATCGGCGAGTTCTCCCAGCCGGTCATGATCTCGGTGTCGAACGTGGATTCACGCCAGTGGCTGTTCCGCGTCCCGTCGCCGCCGCCATCCTCCACCGGGACCGCATCGACGCAGATGCTGATGCCCCCCTCGGCGCGGCACTGCTGCGCGGCCATGGCGCCGGTGAAGCGCACCGTCGCAAGGTCCTTGTCGGCGAGCAGCCCCTTGTAGTCCCAGTATACCCCGATGCCGACGACGTGCATCATCTCGTGCAGGATCACGCTGGTGAGCGTGCCGTCGGCTTCCATCCGGGCGAGATCGGCGGAGTCGAACTCCATGGTGCCATACACGGGGAGCTCCGCCGCGTCGCTGCGGACGAGGCACGGCCCCGCCTGGCCGAGCAGGCCGCCCGGGCCGTCGAGGTCCGGGGCGCTCGCGTAGATGACCACGTCGTCCACGATCTCGTTCACCGTCGGGAGCCCGGCGTTGGCGCATGCCTCCGCGAGGTTGAGGTCCCCGCCGGTGGTGACGTTCCCGAGGTCCCCCGTGATCATCCCCATCAGCCGCGCCGCCGCGGCGTTGAACGCCGCCCGCTGCCCCGCCGTCATCGAGGGCCCGAAGAAGCGCACCTCGACCTTGTAGCTCGTCTGCACCGTCGCCGTCGCCGTCGCGGTGAACGTCCCTGACGTCCCCGTGAGCGTCTGCGGCACGACGCTCTTGCCGAGCGTCCAGGTGGTCGTCGCGCGGCCCTGTGCGTCCGTCGTGACGGCGCTCGTCGTGCCGCCGCCCGCCGTGGTGACGGTGACCGTCCCGCCGGGAACGAGGTTGCCGAATTGATCGGTGAGCGAGAACACGATTGGCTGCGTGAGCGTACGCCCCGCCGGCGCCGACTGCGGGCTGCCACTCACCACCGCCAGCTTTGCCGCCGCGCCGGCGACGCTCTGCACGACGATCGTGATCGGCGCAAGCGAGGGCGACGTGATCGTAAGCGTATCCGCGCCGATCACGGGTTCGAGCGTCCAGGTGCCCACCGAGGTCGGTCCAGACGCCGTCTGTGTCGGCGCGCCGCTCAGCGTGCTGCCGCCCGACACCGTGATCGTCACCGGCACGCCCCCCATCGGCGCGCCGTTCTGGTCCTTCACCACGAAGGTGATCGCGGTCGCCGGCAGACCGGCGGTGCCCGTCGTCGGTGCGGCCGACGTCAGGGCGAGCGCCGTCGCGCGCGGCGGATCGGGCCGGGTGGGCTCGCCGCACGCGGCGGCGAAGAGCGCGAGCACCATCAACGCCCGGGTGGCCCGCGTCGCCATGGCGACGGAAGAGCGCAGGGGTGACATCGGGATTTCGGGAGGGGGAGCGTACGAGGAGGGAACTGCGCGCCCACGATACCACTTCCGGCCCGCATGCGCCAACGCGGAGTTACCTACCGTGATGATGACGGAGGAATTCCCGCGCGGCCATGGGCCGGGTGACCTATCTCACGCGCGCCGGCGGGCGCGGGACATCATCTCCGGAGAGATCTCGACGACCTGCAGCGCTGCATCGTCCGTTACCGTACGGCGCACGTCGTCGGTCCCGCCGTCCTCGATCGAGCGCGACCCGCTGACCGTGCCGTCACCATACAACTCGTAGTGCGTGCCGTCGGTGAAGGTCAGGATCACGCGGAAGTGTCCGCGCGCGTACTCCACCAGGAACGCCCCGGCGACGGTCTTCCCGAGCACGCCGGGGAGGCCTGCAGCGATCTTCGCAAATCCCATGGCCGGAATGAGTGGGTGCACGCGCGCGGGGCTGGGCGTGTCCCAGTCTCGCGCAGGGGGGTGACAGTTCACGGACGGCGTCAGGCCGCGAGCCGCAACGCACGCCGGGCCGGGGGCCGCGGCGGCGACCTGCGAAGCCGGGGGTCGACGTCGCGGCCCCCGGCCCTGGCGCACCAACTGTGGCCCGTCGGGATCAGCCCATGAGCGCCGGCAGCAGCGCCGGCAGCGCGCCGACGAGCCAGACGATCGCGGCGGCGATCGCCGCCTGCCCCCTGGAAATGCGCCCCGTCACCGCGAGCCCGATCGCCAGCAGCGCGGTCACCCAGAGCGTGAACACATCCACGCGCCCGAGCAGCGCAAGAAGTGCAGGCGCCGTGGTGTCCGGATCGAGGAACCGGCCGACCCCGAACGTCAGCCGGTAGCGGCCGTCCAGCGTGCCCGGATCCAGCAGGAGCCCCTGCACGCTGACGAGCAGCACCTCGAGCACCTTCGGCATGTAGGCATAGGCCGTCACGACGAGCGCGGCGTGGAAGGACTGCCGTGCGCTCACGAGCTTGCCCGCGAGCCACAGCATCGCGCCGACGAAGAGGATCACGAGCGGCATGCTCACGAACGCCATGATCTTCGCCATCGTGGCGCTGAACCCGCGCATCTGCTCGAGCTGCTCCGCCGTGGGCTGCGGGCGGCCGCCCTCCGCCGCCGCCGCCATCGACCGGCGGAACTCCGCGTCCATCATCGGCTCGAGCATGCCGCTGTTGAGCACGAAGAAGGTGCCGATGAGCACCGTCACCACGAGCATCGGGATCCAGACGCTGCCCTGCTCACGCCGCGCGAACACCGCGGACGGCGCGTAGAAGATGTCGAGGAAGTCTTCCCAGACGCTGGCCTTCGCAGCCGCTGGCGGGGGTGCGGGCTGCGGCGTCGTGCTCACATCCACATCATACCCGGCACCGGGAGGGGTGTGTACCGGAGGATGGGTCATCAGGTCGCCCTGGTTGGAGGTGCCCGATTCTGCCGTCGGCGGGAGCCAGGCGCCAGAGGAGTTTCCCTCATGCGGCGCGGCGCCGCTGACGCGCGACGCTCGGGAGCCGGACGACCCCCCTCCCACTCACAGGGGGGTATGTCAGTTCTGGCAACGACGCCGATTTCGACCCCGGCAACCCTCAATTCGGTGGGTTAAGTCAGGTCGCGACGCGATGATTGCCGGAACTGACATAGGGCTCCCGTAAACGAGGTCTCTGCTCTCGGACCCGGCAGGCCCGGGAGCGACGAGACCCTGCCCCCGGGGGCGCCGGACAGGCCCCGAGTGTACGGGGCCACATCCGGCTCACTCCCGCCGCACGCGCCCGCGCAGCCGCCGCCACCCGAGGTACGCCAGCGCGACGAGCGCCACCGCCGGAACGAGCACCCCGGACGCCGCGATCAGCCACGCGATGAAGTCGACGAAGTTGCGCCACGCATCGCGGAACGCATCGACGATCGGATTCCGCCCGCGGCCGAGCACCGGCTGCGGCTCGTGCACGGTCACCGTCAGCGTGCTGACGCTCACGCGCGTCGAGAGATAGCGCAGCCGGCCCTCGAACCGCTCGATCTCCTCGCGCACCCGCGCGAGCTCGCGCTCGACCGCGAGCACATCCTCGAGCCGCCCCGTGCGCGTCTCGAGCAACGCGATCAGCCGCTGCTCCAGGCGGCGCGCGTTCGCCACCCGCGCGGTCACGTCCACGAACTCCTCGCCGACGTCCTGCGCATCCACGTTCACGAACTCCACGCGCCCGAGCGGCTCGAGCCCGTTCACCGCGCGATCGAACTGCGGCGCCGGGATCTTGAGCTCCAGCGTGGCGCTGCGCACCTGTTCGCGCCCGCTCTGCACGCTGGTGTTCGCGACGTAACCGCCGAGCGAGCTCGCGAGCTGCCGCACCGCGACGATCGCGGCGGGAACGTCGCGCACCTCGACCGACGCCGTGCCGGTGCGGATCAGCATCGATGGCGCCACACCCACCGCCGGGCTCGCGCCCCCAGGCCGCGCCGCCGTCGTGGTGCCGGGCGCCTGCGAAACGGCGCTCACTGCGTCCGGGGCGGTCTTTGCGCGCGGAGGCGCCGGTTCCGGCGCCGGGCTCGCGGCGTCGGTGAACACCACCTCCTCGCCTGCCGAACCGCGGCCGGACGAGTCGCGGCCGTCGCCCGAGCAGGCAGCCGTGCTGATGAGCAGGACGAGGAACAGCGACAGGATGCGCATGATGACCGGCGGGTAGAAGGAACACATCAGTTCACCACCCATGAGACGTCCGGGGCCGTCAGAACTTACACACGCACGGCCGGGCCCGTTCCGAATCGGGGTGGCCCGCTCACGCGCGAGTCGTATCTTCCGCCGCATGACTGCCGACGCCCTGCTCGAACAGTATCGCCCGGCCATCACCGGCCACTGCTACCGCATGCTCGGATCCGTCGTCGATGCCGACGACGCGGTGCAGGAGACGATGTTCCGCGCCTGGAAGAGCCTCGACAAGTTCGACCAGCGCGCCTCCATGAAGACGTGGCTGTACCGCATCGCCACGAACGTATGCCTCGACGCCCTGTCCGCGGCGAATCGCGCGCAGCGCCTGCGGTCACTCGACGTCGGGGAGACGCCGGGGTCGGCGTACGAGCCCGACCTGACGAAGCGCCCCCGCGAGCAGTGGCTCGAGCCGATCTCGGACGCCGCGGCAATCCCCGCCGACGGCGATCCGGAGGAACGCGCAATCCTCAAGGAAAGCATCCGCCTCGCCTTCGTCGCCGCGCTGCAGTATCTCCCGCCCCGTCAGCGCGCCGTGCTGCTGCTGACGCAGGTGTTGAACTGGTCTGCCGCGGAGGTGGCGGAGAGCGTCGGCATGACGGTGCCGGCGGTGAACAGCGCGCTCCAGCGCGCCCGCGCGACGCTCGGCGCCCGCAATCCGGCGGTGATGCCGCGCGCGCTCACCGACGAGCAGATGCAGCTCGTGTCGCGGTACGTGCAGGCGTTCGAGGCATACGACGTGGACGCACTCACCGCGCTGCTGCACGAGGAAGCCACGATGTCCATGCCGCCCTACGAGCTCTGGCTCCGCGGGCCGGAATCGATCGCAGCCTGGTTTCGCGGGCACGGGATCGGCTGTCGCGGGTCGCGCATCGTTCCCATGGAAGCGAACGGCGCACCGGCGTATGCCCAGTACCGACAGGGCGGCGCACAGCCCTGGGGGCTCGGCGTGCTCGACATCGAGGGCGATCGCATCGTCGGGATCACCACCTTCCTCGATGTGGAGACGCTGTTCCCGCGGTTCGGGCTGCCGATGAAGCTGGAGTGACCCCGCCCGGCCCTGGCCGATGAGTTTTGCCTCGTCCGGGCGTCCAATCCTCTGAAACGCTCACCGGGAGGCATTCATGGGAGTCGGCGCGGTCGGCAGTGCGGCGGACATTGCGCCTGGAGGTGCGACGCGGACGCTCGCACGCAGGACCGGATGGGTCCTGACAGGCATCGCGGTCATGTTCCTCGCCTGGGACATGGCGATGAAGCTGTTCCTCATCCCGCAGGCAGTGGACGGTACCGCACAACTCGGCTACCCCGTCAGCGTCATCCGGCCACTGGGCCTCGTGCAGCTCGGCTGCCTCATTCTGTATCTCATCCCCCGGACCGCTCCCCTCGGCGCGGTCCTCTGGACCGGATACCTGGGCGGCGCGGTCGCCACGCACGTGCGGCTCGAGAATCCGCTGTTCAGCCACGTCCTCTTCCCGACCTACGTCGCGGCGCTGCTCTGGGGAGGCCTCTGGCTACGCGACGCCCGCGTGCACCGCCTCCTGCAGCCCGAACCCGTACGGTCCACCCACGTCTGAGGGAGCCCACGATCATGCCCGAAACCCAGAGCGTCCCCACCACCACGATGCAGCCCGCGCAGGCGCCGTCGACGCCGCGCAAGCTGTTCGTCAACATCCCCGTGCGCGATCTCGCCGCGTCCATGGAGTTCTTCGGCAAGCTCGGGTTCAACTACAACCCGCAGTTCACCGACGCCACCGCCGCGTGCATGCTCGTCGGCGAGGATGCGTACTTCATGCTCCTCACCGAGCCGAAGTTCAAGGAGTTCGTCCGCCGTCCGCTCGGCGACGCCCGCCGGGAGACCGGCGCGCTGTTCGCGATCAGCGCCAACAGCCGCGCCGAAGTGGACGAGATCGTGAAGACCGCGCTCGCCGCCGGCGGCTCACCCGCGCTCGATCCCACGGACCACGGCTTCATGTACGGGTGGAGCTTCTACGACCTCGACGGGCACCACTGGGAAGTGTTCTGGATGGACCCGTCGGCGATCACGGGCGGAGCGGCCTAGCCATCCCGTTCACATCCCCATGTACGCCAGCGCCATCGCCGTCAGCGCCTTGACGCCGAGGTCCAGCTCCGAGTCGTCGATGTAGAAGTCGGGCGTGTGGTGATCCGCCGATGCGCCCGGCTTCACGCTTCGCGGACGGCCCCCGAGGCCGATGTACACCGACGGCACCTTCTCGGCGATGAACGAGAAGTCCTCCGCGCCCGTCACCGGCGCCTCCTGGTGCACGTTGGCCGCGCCGGCCACCGCCTCGAGCACCGGCACGACGCGGCGGAGCAGCGCGCCGTCGTTGATCGTGACGGGGTAGGCCGTCGTGTACGGCAGCTGCACCTCCACCGCCGCGCCCATGGACTCGGCGACACCGGTGGCGATGCGGCGCACGCGCTCGTGGATCTCGCGCCGGTCGGCGGTGTCGAGCGCGCGGATGGTGCCGAGCAGCTCGACCGACTCCGGGATGATGTTGGAGCGCACGCCGCCCCGGATGCTGCCGACGGTGACGACCGCGGCGTTCTCGGTGAGGTTCATGTTGCGGGCGACGATCGTCTGCAGCGCGGTCACGATGTGCGCCGACGCCACGACGGGGTCGACACCACGCCAGGGATAGCCGCCGTGCGTCTGCCGGCCCTTCACCACCATGCGGAAGTCGTCGGCGGAGGCGTACTTCGCGCCCGATGACCAGCCGATCGTGCCGATCTCGCGGGAGGCATCGATGTGCAGCGCGAACGCGGCGTCCACCTTCGGGTTCGCGAGCACACCCTCGGCGACCATGAGCTCCGCGCCTCCCTTCTCGCCCACGGGCGGTCCTTCCTCCGCCGGCTGGAAGACGAACTTGATCGTGCCCGGCAGGTCGGCGCGCATCGGCGCGAGTGCCTCTGCAACGCCCATCAGGATGGCGACGTGCGTGTCGTGTCCGCACGCGTGCATCACGCCGACCTCCTGCCCGTTGTAGGTCGCCTTCGCCTTCGAGGCAAAGGGGAGGTCCACGCGCTCGGTCACCGGCAGGCCGTCCATGTCCGCGCGCAGCAGCACCACGGGGCCGGGCTTGCCGCCCTTCAGCAGTCCGACGACACCCGTGTGGGCCACGCCGGTCTGCACCTCGATGCCAAGCGACTTCAGGTGCGCCGCCACCATCGCGGCGGTGCGCGTCTCCCGGTTGCCGAGCTCCGGATGCTCATGAAGGTCGCGCCGCCACGCGATCACCTTGGGCTCGAGCGCCGCGATGCGCTGCTGGAGCGTGACCGACAGCGGCGACGTGAGCCTTGCTCCCGCCCCGGGGGTGGCGGGTGCCTGCGCGGCGGCAGGAACGGCGGCCGCGAGGCCGAGGGTGAGCAGCACACGGGTGATCGAGCGGTGCGACATGGGATCCTCTGATTGGCTGGTTGCGCGCGCGGCAGAAGCTACGCCCGCGTACGGCGACGTGCCACGATCACGGGGTCGAAACCGCGTCGTCATCGATCCGATGATCGGCACCGTGTACACCGCGAATCTCACGGCGCAGGCCAATCTCGGATTGCTCGTGCTCCGGGTCATCGCTGGAATCATCTTGATGGCGCATGGTGGCCAGAAGCTGTTCGTATACGGCTTTGATGGTGTCACGGCCGCATTCGCCGGGATGGGCATCCCGCTCGCCGGCATCGCCGGCGCTTGCCCGGGCAACGCCGTCCCGCGTCCCCTGCTCGCGGTGACCGGCAGGTGAAGTGATCGTCGTCACTGCAGGAGATTCGACGGCTGAGCTAGGTTTCTGCCGTAATCGAACAGTTGGCAGAACCGAAAAGAGCACACCCGTCGCGAGACGGGGCCGCAAAGCCAGGAATCTCCCTCCAGGAGATCGTCCGGTTGCCGAAGACCCTGCTGCAGAAGCCTTGCAGATCGAGACGCGCGCTCCCGTGCGGCTTGGCCTTCGGAAGACACCGAAGCGCCTGCCATGCGGGGGCGTCTTCACTTCCAGGGATTCGCGACGATGCGATCCACCATGCTGGTACTGGCCGGGGACCCTGACGTCCTCATCGCCGTGTCGGGCGCCGCCCGGGATGCCGGGTTCACCGTTACACCCGGACGCAACCACGAGCTGGCGATCGACTCGCTCACGCGCGTGCACGCCGACGTCGCGCTGGTACACGTGAGCCACGAGGGCGCGGATTCCATCGCGTTCAGCGGCCTCGCGCAATACCGCGGCGCACACGTCTTCCTGTTCAGCAGCAGGGACGGCAGCGCCGAGGAGCGCGCCCGCGTCTCGCTCATCAGCTCCCGCTCGATCTTTCCGGTGCTGCAATACTCCGGGGATCCCAAGGAGCTGATCGCCGCCGTGGCCTCGGCGCTCTCGGCCTGAGGGCGTTGCGCGGCGGCGGGGGCGGCGGGGGCGGCGGGCGGCCGGCGAACTGTCAGTTCGCACGCACCTGCTGGCGGCTCCGCCCCGGTATTCCCCGCCGATGGGGTATGTCACTTCTGGCAAACACACGTCCTTAACCGCGATTGGAAGCGGTTAACTCGACTGAATTGCCAGAACTGACATACCCCTCGAATTCCGAGGTCCTCAGCGGCCAACCCGTCGCCCGCCCGCCTTCAACCGCCAGCAGTGCCCCGCGCCGCGCCTGGTGCCGGGACGCGGGGCGCCCGCAACCTTAGGCGTACACCCCGCGCAGCCGATGTGCTTCCGCCACGCGCCCGATGCCGAGCATGTACGCCGCGGTGCGCATCGTGACCCCGTGCTGCTGCGAGAGGCGCAGGACGTCCGCGAAGCTCCGCCGCATGACGTGGCCGAGGCGTTCGTTCACGACGTCCTCCGTCCAGTAGTACGCCGCGCGGTTCTGCACCCACTCGAAGTACGACACGGTGACGCCGCCGGCGTTGGCGAGGATGTCCGGGATCACGAACACGCCCTTCGCATCGAGGATCGCGTCCGCCGCCGCGGTGGTCGGGCCGTTGGCGCCTTCGCACAGGATGCGGGCGCGGATGTTCGCGGCGTTGGCGGAGGTGATGACATTCTCGAGCGCCGCGGGCACGAGCACGTCCACGTCGAGCGTGAGCAGCTCCTCGTCGGAGATCCGGTCGCCTCCGCGGAACCCTTCGAGCACGCCGTGCGTCGCGACCCACTGCGCGGCCCCGGCGACGTCGATACCGTTCGCGTTGTGCATCGCGCCGGTGCGGTCGCCGATCGCCACGATCTTCGCACCCGCCGCCGCGAGCAGCTCGGCGGCGATTCCCCCGACCTTGCCGAAGCCCTGCACCGCCACCGTGGCGCCCTGCATCTTCATGCCGAGGTGATTCAGCGCTTCCTCGACGCTGATCAGGCAGCCGCGCCCCGTCGCCTCGCGGCGCCCGAGCGAGCCGCCGAGTGCGATGGGCTTGCCGGTCACGACGGCCGGCGAGTTGTGTCCGACGTGCATCGAATACGTATCGAGCACCCAGGACATCGTCTGCTCGTTGGTGTTCACGTCGGGGGCGGGGACGTCGGAGTCCGGCCCGAGGGTGTTGATGATGCCCGCCGTGTAGCGGCGCGTGAGCCGCTCGAGCTCGCGCGGCGACATCGCGTGCGGATCGCACAGCACCCCGCCTTTTGCGCCGCCGAAGGGGATGTCCACGACGGCGCACTTCCAGGTCATCCACGCCGCGAGGGCGCGCACCTCGTCCTGGTCCACGTGCACGTCGAAGCGGATGCCGCCCTTCCCCGGCCCGCGCGCGGTGTTGTGAATCACGCGGAAGCCGGTGAACACCTCGATATCGCCGTTGTCCCGCTCGATCGGGATGGAAACGGTGATCTCGTACTGCGGCTGGCTGAGGACGCGATTCAACCCCGAATCGAGGCCGAGGTGATGCACTGCGCGATCGTACCGCGCCAGCATGGCGGCGAGCGGGTTCGTCTCGGCGGTCGGTACGGCGCGTGTGGTGCCGAGCGCCTGCGGCGCTGCAGCGATGGTGGCGGTCATGCGAATGGCCTCGTGCGATACTGGCGTGTGAACGTGTCGGGGCGTGCGCGGAATGTCGCTGCGTGGAACGGCGAATCGACGTGCGTTCGCGCCGAGATGCAACGACGCCCAAGGATCGGGTCCGTCGCGCCGCGGCGGGTCGGGCAAACCTTTACCCGTCGCCGGGTCGCGGAGGACACGGGCGAGAGAGAACCACGCAACCCCGGCGTGCGCCGGGGTTGACGCCAGGGGCTACGTGCGATCCGGCGTGATCTGGGTGAGCACCGGCGGCAGGGCCGCGGCAACGGTGAGCAGGAAGATTCCCCCCTGCGCCGACTTCACCGCGTGCGTGATGCCCGGCGCGAGCGACAGCAGCGAGCCGGCGGCAAGCGCCCGGTCGATGCCCTCGGCCGTGAAGGTGACCTCGCCCTCGAGCACGTGCACGGTGATGGGCCCATCCGCGCGGTGCTCCTTCAGCTCCCCGCCGGGCGCGAGCCCGACGAGCGTGGCGCGCAGGGCGCCTTCCTTCACCAGCGTACGCGCGGTGCGTGCGCCGGCGCGTGCAAGCGCGGCGCGAACGGTCTGCAGCTCCTCGGCGAGCGTGAAGACGAGGGCAGTTCCGGAGACGGGGTGATTGACGGGGGGCATTCTCTTGGGAGCGGAGAGTGGGAAACGACGCGGCGTGAACCCGGCCCGCGAAGGGCGCGTGAGATCGATCCGGCAAACTTCGAGCGTAGCGACTCACGGCGGCGCTGGATGGGACGGTTGTCACAGCCCCTCGGGCCGGGCCGCGGCGCTATCTTGAGAAAGGCAATGGACCGGCGCCGTCCATGTGGGCGGCGTGGCGATCCCCGATCCGCAGAAGCCGTCATCATTCCAACACCGCCATGCTCTTCGTCGACAACCGCGGCAATACCCATGCGCCGCTGAACCTCGCGCTCGAGGAGTACGTCCTCCGCAACAAGCACGCGGACGACGACCTCCTGCTCTTCTACATCAACGCGCCGTCCATCATCATCGGCCGGAACCAGAACACCGTCGAGGAGATCAACACCGCGGTCGTGGAGGAGCGCGACATCAAGGTCGTGCGGCGGATCTCCGGCGGCGGTGCGGTCTATCACGACCTTGGCAACCTCAACTTCAGCTTCATCACGCCGTTCGCGCAGGGGCGCTTCAATCGCTACGACCACTTCACGAAGCCGGTGGTCGAGACCCTGCGCCAGCTCGGCGTGCCTGCCGAGCTCGGCGGACGCAACGACATCCTCGCGGGCGGGCGGAAGATCAGCGGCAACGCGCAGTTCGCGACGCCGACGCGGATGTTCAGCCACGGAACCCTGCTCCACGATTCCAACCTCGACGACGTCACGGCCGCGCTGAAGCCCAAGCCCGGGAAGGTCGAGAGCAAGGGCGTGAAGTCCATCCGCAGCCGCGTCGCGAACATCAGCGAGTTCGTGAATGAGCCGGTGACCGTCGAGGAGCTGCGCGAACGCATCCTCGAGCAGATCTTCGGCACGCGCGACCGCACGCGGATCCCGACGGTGGCACTCACCGAGGCCGACTGGCTCGCGGTGCACGAGCTCATGGAGACGAAGTACGGCAACGCCGCCTGGAACTACGGCGAGAACCCGTCGTGCAACGTGGTCCGTTCGCATCGGTTCCCGATCGGCGAGATCGACGCGCGCATCGACGTCCAGAAGGGCACGGTGATGAGCATCCGCTGCTTCGGCGACTTCATGGGGCGGCTCGACGTCGCCGAGCTCGAACAGCGGCTCACCGGCATCCCGTACGAGCGCACCGCGATCGTCGCCGCGCTCGAGGGCGTCGCGGTCAGCGACTACTTCGGCGAGGTGACCAACGAGGAGTTCGTGGAGCTCGTCGCCCCCTGAGCAGCACGGCGCGTGGCGCCGCTCATGGCGCGGTCTCCACGCGCGTCTCCACGATGCGATACTGCTCGACGTACCGCAGCTTGATCACGTAGCGCCCGCTGGGGAGCTGTGCGTTGAAGCCCGCGAAGCCCTCGATGGGCTGATACGTCGCGGTCCGCCCGTCGACCGTGGCAGTGACGACGGGGTGCTCGTGCAGCACCGGGACGCCTGCGACAACGGTCAGCTCCCCCGGCGCCAGCTCGGCCTTGGTGAGCGGCGGGACGTCCTGTCCGGTGGTCACCCGGACGTTCCGGAGCACGACGGCGCCATCATTGTACAGCTGCACGCTGTACGCGCCGCCGGGTCCGTCGAGCTGGTTGCGCTCGGAGAGGCCGAACACGTCGGCACACCCGGTGAGCGCCACCGCGGCAATGAGCAGTCTGCGTGTCATGATCGGCTAGCAGGGCAAACGGCGGAACGGAACTTCCGTTTCTGGCGCTGCGACCGGATCGGCCGCGCCGCCGCTGGGGGAGCCGGGTGTCAGCGATTGGCCGTTGGCCGAATCCCCCGCTCGGCAGTACCCTCTCAACCGGGGCCGGGTCACCTCCGGTGCGTCCGCCCGGCAGGAGCGCCATGGACAACGGGGAGCAATTGGAGAAGCGGAAGGCGTTCTGGTGGCGCGGGGGCCTGGGGCTCATCCTCCTCACCCTCGCGGCGCTCGTCATGGTGCCCGGACTGGCCCAGCGGCGGGTGAACGTGTTGCGCGCCGAGATCGAGGCGGCGCAGCCTGCCCGGACCCTGGTGCTGCAGCTCCAGTTCAACCTCGTGCGCGAGATGGCCTCGCTGAGCGAGCTGTTGCTCAATGGCGATGTCGCGTATCGGGAGCGCTATCGCAGGGCCCGGCAGACCGAAGCGCGAATCTTCGCGGAGCTCCGGCCGAAGGTGCACGCGCTCGGCCCGGGGCTCGTCACGGCCCTGGAGGAGGCAAGCCGCCGGACCGATCTCTGGCACAGCCATGTCGCCGACACGCTCATCCAATCGGGTGCGTTCGCCATCGGAGCGGTGTCGGATGAGGTCCGACACCCCGAGCTCTTCGAGGCGGCGCTCGACGCAACGGCGGCCGTCGACTCCGCCATCGTCCAGGCGGTGGGTCGCAACCAGCGGCAGATCCAGCGCGTCGAGTTCACGGGCATGGCCATCACGGTGGGCCTCGGATTCCTCGCGCTGCTCGCTGCGCTCGCCGCCGCCTTTCTCCACCGGCGCGTGAGCCTGTTCGCGGAGGAATCCGACCGGCAGCGCCGCGAGGCGGAACGTGCGTTGGCGGAGACCGCCCGGGCAACCGAGG
>DASTYL010000025.1:0-11310 GCA_035764975.1 Gemmatimonadaceae bacterium | reverse complement strand
GGCGAGGCGACGGAGGATTTCCTCCGCGTGCTTCGCGCTCTTCACCTTCGTCACGGCCTTCGTGGATTTCGTGCGCTTCGTGACCTTCGCGCCCGAGGCTGCCTTCTTCATCGTTCCCTCCGCTTGCGGGCAAAGCTCGATACCTCTTCCACCGATCGCGCGTTCAGCACGTCGTCCGCGGTCACCCAGCCCTTACGCGCCATTCCTACCCCATACGCCGTGTAGTCGAGCCCGCGGGGGGAGTGCGCATCCGGGCCGATCTCGATGGTGACGCCGCGGGCCAGGGCGCCGCGGACATATCGCCAGTCGAGGTCGAGGCGATGCGGATCGGCGTTGATCTCGACGGCGACGCCGTTCGCCGCGGCGCGCTCGAGCACCGCGTCCACGTCGATGGCGTACGGCTCCCGCGAGAGCAGCAGCCGCCCCGTCGGGTGCCCGAGGATCGTGAGCCACGGCGAGTCGAGCGCCGCGAGGACGCGATCCGTCATCTCCCGCTCGTTCATCTTGAAGCGCGAGTGGACGCTGCCGATGACATAATCGAAGCGGGCGAGCAACGCTGGATCGTAATCGAGCTGCCCGTCGGGGAGGATGTCCGCTTCGATCCCCTTGAGGACGACGAACCCGGAAGACGCCAGCGTCGCATTGACCGCATCGATCTCGGCGTGCTGCTCGAGCACCTGGTCGGGTGAGAGCCCGCCGGCGTAGAACGCCGCCTGCGAGTGGTCGGAGATCCCGATGTAGCTCCAGCCCCGCTCGCGGGCGGCGTCCGCCATCTGCCGCACGCTCGCCTTGCCGTCGGACCAGGTGGTGTGGGAGTGGAGCACGCCGCGGATGTCCGATCCCGTGAGCAGGCGTGGCAGTGCATCCCCCTCGGCGACGTCGAGGGCATCGAGGTCATCCCGCAGCTCGGGCGGGATCCACGCCATCGCTGCGAGCCGGTAGATCGCCTCTTCGTCGGCGACGGCCACTCGCCGCCCGTGGGGATCCAGCATCGTATCCCCCTCGACGCGGATGCCGCGCGCCGCCAGCCGCTCCCGCATCGCGTCGACATGGGTATCCGGCCCCGTGGCCCGCCAGAGCGCGGGCGCGTATTCGCTCGCGGTCGTGCAATGGACGTGGAGCACCGTACCGTCGACGAACGCGACGCGGACGCTCGCCGTGCCGACGCCGTCCGCCTGCGTCACCCCCGGGCCGCTGGCGAAGTCGCGCGCCACGTCGGCGGGGGCAGCGCTCGCGCGGCAGGCGGCGACGACATCCACGTCGGCCACGATCTCCAGGTGCCGCCGCAGCGAGCCGGCAAGCTCGGCCCGCGCGACCTCGGGGTGCGACGAGACCCACGAGAGCAGCGACTCGGCTTCGACGCGCGCATCGGCGTAGCGCCGGCGGGTGCCGGCCGCGCGCGCGCGTTCGATCGCGGCGAGAATCCCCTGTGCCGTCTTCGCGCTGAACCGCGGCAGCTTCGCGATGCGGCCATCGCGCGCCGCGGCCTCGAGCTCGGCCACCGACGTCACGCCGAGGGCCTCGTGGATCTTCCGTATCTTCGCGATGCCGAGCCCGGGGAGCCGCAGGAGCTCGAGCAGGCCTTCGGGCATCTCCGCGCGCAGCCGCTCGAGATACGACGACTCGCCCGTCCGGATGAGATCCTCGATGACCGAGAGCGTCGCAGGGCCGATTCCGGCCGTCGCGGCGAGCGCACCGGATTTCAGCAGCGGCGCGAGATCGTCGGCGCCAAGCCCCTGGACGGCACGCGCCGCCCGCTCGTACGCGCCGGTCTTGAATCGATTCTCGCCGCGCAGTTCCAGGTAGGCGGCGATCTGCGCGAGGGTGTGCGCAGCGGTCCTCGCGTCCACCGGACTACGGCGTGGAGGCCCCGTCCTCCACCCCGGCGTAGCTCCGGAGGCGGTCCACGATCTCGTGAAGCTGCCGCTCGGTGAGCGCGATCTCCTGCGCTGCGCCGTCCACGTCCAGCAGGCCGGCGCGCATCGAGATCGCGACCTGGTTGAGGTAGCGGATCTTGGAGAGGATCTCCTCCGTCGCCCGGCGAAGGCCGACGTACCGGCGCTTCTCGGACACCGCGCGACGATAGCGCAGCACCAGGTCCTGGGGCGTCAGCCGCTTCGCCATCGCGAGGACCTCGTCCCGCGTGCGCCCCGGCAGCGCGCCGCGGTCGGGGAGGCCCGCGTCATCCCACGCATCGTCCACGAAGTAAAGCCGTCCGACGTACTCGACGCCATCGAAATGCGTGCGCACGGTGACGTTGTAGCGACGCCCCTCGTGATCGATGGTCGAGATGAACGCCTGCTGCGGATCGACGTTTTGACGGGACATGGTGTCAGACGAAGGGCGCGAGAACGCGAAAGAGCTGGTCCGGCTGCTCGACATAGGGAACGTGACCGCAGTCCTCGATGACGAAGAGCTCGGCGCCAAGGGCCTGCGCACCCGCCTCGGACGACTCGAGGGGGATGGGGTCCTGCCGGCCATGCACGACGACGGAGGGAATGCGGAGACGGCTCAACCGCGGAACGAGATCGAAATCGCCGAGACTCGACCACACCCCCTGCTGTACCCGGCCGACGACCCGGAAGGGAGTGAGATCGCGAGCCCGGGCGGGATCCGCGAAGTATCCCGCCACGCTGAGCTCGAACACCCGCTGCCGGTATGCGTCCGGATCCCGCTCGCGCAGCCCCGATTCCGCCAGCTCCGCGCGCAGCTGCTCGACGGCGGGCGATTTCTGCCGCCGAGCGAACTCCGCCTCAAAGCTGTCACGATAATGGCGCGAAAGCGGTGCCGGGTCAATGAGAATGATCTGTTCAGGGACCGGGCCAAGGCGGCCCTCGGTCGCCTCCAGCGCGTACAGGAGCGCCAGGAGCCCGCCCCACGAGTACCCCACGATGCGCGGAGACTCGAGGCCGAACTCCTCGATCACCCGCCCGACGTCGGCCGCCTGCTCCTGCCAGCCGATGGGGGCGCGGTCCTCATCGTGCCTCGACCGGCCTCCGCCGCGCTGGTCGTAGAACAGCAGGTCGCGCCCGCCATTGGCCACGGTGTCCAGCCGAAGCAGTTGCGGCAACAGGTAGTCGTGGCTCGCTCCCGGTCCGCCGTGCAGCACGAGCAGGGGCGGCGCGCCCTCGGTGCCGTAACCAGCCCAGTAAAGCGGGAAGGGCGTGCCTCGAGTGAAGCCCTCGGATCGTGGTGCCGGGATCGGCGGCATGGCCCTCATTCAACGTTTGACGTGATCGTCAGGTCTCAGCCGAAAGCGTGCAGGCCTGCTCACTGCCGCATGCGGCGCCGACCGCATGATAACCGCGGGTCCGCGCCGGAGCGGGACCTACCCCCAGGACGCGGCGATCCTCGCCGTGTTGACGTGGACCTGCACGGTGTCTGCGATATCGCGGCCATACCCGCCGGCGATGGTGATCGCGACGGGCAGGCCAATCTCGCGACAGGCCGCCAGGACCATGGCGTCGCGTCGTGCGAGGCCGTCGAACGTGAGCTTCAGGCGGCCCAGCCGATCGTTCTCGTGCGGATCGGCGCCAGCGAGGTAGAACACGAGATCCGCATCCGCGGCCGGGAGCACGCGGGGGAGGGCGGCGGCGAGCGCGTCGAGGTAGGCCTCGTCGCCAGTGTCGTCGGCCAGCTCGATGTCGAGCGACCCCGCCACCTTGTGGAAGGGATAGTTGCGGCCGCCGTGCATGCTGAAGGTGTAGACGCTCGGATCGCCGGCGAAGATCGCGTGGGTGCCGTTCCCCTGGTGCACGTCGAGATCGATCACCGCCGCGCGCCCGATGCGGCCGTCCTGCTGGAGGACGCGTATGGCGACGGCGACGTCGTTGTACACGCAGAAGCCCTCGCCCCGCCCCGGGAACGCGTGGTGCGTCCCGCCGGCGAGGTTCATCGCCAGTCCGTGCTCGAGCGCCCAGTATGCAGCGTCGATGGTGCCGCCGACGGCGCGGTGCGAGCGCTCGACGAGCCCCGGGGACCAGGGGAAGCCGAGGCGGCGCAGCTCATCCGGCGTGAGGGTGCCGGTCGTGAAGCGGTCCAGATACTCGGCCGTGTGCACGAGCGCGAGCTGCGCCACCGTTGCGCGGCGCGGCTCGCGGACGCGGTCCTCAGGCAGGATCCCGTCGTCCACCACGCGCTGCCGCAGCAGCTCGTACTTGGCGACGGGAAAGCGGTGCCCCTCGGGCAGGTCGAAGGTGTAGCGGGACGAGCTCCAGACCGTGAACACGCCGCCGCGCCCGCGGCTAGGGTCTCTTGCCCAGCGTCACCGTCAGCGTCACGGGCTTGCCGTCGCGCAGCACCTCGACGGTGACGGTGTCACCCGGCTTGTGCGCGTTCAGCGCCTCCGTGTAGCTGTAGATGTCGGTGACCTCGGACCCGCCGAAGCGCACGATGACATCGCCGGCCACGAGCCCGCCCTGATCGGCGGGGCTGCCGCTGCGCACGCCGGTGAGGCGCATGCCCTTCACGTTCGACCCCATGTCCGGGATCGACCCGAGGTACACGCCGGTACCGCTTCCCGAGCCGCGTGGCGCGGGTGCCGGCGCCTGGCGCAGGGTGAGCCGCGCGGGACGGTCGGCGATGTTGCGCACCACGCGCTCCGCATAGCGCACGACGCGCGCGATGCCCGCGGCGCTGATCCGGTCCGCATCGTCCGACGCGCGATGATAGTCGTCGTGCAGGTCCGTGAACATGTGCAGGACGGGGATCCCCTTCCCGTAGAACGTCGCATGATCGGACGGGCCATAGCCGTCGCCCACGGCATGGATCGCGAGCGTGTCGCCGGTATTGGCCTCCGCGACGATGGCGCGCATCTCGTCCGCGGTCTCGACCCCGTACACGATCAGCTTCCCGTCGCGCAGGCGGCCGACCATGTCGAAGTTCACCATCGCGGCCGCGCGGTCGAGCGGCAGGACGGGAGCGCTCACGAAGTGCGACGAGCCGAGGAGACCGAGCTCCTCTCCGCTGAAGAGTACGAAGACGATGGACCGTGCCGTCGGGCGCCGGGAGAGGACGCGTGCCAGCTCGAGCACCGCGGCCGTGCCGCTCGCGTTGTCGTCCGCGCCATTCCGGATGGCGTCACCGGCGTCGGGGTCGAGCGCCCCCTCGGTCCCACGCCCGAGGTGGTCGAAGTGTGCGCCCACGACGACGTATTCGTCGCGAAGCACGGGGTCGCGCCCCGGCAGCATGGCCACGACGTTCCTGGTATGCCGGAGCGGCCCCGTCGGCGCGCTGTGCGCGGCGCCGCCGGCAGCCCGGGCCGGACGAACGTCGAACGCCTGGTGGTAGCCAGGCAGTCCCACGCTATCGAGCCCGAGCTCCCGGAATCGTGCTGCCGCCCACGTGGCGGCGGAGTCGTTGCCCGCCGTGCCCGTGCCCCGGCCTTCCAGCGCGTCGGCCGCGAGGTGCGCCACGTCGTTCCGGATCCGCAGTGAATCGGCGTCCACCGGGGCCGGCGTACCCGGCGAGGCCGCGCACGCGCCGACGGACGAGGCGAGGCAGAGAAGTCCGAGGAGAGCTGCTGCACGCATATGGTTCCAGCCGTTCGTCGTCATGGGCGTTGGTCCGGAGAGGGGTCGCGGGGAAGGCCGGCCTGTCCCTGAAGGATAATCGCCGCTCCCGGTGGTGACGGCGTAGGGGCTTTCCCGTCAGAGGAGAGACGCAGCGGAAGGCGCGACGTCGCGCATTCACCCGGTCCCCCGTCATTCATGGATCATTCGATCTCGTTCGCACGTCACTTCGCGCGACTGCTGTGGCTCCTGATCCACGAGCCGGACAACCTGGAAGAGCAGAAAGCCTCTCTTCGGGCGCTGGCCACCGTGTCCCGCGACGGCCCGGTGACGCTCTCGTACGACGGGCCGGTGCTCCTCGCGAACGGGCAGGTGGTGGCCGCGGTGTTCTCCGGGGCGAGCGAGACCGCCGCGCGGCTCGCCGCGCACGGCGCGCAGGAGATGGCGGTCCATGCGGCGGCCGCTGCCGCGGACCTGCTGAACGCCGCACGGCTCCTGGCCGGCGCCCCGAACGATGCTGATTTCATCGGCGATCGGCTGATGCACGGCGGTGCCAGGACGGTGCACCTTCGCGATCGCGCCGCCGCGACGTCGGCACTGCTGAGTGACCTCGAGCTCGTGTACGTGGAAGATCCGGTCGCCTCGGAGGACCTGCCCGTGGCGCCTCCGCCGGGTCCGATCCCCGTCCCCGCGAGTCCGGAGGCGGCCGCGGGTGGAGGGCTGTTCGATCACTTCGCCGCGGTGCGCCCGGCGGGTGACTGCGAGGCGCTGCTCGCGGAGCTCGGCAGCGCATCGGACCGCGCGGTGCCCGAGCTGCTCGGCCGCCTGACCCTCGCCGCCGCCCAGGCACAGCGCACCGGCGACGGCGTGTCGCTCGTCGCGCTCGTCGCCGGCCTGCAGGACCGGGAGTCGACGGCCAGCGATGCGATCCGCCGGGATTGCACGCTCGCGCTTCGCCGGATGCTGTCCTCGCACGCCCTGCGCATGATCGCGGCGCTCGTGCCCCGTCGCGCCGTCCCGCTGGACGCGGTGACGCAGGTGCTGATGCGCGCGGGCGACGACGGCGCCGATGCGGTGATCGAGCTCCTCACGCAGGCGCAGACGGCCACGGACCGGCGTGCGTACTTCACCATGCTGCTGACGCTCCGGGCAGGGGTGCCGACGCTCCTCCAGATGCTGGGCGACGACCGGTGGTACGTCGTCCGGAACGCGGTGGACCTGCTCGGCGAGCTCGGTGCGACCGAGGCCGAGCGACCCATCACCGCGCTGCTGCAGCACGAGGACGAGCGCGTGCGCCAATCTGCGACGACGGCGCTGCTCCGGTTCGACACACCGGCCGGGCGAGCGGCCATCCTCGCGGCGGTGCGATCCGATTCGCCCGCGACTCGGCAGCAGGCCGTCCTGGCGCTGGGGTCCCGGAAGGATGCGGGGACCGCGTCCATGCTGCTGAACGCGCTGGATCACGAACAGGATGATGCCGTGCTGCGATCGATCTACACCGCCCTCGGGAAGGTCGCGACGCCGGACGCCATCCAGCGGCTGCTGGACGCCGCGGCGCCGGCGAGCGGCCTGTTCAAGCGCAAGTCACCGGCGCTCCGCGCAGCCGCGGCGCTCGCGCTGGGGGACACCCGGTCTCCCGCGGCCCTCGATGCGCTGCGCCTCCTCGTCGGCGACAAGGAGGCGTCCGTCCGCGATTCGGCGCTGCGCGCCCTGTCGAATGCCCGGCGGGGGAATGAGCCGCGGGTGACGGGGCTGTTCGAGGCGATCCGGGAGCACGAGTGACCCGCGACCGTCAGTCCGCATCCGCATCCGCATCCCGCATCCCGCATCCCGCATCCCGCATCCCGCAGTCCGCAGTCCGCATCCCGCATCCCGCAGTCCGCAGTCCGCAGTCCGCGCTATCTCGCCGTGAAGTCCGTCTCCCGCGTCACCATGCGGCAGGTATCGGCCAGCAGGTTCGCAGCGGCATCGACGTCGCGGAGGCTCACCATCTCGTTGGGTGAGTGCATGTACCGGTTCGGGATCGACACCAGCCCCGTGGCCACGCCCTCGCGCGAGATGTGAATCGCGTCCGCATTGGTGGACGTGTCGCGGCCGACGGCATGTACGCTGAACGGGATCGCTAGCCGGTTGGCGCTGGCACGCAGGAGATCGAACACCACCGGCGAGATGATGCTGCCCCGGCTGAGCACCGGGCCGCCGCCGAGGCGATGGTCGCCGATCTCCTTCTTCTCCATCGTCGGGTAGTCGGTGCCGAACGTGACGTCGACCACGAGCGCCATCTGCGGATTCACGCAGTTGGTGCACACGAGCGCGCCGCCGCCGTGCCACGCGATCTCCTCCTGGGTGGTGGCCGCGGCCACCACGCGCGCGGCACCCGGGTTCTCCGCATATCGGCGAAGCGCCTCGAGCACGGTGAAGGCGCCGATCCGGTCGTCGATCGAGCGGCTCACGATGCGGTCGTTCGGGAAATCCATCGTCCGCGAGTCGATCACCCCCGCGTCGCCGACGCTCAGCTGCTGCTCCGCTTCCTTGCGGTTGACGGCGCCGATGTCGATCCACAGCTCGGAGATCCTGGAGGCCTGGTCGCGCTCGGCCGGCTTGATGAGGTGAATGGGCTTCTTGCCGATCACCCCGAGCACGTCGCCATCGCGGCCGAGCAGGCGGATGCGCTGTCCCGGCAGCACCTGGGCGTCCCAGCCGCCGATGCAGCTGAAGTACACGAAGCCGTCATCGTCGATGTAGGTGACGATGACCCCGATCTCGTCGATGTGCCCATCGAGCATGATCGTCGGGTAGCCCCCCGGGTTGACCTCGGCCAGGCTGTTGCCGGCGACGTCGGTCGAGACCTTGTGCGCGAACGATTCGGCTTCCTGGCGCCACACGCGAGCGGCGGGACCTTCGAACCCGGAGGGGCCGGGCGTATCGAGAAGACGCTTGAGAAATGCGGTGGCGGAGGTGCTGAACATGAGCTGGGGCTGGAGAAGAATGCCGTCACTCCGAGGGGTCATCTGCCCAGACGATCGGGCATCCCTGCACGTCCCGTGGGGACGGGATAGGCCCACGTGGTGAGGGCGGCCAGGCAGAGTCCCACGACGTACCACCTGATGTCGGCGACGAGCGCGTAGTAGAGGATTCCATACCACGGCAGCATCTGCGCGAGCAGCCAGGCCAGCATGTGCTCGGGGACGTTCGCGGCCTCGATCCGCCGCTTCGCGAACCGGCTGTGATAGAACCGCATGTCGAGCAGCTGTACGAGAGCGTACAGCCAGGTCATGATGCCGAGGACCCGCAGTCGCTGCACGAACTCGGGCGGCCGCGCGCCGTTGCTGGCGATGCTGTGAAAGATCCAGATGACCAGCCCGAAGAAGACCAGCAACCCGAACAGCACATTGCGGATCCGGATCTGGCGTTCGGGCGTGAGCCAGGACGGTGTCGTCACAGGAAACTCCGGGGTAGCCTGACGGCCGTTGGACTCACGGGCGCTCGAAGACCGCCTTGCCCCCAATATAGGTGGCGAGGACGACGGTGCCCGGGAGCTCGCCCGGCTCCACCGTCATGATGTCACGGTCCAGCACCACGAAGTCGGCGTGCTTGCCTGGCGAGAGCGACCCGAGCTCGCGCTCCTGGAAGGCGGCATAGGCAGGCCAGAGCGTCATCGACTTCAGGGCCTCTTCGCGCGTCATCCGCTGGGCGGGGTACCAGCCGCCGGTCGGCCATCCCTTCGCGTCCATGCGCGAGACGCTGGCGCTGAAGGACAGCAATGGATTCGTCAGCTCGACCGGAAAGTCGCTGCCGTTGGGGACGGGGACGCCGGTCGCGAGCAGCGAGCGCCATGCGTAGGCGCCCGGGAGGCGGAGCGTACCGAGGCGGCTGCCGGCCCAGTACATGTCGCTGGTCTGGTGGACGGCCTGCATCGAGGGGATGACGCCGAGCGCCGCGAACCGCGGGATGTCCGTGTGATGCAGGACCTGCGCGTGCTCGACGCGGAAGCGATGATCGGCGCGCGGGACCTGCCGCAGGGCGGCTTCGTAGGCATCCAGCACGACCCGGTTGCCGCGGTCGCCGATGGCGTGCGTGTTGATCTGGAATCCCGCGCGGAGTCCGCGCACCGCCACGTCCTGGATGTGCACCGGCGGGGACACGAGGAGTCCGGCGTTGTTCGGATCGTCCGCGTACGGCTCCAGCAAGGCGGCGCCTCGCGAGCCGAGTGCGCCGTCCGCATACAGCTTGACGGCGCGGATCCAGAGCCGGCCGTCATACAGCGCGCTCTGCGGCCCCCGGCGGAAGTAGTGGTCGATGGCGCTGCTGTCGTCGCTGATCATCACGTAGAGACGCAGGTCGAGGCGTCCCGCGCGCCCGAGCGCTTCGTACGCATCGATGGTCGCGCGTGCGGCGCCGGCATCGTGCATTCCCGTGAGGCCCCACCGATGCATCTCCGTGATGGCGGCGGCGATCGCGTCACGCCGCTGCTCCGATGACATCGGGGGCACCGCGCGAGTGACGAGTCCCTCCGCGTTGTCCACGAAGACGCCGGTGGGACGGCCACGTGCATCGCGCACGATGCGGCCGCCGTCCGGATCCTGCGACTTCGCGGTCACGCGGGCGGCGCGCATCGCCGCCGCGTTCGCGAGGATGGCGTGTCCGTCCACACGGGCGAGCACCACCGGGTGATTCGGCACGGCGCGCGACAGCGCCTCGTGCGTCGGGAACGCGGTGCCGCCCCAGTCGTTCTGGTCCCAGCCGCGCCCGAGGATCCACGCCCCCGCGGGCAGCTCCTTCGCCTTCGCGACGACGCGTGCGATGACGTCGTCGTAGGAGGTCGTCCCGACGAGGTTCACGTTGCGCAGCGACTCGCCGAGTCCGAGCAGGTGCGCGTGCGCGTCCACCATGCCCGGAATCACGACCTTGCCGCCGAGGTCGAGCATCCGGGTGCCGGAATCGCGGAGGGCCGCGGCCTCGATCGCGGATCCGGCGAAGATCACGCGCCCATCGCGGATCGCGAGCGCCTCCACCGTCGGACGCGCATCGTCCACCGTGTAGATGCGTGCATTGCTGACGATGAGATCGGCCGGTTCCTGCGTCTGCGCACCGAGCGAGGTGGATGCGACGATGGCGGCAGTGATGGCGAGCGCGACGGCCGGAACTAAGGAAGCGTGACGCATGGAGGCGGGTTGGACAGTCGAAAACGAATGAGTGATGCCGACGTGCGATGCAGGGGCGACGTGCGGTCCACGCCGCTGAAACCGGACGAAGAACTGGACAGTATTGCCGGCGTATGGTGGGCCGCCTAACGTAGGCCGCCCTCTGTTCCGGGACAAGCGGATCGGCCGGGTGGCCGGGGTCCGCCCCCGACGATGCTGATCATGGAGAGATCACGATGGCGCGCAACATCCTCCGCATCGCCGCCGCTGGCGCTGCACTGTGCATCCCGGCGGTCGCCGGCGCACAGCACGTTCACCAGGCAGGAGCTCCATCACCCATCGCCGGCGCACGCGTGGTGCCCGTGCGTGCTGTGGAATATGCCTTCGCGGACATGCCGGCGTCGATCCCGGCCGGTCTCACGACCTTCCGGGTGACCAATGAAGGGAAGGAGCTCCACCATGTCTGGATCGTCCGGCTGGAGGAGGGCAAGACCGCCAGCGACTTCATGCAGGCCGCGAAGGCGGTGGCGGAGGGCGCGCCCGTGCCGAAGTGGATCGTGGATCTCGGCGGTCCGAATGCCGGTGTGCCGGGGATGCCGATGGACGGCACCCTCGATCTCCAGCCCGGCCGCTACGTGATGGTCTGCCACAGTCCG
>DASTYL010000024.1:0-6858 GCA_035764975.1 Gemmatimonadaceae bacterium | reverse complement strand
ACCGTCACCGGCAGCCCCGCGAGCAGCGCCGCCATCCGCGCCACGTTGCGATTGTCCTCGCCCGCCTGGTTGGCACACCCGAGCACGACGTCGGCGATCGACGCCGCGTCGGCCTTGGGATGTCGCCGCATCAGCTCCGCGATCGCATGCGCTGCCATGTCGTCGGGACGGACGTCGCTCAGTGCGCCGCCATGACTGCCGATCGGCGTCCGAACGCCGTCGACGATGTATGCCTCAGCCATCCTGGTCCTCATCCGGTGAAAGCATGCCGCTCGCCGCGGGATGCATGCGCTTCGTGCGATACACGGTGCCGCGGAAATGCGCGACCGGGCTCCCGTCCTGCTTCGTCACGTCCACCCGGTAGAACGCGAGCGGGCCCTGCGCGCTCTCCTCGCTCGCGCGGGCGATGAGCACGTCGCCCTCGCGCGCGGGCGCCGGATAGCCGATGGCGTTCTCGATGCTCATCGTCACCCGGCCATGCGTGTTCGAGGCGAAGGCCAGCGCGCTGTCGGCCAGGGAGAAGGTCACTCCGCCGTGGCAGACGCCGAAGCCGTTCAGCATGTCCGGTCGCACGGCCATCCGCAGGGTCGCCGCGCGCGGCGCCAGCGCGACCAGCTCCACGCCGAGCCAGCGGCTGTAGGCGTCGGACGCCAGCATCCCCGCTACTACCCGTTCGGCGAGCCGCTGTTCGCCGGCGGCACCGGCGGTCTCGGGTCCGCCGCTCACGAGACGAGGCGCTCGCCGGTCGCTGCCGCACGGCGCAGGAGCGGGCTCGGGCGATAGCGATCCTCGGCGTACTCGCGCTGCAGCGCCTCGATGCGATCCAGCACGCGCGCGAAGCCGAGCTCCTGCCCCCAGGCGAGGAGCCCCTTCGGGTAGTTCACGCCCTTCGTCATCGCGAGCTCCACGTCCTGCGGCGTCGCGATGTTGAGGTGCACGGCGTCCAGGGCCTCGTTGATGAGCATCGCGAGGATGCGATCGACGATCTCGCGGCCGCGCCGCTCGTCGCGCGACGGCTCCGGCCGCGGCGCGTCATCCCCGTAGCCGTAGAATCCGCGCCCGCTCTTGCGGCCGAGGAACCCCGCCTCGACGAGCCGGCGCTGCGTGATGGCGGGGCGGTAGCGCGGGTCGTAGTACAGCGCCTCCCACACGGTCGACGTCACCGTGTAGTTGACGTCGTGCCCGATGAGGTCCATCAGCTCGAACGGGCCCATGCGGAAGCCGGCCAGCTCCCGCATCGCCCAGTCGATCGTCGGCGCGTCGGCGAAGCCTTCCTCGAGCATGCGCAGCGCTTCGCCGTAGAACGGGCGCGCGACGCGATTGACGATGAACCCCGGCGTGTCCTTGGCGACGACGGTGGTCTTGCCCCAGCTGTTGACGAGCACCTGCACGTCTGCGGTGATCTCCACGGCGGTCTGCAGCGCCGGGACGATCTCCACCAGCGGCATCAGCGGGGCCGGATTGAAGAAGTGCACACCGAGCAGGCGGTCCGGGCGCTGGCAGGCGGCGGCGATCGCGGTGACCGAGAGGGAGGACGTGTTCGTCGCGAGCACGCAGTCCGGCCCGACGACCTGCTCGATCGCCTCGAACGAGGTCTGCTTCACCGCGAGCCGCTCGACGATGGCCTCGATGACCAGCGCGCACCCGGCGAACGGCGAGAGGTCGGGCGTATCGGCGTCCGCGGCGGACCAGCTGATGCGCCGCAGCAGTGCGTCTGCCGCCCCCTGATCGCGCCGTCCCTTCGCGACGTCGCGGGCGAGCGATTGCTCGAGCGACGCGCGTGCGCGTTCGACGGCCGCCGCGCGCGCGTCGACGACGGTCACGGGATGGCCGGCGCTCGCCGCGACCTGGGCGATGCCGGCGCCCATCGCGCCGGCACCGAGAACGCCGATGGTGGGAAGCGATGTCATGGGCGGATCGTCGACGGGAGCACGCGTCACCGGCCCTGGAACGCCGGGGGGCGCTTCTGCAGGAAGGCCTGCACGCCTTCCGCGAAGTCATGGCTCGCGCCCGCCTCCGCCTGAAGCTTCGCTTCGAGGTCGAGCTGCTGTTCCAGCGAGTTGCCGAGGGACGCGTTGAGCGCGCGCTTCGTCAGGCCGAACGCGCGCGTGGGCTGCGTCGCCAGGTGACGGGTGAACTCCCGGGCGGATTCCAGCAGCTGCGAGGCCGGATACATCCGCCAGACGAGGCCCATGGCGTGCGCTTCCGCCGCCGTGACCTTCTCGCCGAGCATCATCATCGCCGTGGCCCGGTGCACGCCGACGAGCCGCGGCAGGAAGAATGTGCCACCGGTGTCGGGGATGAGGCCGATCTTCGCGAACGCCTGGATGAACGTCGCCTGCTCAGACGCGAGCACGATGTCGCACGCGAAGGCGAGGTTCGCGCCGGCACCCGCGGCGACGCCGTTCACCGCGGCGATCACCGGCTTCTCGATCGAACGGATCGCAAGCACCGTGGGGTTGTACGTCGCACGGACGATGTCCTCGATCGGGGGAGCCGGTGCATCCTGCGGCACCGCTTCGGCGAGGTCCTGCCCTGCGCAGAACGCGCGGCCCGCGCCCGTCAGGAGCACCGCCCGGACCGCCGGGTCCCCGGCCGCGTCCTGCAGCGCGCCCTGCAGCTCCTTCGCCATGGGGCGCGTGAAGGCGTTGAGCACGGCGGGCCGATCGAGGGTGATCTCGGCGACCCCGTCGGCCACGGTGTAGCCGACGAATTCGTAACGGCGATTCGATCCGGATTGGGTCATGGCCCACAAGATACTGCGAATGCCCGATTGACGGATGGGCTCCGCTGGGGGTCGGGCTGGCCGCACCCCCGGCAGCCCCTCCCTCGCTTGCACTCGCGCGGCGAGATTATCTGCATGGCATCTCCATCCCGCCCCGCAAAGAAGGCCAGGACGGCAGCCGCGCCGGCCGCCGCGCCACTCGACGACCGCTCCGCGCCGATCGCCAACCTGGATTGGCGCCGCATCGCCTATCAGCTCCTCGCCTCCCGCATGCTCGACGAGGTCGAGGAGGCGACGAACCGGAACCGCGCCAGCGTTCCCCGCGAGCACCTCGTGCTCTACCAGTTCTCGGCGCGCGGCCACGACCTCGGGCAGATCATCCTCGGCAACCTGATGACCGGGCGCCGCGACGCGGCGGGTGCGTACTACCGCTCCCGCCCCGCCCTGCTCGCCCTCGGCCTCACCCTCGAGGATGCCCTGGCGAGCCCGCTCGGCCGTTCCGGGGGGTTCAGCGACGGGCGCGACATCGGCGTCGTCTGCAACCTTCCGCGCACCGATGGCGCGATCGTCCTGCCGATGGCGGGCGACGTCGGCGGCCAGTACACCCCGGCCGCGGGCTGGGCGCAGGCGATCACCTATCACCGCGACGTCCTCCAGGATGCCGCCTGGGACGGGTCCATCGCGGTCGCGATGGGCGGCGATGCGTCGGTGGCCACGAGCGGCTTCTGGGCGGCGCTCACCATGGCGACGACGCTCGAGCTGCCGATCCTCTTCTACATCGAGGACAACGGGCTCGGGATCTCCGTCGCCGGCAGGATGCAGACGCCTGGGGGCAACATCGCGAAGAATCTCGCGTCGTTCGGCAATCTCCTGATCAGGGACGGCGACGGCACCGACCCCGCCGAGGCGGCGACGCTGCTCGGCGAGGCGGTGGCGCACGTGCGCGAGGGCAACGGCCCCGCCCTGGTGCACCTCACCGTGCCGCGCCTGTCGAGCCACTCGGGGCCGGACAACCAGAAGGGGTATCGCACCGAGGAAGAGATCGCGAACGACTGGACGCGCGATCCGTTGCCGAAGCTCCGTGCCTTCCTCGTGCCGGCGCAGATGAGCGAGGCGGAATGGGCCGCACTCGAAGCCGAGGTCGGGCGCGACGTGCAGGCGGCACTCGAGTCGGCCCGCGCGCGAGCGCTCCCCTCGCCGGACAAGGTGAAGCGATACGTCTACGCCGAGTCGCCGCTCCCCGGCGACCCTGAGGCGCTCGGCGGATTGCCCGACGACGTGCTCGAGGCCCTGCCGGCCACGGAGACCCCGGCCGATGGCGGGGACACCGTGCGCTTCGCGGAGGCGATCCGCCGCACCCTGCGCCACGAGCTCGCGGTGAACCCGCGGGTCGTGGTGTTCGGCGAGGATGTCGGACGCAAGGGCGGCGTTCACCTCGTCACCGAGGGGCTCCAGAAGCAGTTCGGCGAGCGGCGCGTGTTCGACACGAGCCTCTCGGAGGAAGGGATCGTCGGACGCGCCGTCGGCATGGCGGCGTCGGGGCTGATGCCGGTCACCGAGATCCAGTTCCGCAAGTACGCAGACCCGGCGACGGAGCAGCTCAACAACTGCGGCACGATGCGCTGGCGCACGAACAACCAGTTCAGCGCCCCCATCGTCGTGCGGATGCCCGGCGGTTTCGGCAAGGATGTCGGCGATCCATGGCATTCCCTGTCGGACGAAGTCCGGTTCGCGAAGTCGCTCGGCTGGCAGCTCGTGATGCCGTCGAACGCCGCGGATGCCGTCGGCCTCCTGCGCTCGGCGATGCGAAGCCGCAATCCGACGATCTTCTTCGAGCATCGCTCGCTCCTCATGACGTCGGACGGGAGCGCGCGCTACCCCGGCGACGACTACGTCGTGCCGATCGGCAAGGGCACGCGGCTGCGCGACGGGTCGTCCCTGACGCTCGTCACGTGGGGCGCGATGGTGCATCGCTGCATCGAGGCGGCTGACCAGCTCGGCGATGGGGTCGTGGACCTGATCGACCTGCGGTCGATCGCTCCATGGGACCGCGACATGGTGCTGGCGTCGGTGACGAAGACGGGCCGGTGTCTCATCGTGCACGAGGACACGCAGACCGCGGGCTTCGGTGCGGAGGTCGCCGCCGTGGTCGCGAAGGAGGCGTTCTGGCACCTGGACGCGCCCGTCGACCGGTACTGCGTGGACGATGTGCCGATGCCGTATCACCCCGTGCTGCTCGAGGCGGTCGTCCCGTCGGCGGTCCAGATCGCCGAACGGGTGAACGCGCTGCTGCGGGCCTGATGACGGCCAGCGCGCCAGCCCCGGCTACCGACCGCCGGCGCCGGGTCCGATGGCTGGAGCTCGGCGGGCGTGCCACGCGAACGGGGCTCGGCCGCTGGCGTCGACTGACGGCACCCCAGCTGTTCGTGGTGTCCTTCGCGGCGCTCGTCGCCGTCGGCACGCTCGCCCTGCGCCTGCTGCCGGGCCTCTACACGGGGGCGCGCCTCGGCTGGCTCGATGCCCTGTTCACGGCCACGAGCGCGGCATGTGTCACGGGACTCGTCGTCGTCGACACCGCCACGCATTTCACCTTCGCCGGGCAGGCGGTGCTCCTGCTGCTCATCCAGCTCGGCGGACTGGGCATGATCACCTTCACGACCGTGATCATCCTGACGCTCGGGAGGCGCATCTCGCTCCGGGCGGAGGCCCTCACGCACGGCACCGCCGCCGACGTGGCACCCGACCTGGACGTGTCGCGGCTCGGCCGCGACGTGTTCCGTTTCACCTTCGGCTTCGAAGCCGTGGGGGCGCTGCTGCTGTACATGTTCTGGATTCCCGACCATGGGTGGTCCGGTGCGATCTGGCCGGCTGTCTTCCACTCGGTGAGCGCGTTCTGCAACGCCGGGTTCTCGGTCTTCTCCGACTCGATGATCGGGCAGCAGCGGGCCCCGGCCGTGCTGCTCACGGTCATGGGCCTGATCGTGGTCGGCGGGTTGGGCTTCCTGACGCTCGAGGAGTTCGCGCAGTGGCGGCGCGTGCTGCCGCTCAAACGCCGGTTCCGCCTCTCGATCCACTCCCGCCTCGTGCTGCTGACGACGGCGGTGCTGATCGCCGGGGGATGGGTCGCGTTCGCGGCGTTCGAGTGGCACAACACCCTCGCCGGCCTGCCGGTCGCGCACCGGATCGTCAACGCGCTCTTCCTCAGCGTGACGCCGCGCACCGCCGGCTTCAACTCGATCGACTACGGGGCTGCGACCGAGAGCACCAACTTCCTGACGATCATCCTCATGTTCATCGGGGGCTCGCCCGGCTCGACGGCCGGCGGCATCAAGACGACCACGTTCATCCTGATCGGACTGCTGGCATTGTCGCGGATGCGCGGAAGCGAGATCGTCAACGCCTGGCAGCGTTCCGTGCCGGAGGAGACGATCCAGCGGGCAGTGGGGCTCACGATCATCGCCTTCACCGTGATCACCGCCGGGATCTTCGCGCTGACGTGGACGGAGTCGGCCGCGGGCCCCGGGGCTGCCGGCGGGGGGTCGTTCCTGTCGCATATGTTCGAGGCGGCGAGCGCCTTCAACACCGTCGGGCTGTCCATGAACGTGACGCCGACGTTGTCGGGAACTGGCCGGGTGCTGATGGCGCTGCTGATGTTCATCGGCCGTGTGGGCCCGCTCACGTTCGCGGCGGCGCTCGCGCTGCGTCGCGACCGGAGTGCCTACAGCTATCGCTACGCCAATGAAGACGTCGTCGTCGGCTAACACTCCAGGCGGAACATGCCAATGAAGACGTCGTCGGCGGTCAACACTCCAGGCGGAACATGAAACGATTCGTGGTGGTGGGGCTTGGCAACTTCGGCTCGTCGATCGCGGAGTCGCTCAATGCCCAGGGGCACGACGTGCTCGCCGTGGACACCTCCGAGGAGGCGGTGGAGCGCATCGCGGGCACGGTCTCGAGCGCGGTGATCGCCGACGGGCGGAGCGCGAAGACGCTGGAGCGGATCGGCGCCCGGAACGCCGATGCCGGCATCATCGGCACCGGGGACGACATCACGGCGAGCATCCTCGCGACGATGGCGTTGAAGGACGTCGGCGTCCGCGAGATCTACGTGAAGGTGATCTCCGTGGACCACG
>DASTYL010000023.1:0-7327 GCA_035764975.1 Gemmatimonadaceae bacterium | reverse complement strand
GATCGGGCCCGCGCAAGCGCCGCGGCCGAGAGGTCGAGCACGGTCAGGTCGCGGAAGCCGCGACTCAGCAGCGCGTCGACGAGCGTGGAATCTCCCCCGCCGACGTCGATCAGCGCGGCTCCGGACGACACCCCGCCCGCGTCGAGCAGCTCGAGCGAGCGAACGGGCTGAGGCTGGAACCAGCTCACCTCGTCCGGCCGCTTCGTTTCGTAAACGTGTTCCCAGTGCAGCTTTCGCTTCATGCGCGTTCCCGCGGGCGGTGGGCCATGGCATGGAATCTATCCGGGGACGGGTCCTCTGGAACGCGCCGTGCAGCGTGGCCAGCGTCCACGATCCCGGGCGGATCCCCGGTTCCTGACCAGGACCTTCGTCGGAGGCACGCGATGCAACACGTTCACGACGGCCAGTGCGGGCTCTGCAACCACTTTGGCGAGACGCATGCGCCGGACGAGAAGCTGATCAACATCAGGCGGCAGCACGAGGCGCCGGAAGACCTGCTCGACGCGTGCGGGCACCCGCGTCATGCCAGCCTGCACCTGCGCGTCACGCCGATCAGCGGGTGCGACGGGTTCGAGCCGGCACGGATGTGAACGAAGACACGAGAGCCCCGGGGAATTCCCCGGGGCTCTCGTGCAACACCATCGATCGTCGCGCCGCCGCTGGTTTCCGCGACGGGTTCCGCACGTTCGTCACGGCGCGATCGGCCCGGCCAGCCCACCGGTCGTGGAGGGGGCCTGTGCGACGGCGCCGGGCGCGTCGCCCCACGCATCGTTCGACGGATCCCAGTCAGGCACGGTGGCGCCGGTCCACAGGCGTACGCCGACGACGTCCGCGCGCACCGGCGCCGAAGCGGTCACCGCGCGGCAGTCGTCACCCGACGTGCACGGCCCCCAGACCTGCACCGGGAAGCGGACGTCCTGCGTGCTGCCGTCGGCCAGCTTGAGCCGGGCCGACACCGGGAACGGTACGCTGCTGGTGCGATGGAGCTCGATCTGCGCGAAGCGATCGCCGTCCACCTGCTTCGTGGAAGCCCGCGCGACGCCGACATCCAGCTTCTCCGTCGAGTACCAGAACGCGCGCCAGTACCACGACAGGTCCTCGCCCGTGCTGTTCTCCATCGTGCGGAAGAAGTCGGCGGGCGTGGGATGGCGGAAGGCCCAGCGATCGATGTACTCGCGGAAGGCGCGGTCGAAGCGCTCCGGGCCGAGGACGGCGTTGCGGAGCGTGAGCAGCACGGCCGCCGGCTTGCGGTACGCCAGGGCGCCGAGTGCCGCCGGGTGGATTCGGTCGGGCGGCGTCATGAGCGGCGCATCGTTCCCCGCGGCCGCGACTGCGCGCCAGTTGGCGACGTAGCCGGGGTAGCTGCTCGATCCCGGATAGCGGCGCTCGTTGGAGAACGCGTTGATGAAGCTGTTGAAGCCTTCGTCCTGCCACCCATACCGGCGCTCGTTCGACCCCACGATCATCGGGAACCACTCGTGCCCATGCTCGTGATCGATGGTGCCGAAGATCGACCGCGGGTCATCGTTGCCGTAGTGGACCATCACGAACATCGGGTACTCCATCCCGCCCACCGGCCCCGCGACCGACGTCGCCTGCGGATAGGGATACGGGAAGAAGAGCTCCGAGTACGTGCGGATGCTCCACTGGGTCTGCTCGGCCGCGGACTCCCACGCCTTGCCGGCCTTCGGCCAGGGGTAGTACGCCTGGGTCAGCACGCCATTCCAGCTCGTGGCGTCCCAGCGGAAGTCGGGCGCCGCGGCCCACGCGACGTCACGCACGTTGCGCGCGCGGAAGCGCCACGTCTTCGTGCCCGCGACCGCGCGCAGCGTCACCTCGTCGGCGGTGATGATCGGCACGACCGACGACGAGCCCGATGCGCGCTCGAGGCGGGCGCGCTGCGCGGCCGTGAGCACCTCACCCGCATTCTGCAACGTGCCGGTGCCGGCAACGGTGTAGCCGGTGGGCGCCGTCACGGCGTAGTCGATATCACCGTACTCGAGATAGAACTCGCCCTGCCCATAGTAGGGATCGGTGTTCCATCCCCGCACGTCGTCGAAGACGGCCATGCGCGGATACCACTGCGCGATCTCGTACAGCGTGCCGTCGCGGCCCATGCGGTCGGATCCATGCTCGGGCACGCGGAAGCGGAAGCTCATCGACAGCGTGACGCTCTTGCCGCCCGGCGCGAGCGGCTGCGCCAGGTCGAGCCGCATCATCGTGTCGTCCACGCGCGGCGCGGCGGACTTCCCGTTCACCCGCACGTCGGTCAGCTCATACCCGCCCTCGAAGCCGCGCACGCCCCAGCGCGAGTCGGCGGGATACAGGGTCGAGCCCTTGCTGCCCGGCCGGTACAGGTTCTGGTCGAGCTGCAGCCAGACGTAGTGGAGCGTATCGGGCGAGTTGTTCGTGTAGCGGATCGTGACGTCGCCGCTCACCGTCTGCGCGGCGGTGTCGAGCGCGACATCGATGGTGTAGTCCGCGCGCTGCTGCCAGTACCGCGGGCCCGGCGAGCCGTCCGCGCTCCGGAACTCGTTGGGACCGGGCCAGTCCAGGCCGTCGATGCGGAGAAACGGATCGTCGGCAACCGTTCGCGCGGCGGGGCGCTGGGCATTCGTCTCGCCGCCGGGCAGCTCGAGACGGACGGGGGTGAGAACCTGCGGCTGCTGCGGCCTGGAGCACGCAGCGAAGGCGAGCAGGCCGAGGATGGCGGAGAACGACCGAGGAAGGCGAGTCACTGGGCCAGGGGTGTTCGGGTGAGCCGGGGCGGCCCATGCACCATGACCGGCGCAACGGCGGCGGGCCCGGCATCTCGTATTGTAGCGAGATGCCGGGCCCGCCGCGGTAAGGGACCTGTCGGGAGTCAGCGCCGGCAGGTCGGGTAGGCGGGGTCCTCCCCCGTGATGGCAGGGCGATCGCGCCGGTCGGCGACGGCGGCCATCACGTCATGGATGAACCGGGCCACACGGGCCGAGTGGTCGTAGTCCACGTACTGCGGTTCATCCGTCAGCTGGTGGTAGTCGAGCGAGTAGCCCGTGGAGAAGTAGGTCACGGGGATGTTCTTGAGCACGTAGCTCACCTGGTCGCTGCGACAGAACCGGTTGAGCGGATTCGCCGGCACGTCCCAGCTCTTGTCCAGCGCCATCGGCTGCGGGCTGATCGCGTTCACGGAGTCGATGATGTCGCCGAACTCGCGCGAGAGGCGCCGCGCCCCGAGGGTCTGGAGCGAATTGGGGCCGCCGAACTTCACGTACTCGACGCGTCCCTTCCCGACCATGTCCATGTTGTGCGCGGCGACGATGGACGCGAGGGGCACCGTGGGATGCTCGACGAACCAGCGGGAGCCGAGCAGGCCGGCCTCCTCGCCCTGGTGCGAGACGAAGATGATGGACCGCGCGGGCCGCTCGCTCGTGAAGCGCTCCGCGATCTCGAGCATGACGACGGTGCCGGACCCGTCATCGTCCGCGCCGTTCATGATCGAGTCACGCCGCACGGGCCGGATGGTTCGCGCCCGAGCGATGAGGGAATCGATGCGCAGCTGCTGCGCGGGGGTGGGACGACAGACCGGGTCGTTGGCTCCCTGGCGGCGCGTGACGGCGTTCACCGCGCGGAGCGAGTCGTGATCCGCCGCGGTCGGCGTCGTGCCGACGTGATCGTTGTGCGCGCCGACGAGCACGTACTCGTTCGCCAGTGACGGATCTGACCCGGGGAGGATGGCGATGACGTTGCGGGCCGGCGAGGCCGTGGGCCGCCAGTCCCAGCTCCACTGCATGGAGACCGTCCGGCCGGCAGCACCGACGGTGAGCGTGCTCGCTTCGCTGTCGAAGATGCGCGCCATGGTGGAGTCGGAGATCGCCGCGCCGGCTGGCGCCCCGGCGGGTGTCGGCGCGGGCTGCATGATCATGCGTGATGCGAAGGCCCCAGCGGCCGCCGGGGATGCGGCGTCGTGCCCCGCGACCAGCACCGCCACGGCGCCGGCGCGCTGCGCGCGGAGGTCGCGCACCGGGCCCGCGGGACGCGTGGCCGGGGTGGCGCGCCGCACGGAGTCCAGCACGATCGCGGCGGCGGCGCCGAAGTTGTCGGGCACCGAATCGCACCGCGGCGCGATCGGCCGCGTGGCCGTCGCGCCGGCCGGCACCGCCGGCGGCAGGAAGACGGCGACCTTGCCGCGGAACCGCGCGGGATCGAGCGCGACCGCCGTATCGCCGAGGCGCCCGGCGAAGACCGTCGGCACGTCGCGCAGCGCGATCGAGCCGGCATAGGCGTTCGCCGCCGACGGCGCGACGGGGACCCAGTCACGCCCCGCCGTCAGCGTCACCTCGCCCACGGCGAGCCGCGCGTTCGTGCTGTCGAAGGCCACGGGGCCGAAGGGCAGCGTCTGGAAGTACGTCCCGTCATCACCGGCGGGACGCAGCCCGAGGCGCTCGAACTCGCGCGCGATGTACGCCGTGCCCTTCACGTTGCCCGGCTCACCGATGCGACGGCCCAGCATCGAGTCGTGCGCGAACGCATAGAGGCGCGTGCGGAGATCGTTGGCGCTGATCTGCGCGCTGGTCGCGCGCGGCGTCCAGGTCATCGGCCCCTCGTCCGGCCACACCGCCGACGGCGCAGGAACGGGAGCCTCCGCCGCGCGCGGGGAGGTCGAACAGGCAGCGAGCAGGAGGAACGGCAGCACAGCGGCGGCGCCTCGGGACATTCCACTCTCCGGGTAATCGGTTGGAAGGGTCGTAACCTAGCGGCCGGCGGTGCGATGGGAACGCGGCCGCGCGCCTTGTGCGACCCCCGCCGCAGGCGCCAACGTTGTCGCGGTCAGCCGGTGCTTCCTCCTCCTTCGCTCCTGCGTATGCCTTCGTTGCGCTCCCTCCTCGTCCTCGCCGCGCCTGCCCTGCTGGGCAGCGCCGCTCAGGAACCTCCCGTCGCCGCCGCCGTCTCGCGGCCGGCCGCGGATTCGACGCTGCTGGCCGCGTACCGCTGGCGCAACGTCGGCCCGGATCGTGGCGGCCGCTCGATCGCCGCCAGCGGCGTGCGAGGACGGCCGAAGGAGGCGTACTTCGGCGCGACGGGCGGTGGGCTGTGGAAGACGACGGATGGCGGCGAGCAGTGGGTGCCCGTCACCGACGGCCAGATCACGTCGGCGTCGGTTGGCGCCATCGCGGTGAGCGAGAGCCATCCCGACGTCGTGTACATCGGGATGGGCGAGTCGTGCATCCGCGGCAACATCATGCCCGGCGACGGCGTGTACCGCTCCACCGATGCAGGGAAGACGTGGACGCACGTCGGCTTCCGGCACGTGGATGCGATCTCCAAGATCCGCATCCATCCCACGAACCCGAACATCGTGTTCGTCGCCGTCTTCGGCGACTACGGCGTCCCCGGGGAGGAGCGGGGGGTCTTCAAGACCACCGACGGCGGACGGACCTGGCGAAAGGTACTCTACCGCGATCCCAACACCGCCGCGGTGGACCTCAGCATCGATCCGAACGACCCGAACGTGATCTACGCCGCCCTGTGGGAGGCGTACCGCAAGGAATGGCAGATGTCGAGCGGCGGCCCCGGCAGCGGATTGTTCAAGAGCACCGACGGCGGAGAGACGTGGACGGAGATCACCCGCAACCCGGGGATGCCATCGGGAGTCGTGGGCCGCATCGGCGTCGCCGTGTCGGGCGCCAACGCCCGGCGGGTGTACGCCCTGGTCGAGAACGAGAAGGGCGGGCTCTTCGCGAGCGACGATGCCGGCGCGACCTGGCGCCTCGTCAACGAGGACCGCGCCATCCGCCAGCGGGCGTTCTACTACACGCATGTCTTCGCCGATCCCAAGGCGGAGGACGTCGTCTACCTGCAGAACACGTCGCTCTTCCGCTCGACTGACGGCGGCAAGACGACGACGCCCATCGACAATGGCACGCATGGCGACTTCCACGACATGTGGATCGACCCCGACGACGCCACGCACCTCGTCGTCGCCAACGACGGGGGCGGCGCGGTCTCGACGACCACCGGCAGCCGGTGGACGGACCAGGACTTCCCGACGGAACAGTTCTACCACGCCATCACGACCGCCCACGTGCCCTACCACGTCTGCGGCGCGCAGCAGGACAACTCCACCCTGTGCATTCCGTTCAACTGGAATGCCGGCGCGTTCGAGGCGCAGCGGCGCGCGGCCGCGCGTGCGGACACCGCCGCCGGCACGCCGCGGGACATCACGTCGGGCGGCATGGCGGTGTCGTACGTCGCCGGCGGCGGGGAGCCCGGCTACATCGCCGCCGACCCGCGCAACCCCGACATCTTCTACTCGGGCACCAACAACGGCGGGTACATCGACAAGTTCGACCGCCGGCTCGACACGCACCGCGAGGTGAATCCGTACCCGTGGTTCTACTCTGGCGAACCGTCCCGGGAGATTCGCGAGCGGTGGCAGTGGACCTTCCCGATCATCTTCTCACCCATCGATTCGCAGACGCTGTACACGTCGTCGCAGCGGCTCTGGAAGACGACGAACGGCGGCCGGAGCTGGACCGCCATCTCGGGTGACCTCACCCGCCACGATCCGCGCACGCAGGAGAAGTCGGGCGGACCGATCACCGGCGACATGAACGGCCCCGAGGTCTACGGGACCATCTTCAGCGTGGCGCCGGGCAAGAAGTCGATCCGGACGATCTGGGTGGGATCGGACGACGGGCTGGTGCACGTGACGCGCAACGGGGGGACCTCCTGGCGGAACGTCACGCCGCCGGAGATGCCGGAGTTCGGCCGCGTGAGCCAGATCGATGCGTCGGCGTTCTCCGATTCGGTCGCGTATGTCTCCGTACGCCGTCCGCTGCTTGGCGATGTCGCCCCGTACATCTTCCGCACGACCGACTACGGTCGGAGCTGGACGCGGATCGTCAGCGGGATCCGCGAGGACGCCTACGTGCACGCCGTGCGCGAGGATCCCTTCCGGCGCGGGCTGCTGTACGCAGGCACGCAGCACGGGATGTACGTCTCGTACGACGATGGCGCGCACTGGCAGTCCCTCGCCCTCGACATGCCCGATGTTCCGGTCTCCGACGTGATCGTGAAGGCGAACGAGCTCGTCATCGCGACGCACGGCCGCGGATTCTGGGTGCTCGATGACCTTGCCACGCTGCGGCAGGCGACGGCCGCGACGCTGGCGAAGGCGGTGCACCTCTTCACGCCGACGGTGGCGGTGCGCTCGGGCCCCGGCCTGACGCTGAGCTACTGGCTCGCGAGCGCGCCGACGAAGGCACGGCTCGAGGTCCTCGACTCCACGGGCGCGGTGGTGCGCACCTTCGAGCCCGACACGACATCCGCCGATTCCGCGCGCAGC
>DASTYL010000022.1:0-10294 GCA_035764975.1 Gemmatimonadaceae bacterium | reverse complement strand
AGGGGCCACACCCGTTCCCATCCCGAACACGGTCGTTAAGCCCTACAGCGCCGATGGTACTCCGGTCGAGAGACCGCGGGAGAGTAGGCCGTCGCCGGCACCTCTGTGAAAAAGCCCCAGGCATCCGCCTGGGGCTTTTTCGTTTGCCGCCCGTCCCACGCGCCGCCCCCCGTCACGGTTCTTGCCCTGCTCGACGCACGTGACCAACATCGGCCCTCTCGCCCTCGGCGCCGGACTGGGCGCACTCCTCGTCCGCGAGCGCAACGCACGCCTGGCCGCCGAACGCATGGCCGCCGCGCTCTTCGAGACGCTGCTCAACGCCATCGACGCCAACGACGCGCAGACCGGCGCCCACGTGCGCCGCGTCGCGTCGTACACCCTCATCATCGCCGACGCCGCCGGCCTGGATGAGGGCACCATCGGCATGTGCGAGCGCATCGCGCTCTTTCACGACATCGGGAAGGTCCACGAAGCGCTCTTCGACATCATCCACGAGCACGAGCGGCTCTCCCCATCAGAGCGGCGTGCCGTCGCCACCCATCCGCAACGCGGCGCAGCGGTCCTGGCGCCGCTCAAGAGCTTCTATCCCGAGCTCGCCGACAGCGTCATGGCGCACCACGAGCGATGGGACGGCGCCGGCTATCCGCGCGGCCTGCGCGGCGACCAGATTCCCATCGGCGCCCGCATCGTCGCCATCGCCGACACCTTCGATGCCATCACGCACAAGCGGCGCTATCGGACGGCACGGAGCGCCCAGCATGCCGCTGATGCGCTGGCCGAAGGACGCGGCACGCAGTTCGACCCGGACCTCATCGACCTGGTGCTTGCGCCTCCCGTGTGGGCGCGCATCCTCCGCGCCCACCGGACCGCGCACCAGCAGCGCGTGCGGCCGCCAGGTCCGCAGGAGACGAGCGTCCCCGATGTGAAGTTCCGCTGGCGGACGAAGACGATCGATCCGGCAGCCGGTACCTACGACCGCGTCTCGCCGACCCCGTGAGCAGCTACTTCGCGCCCTTCGCCGCCTGAGCCCTGGCGGTCGCCGCGGCGCGTTGGCGCGCGACGACATCCCACGCCTGCCGCGCCGCACGAACCGCCACGAGATGCTCGGGGTAGCTGCGCCGGAACTCGTGATGGCCGTCCGGATACGCGACGAAGAACTTGTAGGGCACGTTGGCGGGATAGACCGATGCCCGCAGACTCGCTTCGCCGGGCGACGCGATGGGACCCGGCGGCAGCCCCTTCACCCGATAGGTGTTGTACGGCGACTCGACGGCCAGGTCGCGGTAGAGCAGCCGGTTCGTGTGGCGCCCGCGCGCGTACTGCACCGTGGGATCCGCCTGCAGCAGCATCCCGTCGCGCAGCCGATTGAGGTACACGGCCGCGATCACCGGTCGTTCCTGGGCGAGGCGCGCTTCCCGCTCCACGATCGACGCCAGCGTCACTGCATCGTGGCGTGACATCGCGGTCGTATCGAGGCGCAGGTTCCACTCCGGGCGCCATACCTCCTCGAACCGCTCGACGGTCGCCAGCACCGCCTGGCGCGCGGACGTCCCCTCCGGGAACGTGTACGTATCCGGGAAGAGGTAGCCCTCGATCGTCGGTGTCGGGACGTCGAGGCGCCGCAGCAGGGCGGTGTCGCGCACCGCCGCGATCACGGAGTCTTCCGGTACGCCGAGCGCGCGGGCGATGACGGGGACGGCCTGCGCGAGCGAGTAGCCCTCGGGGATCGTGAAGCTCGCGACGATGCCACGCCCTTCGCGAAGCGCCGCGAGGATCGAACCCCAGCTCGCGCCACGCCGCAGCACGTACGTTCCGGCCTGGATCGAGCGGTCGCCGCCGCGGAGCATCGCGTACGCGCGAAACAGCGTGCTGTTGCCGATCACCCGGTGGCGCTCGAGCGAATCCGCGGCCGCGCGCAACGAGGCGCCCTGCGGGACGACGACACGGGCATTGCCCTCGCCGGCGCGGCCGCAACCGCCGGCGAGCGCGAGGCAGAGGACGATCAGCGGCCAGGATCTCTTGAGTCGCATCAACGGGGAAGGCTGAGGGCGTGCTGCAGCAGCACGGTGGCGGCGAGCGCGTCCACGTCGCCCTTGCGGTCGCGGGTCGAGCCGCCCATCGCGCGCACCGCACGGAGTGCCGCCGCGGTGGTGAATCGCTCGTCGACGAGCTCGGTGGGGAGCCCGGTGCGCTTCGTCAGCTCGTCGGCGAGCCAACGCGTCTCCGTGGATCGCGGAGTCTCGTCGCCGTTGCCGTCGAGCGGGAGCCCGATGACGAAGCCGCGCACGCCCTCCGCCTCCGCGCGTCGAATGAGCTCGGCGACGGGTGGACGCTTGCCGGGGCGGCGGAGGATGAATCCCGCCGGCGACGCGATCGTCCCGGTGGGATCGCTCAGCGCGAGGCCGATGCGCCGCTCCCCCCAGTCCACTGCCATCCAGCGGCCCCGCGATTCCGCCATCACCCCTGCGCCATCAGCTCGAAGAATTCCCGGTTCGACTTCGTCCGGCTCATCTGCTTCAGCAGGAACTCGATGGCTTCCGCCTCGGGCATCTCGGCGAGGAACTGTCGCAGGAGGTGCACGCGGTTCAGCTCCTTCTCGTCGAAGAGCAGCTCCTCGCGCCTGGTGCCGGACTTGTTGATGTCGATGGCCGGGAAGACGCGCCGCTCGGCGATGCGGCGGCTGAGCACGAGCTCCATGTTGCCCGTGCCCTTGAACTCCTCGAAGATGACCTCGTCCATGCGGGACCCGGTCTCGATGAGCGCCGTCGCGATGATGGTGAGGCTGCCGCCGTTCTCGATGTGGCGCGCCCCGCCGAAGAAGCGCTTCGGCTTGTGAAGCGCCTGGGAGTCGACGCCGCCCGACATGATCTTGCCGCCGACGGGCGCAACGGTGTTGTGGGCGCGCGCGAGGCGGGTGAGCGAGTCCAGCAGGATCACGACGTGGCGTCCGCTCTCGACGAGCCGGCGCGCCTTCTCGATGACCATGTCGGCGACCGCCACGTGACGCTCCGCCGCCTCGTCGAACGTCGACGCGATCACCTCGGCGTCCACCATCTCCTGCATGTCCGTCACCTCTTCGGGCCGCTCGTCGATGAGCAGCACGATGAGGTGGACCTCCGGATGGTTCTCGCGGATGGCGTTCGCGATCTTCTGGAGGAGGATCGTCTTGCCCGTCCGCGGCGGCGCGACGATGAGGCCGCGCTGCCCCCGGCCGATCGGCGCGACCAGGTCCACGACGCGCATCGCCAGGTCCCCATCCCGTCGCTCGAGGCGAAGCCGCCCCTGCGGGTACGTGGCCTTGAGGTTGTCGAACGCCACGCGCTGCTTCGCGAGATCCGGTTCCTGCCCGTTGACCGTCTCCACCTTCAGCAGCGCGAGGTAGCGCTCCCACTCCTTGGGCGGCCGGACCTGGCCCGCGACCGTATCGCCCGTCCGGAGATCGAAGCGCTTGATCTGCGACGGCGAGACGTAGATGTCGTCCGGGCTGTAGAGGTAGTTCCAGTCCTGGCTGCGCAGGAAGCCGTACCCCTCCGGCAACACCTCCAGCACCCCTTCGCCCGTCAGCACGGTCTCCGACTCGAGCAGCGACTGCCCGATGCGGAAGATGAGCTCCTGCTTGGAGAGCCCGGTGACGTCGCCCGCGTGCAGGTCGCCCGCGAGATGCTGAAGCTCCTCGGCGGGTTTCCGCTTGAGCTCCGCGATGTTGACGACTGCTGGGGGAAGGGACGCGGCCACGGGGTTACCCGCAAATGCGGGAGAGGGACGGAGGCGTCGACGGCCGCGAACGGCTCGGGCTCGGGATGAGCGCGCGCACACGCGCGATGCACAGCGGGGCGCGCCGGGGGCAGGCTGGCGTGACTGCGAAGCTATCGGCCGCCATGAGAGGGGTCAAGGCAACGGCGGGGAAGGGGAAAGCCGAGCGGTGCAATCGGTATGCCCCCGGATGAACGCTCGTGCCGCTCAGAACCCGAGGTACCGGAGGGGACGCCGCTTCACGTCCGCGAGCAGCGCCCCCATCTCGCGCTCGACGGCCGCCATCCCGGCGACGAGCGCAGAATCCCGGGCGGCGCGCCCGAGCGTGCCCCGCGGCTCCGCGAGCAGCGCCCGCACGATGGACAGCTCGTTCCGGATCTCCGCGACGTCAGCGGCCAGCGTCGAGTCGCGCCGGAAACGCCCCAGCGAGTGTCGAGTGGAGCCCAGCAGCTGTTGCACCGAATCCGCACGGCTCATCGCGACGCGTGCCCGCCCCATCAGGGCATCGCGGTTCCCCAGCGCGAGTCCGATGGTCCCACGTTCGCTCCGCACGCGCGCCGCGATCTGTCCCATCCGCATCCGCGCCGCGGCGAAGTCGGCTCCGCCCCGCTCGTGCGCGAACGCCCCCAGCGTGCCGTCGGTCGACACGCCGAGCTCCATCAGCGCCCCGACGTTGTCCACGAGCTCGGGGAGCTGCTCGGTCGCCGCCGCGAGTCGATCAGTCATGCCCTCCATGTCGACCTGTGCGCGTGCCCGCAGGGTGTCGCCCGCTGCGACGACGGGAGCGCCAGGGGTGCCGACGCTGAGGGACACGACCGGTGCGCCAATCAGGCTTCCCCCGGACTTGATCTGCACCTGGGAGTCGCGGCGCAACGCCTGGCGGTGGCGTTCCATGAGCTCGATCTCGAGCACGAGGCGGTCGATGGCGCCGGTCGATGGCGGCAGCAGCTCGATCCTCCGGACGGCTCCCACTTTCTGGCCGCCGAGCCAGACCTCGCTTCCCCGGATGATGCCGCGAGCATCCTCGGCACGGACGAAGACGCGATAGGTGTCGCCCCGGATGCGGCCGAGCCGGCCGAAGAACAGAATGCCGGCGAAGAGCGCCACCACGATCGTGATCGCGGCCAGGCCGAGGCGGAGGTCGCTCCAGTTGGTTTGGCGGGCCATGGGGGCGGTGTGGAGGGTACAGCCGACCTGGGCAAGGCCTGCGCCAGTTCCGCCAAAGCAAAACGCCGCCGTGGGAAGACGGCGGCGTCGCTCTGGTGACGGCAGTGCGCACGGCAGGATTCGAACCTGCGGCCTCTTCCTCCGGAGGGAAGCGCTCTATCCAGCTGAGCTACGCGCGCGCATGAGCGAAATGACGAGGGCTCGAAGACGCCCGACGGTACATCTCGCGTCCAGCCCGAATGCTAATCCCCGGACCGACACGGGTCAACGAGCGCGGACGCGGGATTCGGGTGTGTACGAGAGTTGCGATAGCCCGGGGCTTCACCTCGCAGCCGGATCGTGTCAACGCTCATCACCACCCCTGGCCGTCGCCGTGCCGACCGCCGACAGGGACAACGCCGCACGTCGCCCACCCGCGGCGCGACCATCCGCGATCATCTCGACTCGATGCCGCTTACGGAGCCACCGCCGACGCCGTTGACCGCCGCCGATGGGCGGCCCGTCGGCGTCGTGCACCTCGCCGCGGAGCTCGCACCCTTCGCCCGCACCGGCGGCCTCGGCGAGGCGGTGGCGAGCATCGCGCGACACCAGGCCGCAAGCGGGGTCGCGACGGCCGTGATCATGCCGCTCTACGCGGCGATCCGCGAGCGCGGGACGCCGATGATCCCGATCGGCGACGCGTACGATGTCGAAGTGGGTCCGTGGCGCTCGAAGGCGAGATTGTACCAGTGGGCGCCGCCGCCTTCTCCGGACATGTCCGGCGATGCCATGCCCGCCGCGACCCCCCGCATCTACTTCATCGAGAGCGTCGAGTACTTCGACCGCCCCGGGATCTACGGAGAGGGGGGAACCGACTATCCGGACAATGCACGCCGCTACGCCTTCTTCAGCCTCGCCGCGCTGATGGCGCTGCCGCGGGTGGCGTCCACGCCCGTGATCCTGCATGCCCACGACTGGCAGACGGCACCCGCGGCCATCTACCTCAGGACGCGGCACTCGCGGCACCCGTTCTACCACCAGGTCAGCACGGTCCTCACCGTTCACAACGCGGGCTACCAGGGCACGTTCCCGCCGGCGACGATGCGCGAGCTCGGTCTTCCGCAGGAGCTGTTCAACTGGCGACAGCTCGAGTGGTACGGGAAGGTGAATCTCCTGAAGGGCGGGCTCGTGTTCGCCGACATGGTGACGACGGTCAGCCCGACGCACGCGTACGAGCTCCGCACGCCGGCCGGCGGCTTCGGTCTCGACGGCGTCTTCGTGGCGCTCCGGGATCGCTTCGTCGGCATCACGAACGGCATCGACCACGGCGTGTGGGATCCGAGCAATGATCCGGTGATCCCGTGCGCGTACTCCGTGGACGACCTGTCCGGCAAGCGCCGGTGCCGGGCCGCCCTGCAGCGCGCCTTCGGGCTGCGGCCGCGCGCGCGGACGCCGATCTTCGCGATGACGGCGCGGCTCGTGTCGCAGAAGGGGCTGGATCTCATCCTCGGCGATCCCGGCTACTTCGCGCTCGATGCGCAGTTCATCTTCCTGGGCGCGGGGGAGCCGCGGTACGAGCAGGCCCTGAAGGAGATCGCCGCGCGGGCGCCGAGCCGCATCAGCGTGGACCTTCAGTTCACGGAGGAGCTGGAGCACCTGCTGCTGGCGGGGGCGGACATGTGCCTCATGCCGTCGCAGTACGAGCCGTGTGGACTCACCCAGATGCGCGCGCAGCGCTACGGGACCATCCCGGTCGCGCGGCGAGTGGGCGGGCTCGCCGACACCATCGAGGATGGCGTCACGGGCTTCCTCTTCGACGACTACACGCCGGCGGACTTCATGCGCGCGGCGATGCGGGCGATCGGCCAGTACAACGAGCAGCCGGGATGGCGCGCGATGATGCGCGAGGCGATGACCCGCGAATTCAGCTGGGAGCGGTCGGCGCAGCGGTACCACCAGGTCTATCACCGAGTCCTGGCCTATACCGCCGCCCGGTGACGAGCGGTCTCGCGTCCCCGGCCGGGACGATTATGTTCCCGGAGCGGCGTGAGGGTCGGGCCCGGCGATGGCGGCGGGCGGCCCCGCTGCGATCCTGCCACCCGCGGAGATGGTTCCCACCCGCCCCAAGCTCATCCTCGTCGTCGAAGACGATCCCCAGCAACGCACGCTGTACGCGCGCGTGCTGGCGACCGCCGGCTATTCGGTGATCGAGGCCGAGGATTCCGCCGCCGCGCTGGAGCAGGTACACGTGGGGCGCCCGGACCTCGTCCTGATGGACGTGACGCTCCCCGGGCCCAGCGGCTGGAACGCCACGCGGGAGATCAAGTCCCACCCGGACACCCATCGGATTCCCGTGCTCGTGGTAACCGGCCGGGTGGGGCTGTCGGATCGGGACGCCTCTTTCGCGTCGGGAAGCGACGCCTTTCTCGAGAAGCCGGTCCTGCCGCAGCGCCTGCTCGAGGAAGTGGCGCGGCTACTGAGCGCCGCGCCCCTGGGGTAGAAAAACGAAGCCCCGTGCTGGTGCACGGGGCTTCGAGATGGTCGGGGCGAGAGGATTTGAACCTCCGATCTCCTGCTCCCGAAGCAGGCGCTTTACCGGGCTAAGCTACGCCCCGCCGGGTCGCCGGCGGGAGCCGAAAAAGCTGCTCAAAGTGCGCTCGGCAGGACTCGAACCTGCAACCTTCTGATCCGTAGTCAGATGCTCTATCCAATTGAGCTACGAGCGCATCAGTGACCAACCCATCAGTCCCCGACGGCGCTCCCGTCGCAGCGCAGGCGCTGCGGGGGAGACCGGAATTGTAACCGAGCCAATCGTTCAAGTCAACGCACTCGGGCGCAGGCGCGACGGACGTCGATGCCGCCTGGATTGGACGCAGGCGGCCCACGCCTACGCACTTGTCGGTGATGCTCGCGCGCGTCTGTGGGGGCGGCGCCGACTGCCGGCCGGGGCGACGGGCGCTACCGTGGGGTCAGGTAACTCGTTGGCGCTGCACGACAAGAAAAAATCCCCCGCCCGGAACGCGGGCAGGGGATGGGCGGTACAAGACTCGAACTTGTGACCTCCACGATGTCAACGTGGCGCTCTAACCAACTGAGCTAACCGCCCGAACTTCCATCCAGAGCGGGAAACGGGACTCGAACCCGCGACCCCAACCTTGGCAAGGTTGTGCTCTACCAACTGAGCTATTCCCGCGGTCGGAGCAGTGGAGGCGAGGGGAATCGAACCCCTGACCTCTTGAATGCCATTCAAGCGCTCTCCCAACTGAGCTACGCCCCCTTCCAACCGGCTCCCGTCGAACCGAGCCGGACTGCAAGTTCGCAGCACGGGCGCGTTTCCGGCGAGAGCACAGGATCTTATCGGCACGACCGGCAGGTGTCAAGGAATCAGGGGTGGCGAAACGCTGCCCGGCCGGTATTTTGCAGCGCCGCACGTGGTCAGCGGGTGCTGATCGCGTCGGAGCCGCGGCTGGGACAGCGCGGCGCCAGGCCGGCTGCCTTGCAGGTGGCCGATCGCCCTCGGAAGAGGGCGGTTGGCTGGAGGCGACCGGCTCATTTGCACCGTCGCGATGCGATCGCCCCCTCGGGGTGAATCGCAAGCTCATAGATCGTTCACACTCGCTCTCGCGAGGCCAAAGCCCATGACTGAAGTAAAGCGCCGCCGCAAGCGTGCCGCGCAACCCGCCGGGATCGCGCCCAACGAACCTGAACGGGACATTCTCGACCAGTACCTCTATGAAGTCAGCACCTACCCGCTGCTGAAAGGCACCGAGGAGATCGAGCTCGCCAAGAAGATCCGCGCCGGTGATCAGGACGCGCTGCAGGAGCTGGTGAAGCGTAACCTCCGCTTCGTCATCTCGGTGGCGAAGAAGTACCAGAACCGCGGCCTCCCGCTGATCGACCTCATCGGCGAAGGCAACGTCGGCCTGCTCACGGCCGCACGGAAGTTCGATCCCGATCAGGGCGTGAAGTTCATCTCGTACGCGGTGTGGTGGATCCGCCAGGCCATCCTGTCGGCGCTCGCGCGCCAGGGCCGCACGGTCCGCGTCCCCCTCAACCGCACCGCGGACCTGTCGCGCATCATCAAGGCGTCCGAGATCCTGCGGCAGAAGCTGAATCGTGAGCCGACGCCGGAGGAGCTGTCGCAGCTCACCGGACTCTCGACCGACGTCGTCCAGTCGCTCGCGGCGCTCAACACGAGCGACGTGCGCCTCGACGCGCCGATGGATCCCGAGGGCGACCGGTCGCTCATCGAGCGCTTCGTGGCCGACGAGATGCCGGACACCGAGGAAGAGGCGATGAATCGCTTTCTCACCGACGAGATCGAACAGGCGCTCAACACACTGCCGCCGCGCGATGCCAAGGTGCTCCGCCTCTACTTCGGCCTCGAGGGCGGGCGCGAGCACACGCTGGAAGAGATCGGCTCGATGCTCGGCGTCACCCGCGAGCGTGTTCGTCAGCTCCGCGATCGCGCGCTCAAGCGCCTCCGTGAAGGCGACGTCGGGCGTGCGCTGAGCAGCTTCGCCGCCTGACGACCAATCCCCATCGGTCGTTTGCCATCCGTCATCGGAAACGGCGCCGCGTTTGCGGCGCCGTTTTCGTTTCGGGCACATCGGTCAGTGCCATCACGGGGTGGCGCAAGCGCGACGAACATCACAGCTTTGTGATACGCCGTTTTCACTGCACGCCGATCGCTGATAGCCGCCGTTCATGATCCGCCTCCTCGACGTTCACAAGGCATTCGGCCCCAAGCGGGTGCTGGAAGGGTTCACCCTCGATGTCGAAGAGGGGGAGACGATGGTGATCATCGGCTACTCCGGCACCGGCAAGTCGGTGGCGATCAAGCACATCGTCGGGCTCCTCGAGCCGGATGCCGGCGAGGTGTGGGTGGACGGCCTGGAGGTGCCCACGCTCCCCCGGCGCGAGCTCTACAAGCTGCGCGCGCGCATCGGCTACGTATTCCAGTTCGCCGCCCTCTTCGACTCGTTCAGCATCGGCGAGAACGTGGCGATGGGCCTCCGCAAGCAGGGCGAGCTCACGGAGGCGGAGATCACGGAGCGCGTGCATCAGGCGCTCGAGCTCGTGGACCTGCCCGGCGTCGAGCACCGGTTCCCCGCCGAGCTGTCGGGCGGCATGCGCAAGCGGGTCGGGATCGCCCGCTCGATCGCGCTGCGCCCCAAGTACATGCTCTACGACTAGCCGACGACGGGGCTCGACCCCGTGACGAGCGCCGTGATCGACAACCTGATGCGCCGCATGCGCGACAAGCTCGGCGTCACGAGCATCGTCATCACGCACGACATGCGGAGCGCGTACACCGTGGGGTCGCGCATCGCGATGCTGTATCAGGGACGGGTGCGCCAGGTGGGCAGCGTCGCCGAGATCCAGCAGAGCGAGG
>DASTYL010000021.1:0-4758 GCA_035764975.1 Gemmatimonadaceae bacterium | reverse complement strand
CAAGTCGTCACGCAAGCGCGCGACGAAGCGGACGACGAAGCGTTCCGCTCAGGGATAGAGCCGGTACGGCTCCACGGCGCGGCGGAACTGATCCGCCTCGCCGTCCCAGTCGCGGAGCAGGCGGTCCACCGCCGCGTCGCTGGACGTCACCGCCTGCCGCAGCTTCGCCGATCCCGACAGCTCCTCGATCCCGCGGCCACGCTGCCAGCGGAAGTTCCGCGGGTGCCGTGAGGCGATCTCGCGCAGCAGCCACACCGCCGCGCGCACCGGGCGCGCCTCGTCACGATCCGTGATCGTGATCTCGATGACGGGAATCGTCCGGCCGCCGTACTTCTCGCCCGCGCCGATCCGCTGATGCGTCGCGCGAAAGCGCAAACCGGGGATCTCCCGCGAGTTCATTGCGCGGGCGATCGCGGCGGCATCGGTCATCCAGGGCGCGCCAATGTAATGAAAGGGCTTCCGGGTGCCGCGCCCCTCGCTGACGTTGGTCGCCTCGAAGAACACCATGCCCGCGAAGAGCAGCGCCGCGTCGAGCGTGGGGATGTTCGGCGACGGCCGCACCCAGGGCAGTCGCGTCTCGTCGAACCACATGTCGCGCTTCCAGCCCGCGGCCGGCACGACCTGCACCGTCGCATCGAGGAGTCCGGTGCCGGCCATCCAAGACGCCAGCTCGCCCGGGGTGAGCCCGTACCGCAGCGGCACCGCTGCGCGGCCGACGAGTGAACGATACTGCGGCCGCAGCATGCCGCCTTCCATGACGTCGCCGCGGACGGGCGCCGGCCGGTCGAGCACCACGATCGGTATGCCGCGCTTCGCGGCCGACTCCGCCGCGAGCGTCATCGTCCACACGAACGTGTAGGGGCGCGCACCGACGTCCTGGACGTCGTACAACAGCACGTCGATGTCGGCGAGCATCGCGGGGGTGGGCGCGTGCACCGAACCGTAGAGGGACCTGATCGGAACGCCGGTGGCCGAGTCGACGCCGGACCTGATGTGCGCGCCGCCGCGGGCCCGGCCGCCGAGTCCATGCTCCGGTGCGAAGAGCGCGACGAGGTTGACGCCGGGCGCGGCGTACAGGAGGTCCGCGGTGCGGCGGCCGTCCGCATCGATGGCGCTGTGGTTCGTCAGCAGGCCCACACGCCTGCCGCGCACGAGGTGCAGCGAGTCGCGCAGCAGCACCGTCACGCCCGGCTCCACGTACCGCAGCTCGGCGCTTCCGGCGAGGATCGCCGATGCGCCCGACGGGATGATGTCGCCCGCGTCGAGCATCTCCGACGTGCTGGCGAATGGGGGTGGCGGCGGCTCACGCAGGTCGAGCGCGCTCGCGGCGAGCATGGCTCCGAAGCCACCCGCAACGAGAATGAACCACGCCCGCCAGTTCCCACCCATGCCACAGCCCTCGATCGATTGCTGAATCGCCAACGCACCGCTTGCCCGACATACCCGCGGCCATGCGCGATGGTCCGCGTTCCCACAGGGAGAATTCGGTGAGAGTTGTCACGCTTCCCTCATGCACGCACGAGGCCGCCGTGAGCCGCGCGCGCACGGGATTCGCACGGAGCGGGCGCGGCTCGCTGCACCAGGCGATAAGCACGACGATCCCGAATCCCGACCGGAGAACAACCATGGAACCAGAGCTCAACCCCCAGTCCGACGCCTTGCTCGTCACCGAGCTGAACGATCTGCTGAAGCTCGACCACGACGCGGTGTACGCATACAACCTCGCGATCCGCGCGCTCGAGAATGAGGAATACAAGCGCCAGATCGCGGACTTCCGCGCCGATCACGAGCGCCACATCGAGGAGCTGTCGCAGCTCATCCGGTCGCGCGACGGGATCCCGATGCAGATGCCGCACGGCTCGTCCGGGATCTTCAAGCTGCTCGTGCAGGCGGTCGGCGCCGCGGGCGACGATCGGTCGGTGCTGCTCGCCTTCAAGGCGAACGAGCGCGGCTCGCGCGACAAGTACCGGTCCGTCGCGCGCAAGGTGCACGCGGCCGACGTGACATCGGTCCTCGCACGCGCCGCCGAGGACGAAGCGCGCCACTACGCCTGGTCGCTGGCGACGCTCGAGGAGCTCGGCGTGGATTTCACCGCGGGCGCCGGCCGCGCGGAAGAGGCGTTCGAGGCGGGCCATGCGAAGCTCGCCGACGTCGCCGAGCGGGCGGAGAGCCTCGCGATGGCGGCGGCCGAGGGGGCGCGGCGTGCGTGGAAGAAGAATCCCATCGGCACGGCCGCGGTCGCAGCGGGAATCGGCGTCGTGGCGGCGGCGCTGTTCGGCGCGAACCGGCGGCGCTGAGGATGGTCAGCAGGCGGCGCCGATCCGGGTGCCGAAAGACGAACGAGGGCGGACCGCCAGTGGTGGTCCGCCCTCGTTCGTTCGCGCTGTGGAGACCTTACGGCGCCTTGGCGGTGTCCGAGTCGGCCTTCATCGTGTCCATCTTCATACCGGTGTCCATCGGCATCCCGGTGTCCATGGGCATCGGGGCCGGAGCCGGCGGCACGGTCGACAGCGCGGTGTCCGCGGCGACCGAGTCCTCGGCCTCATCGCCACCGGCGCAGGCGCCGAGGGTCACGATTGCCGAGAAGGCCAGAACGGACATCAGCTTGCTACGGAACATAACTTCCTCCTGACGGGTTCGCGGACGCTGCCGTGGCGTAGCCAACAGAAGAATGGGCGCCAGGGCGGGGGCGCAGCAGCATCTCGTGTGGCGGCCCTGCGGGTGCAATGCTCGGGCCAACAATCGGCACGGGCGAGGAGTCCCCGACGGGGTCGGCGAGTCTCCTGCGCGGTGATCGGGACGCTTACATTGCGGGGGTCAGGCCAGGGCGCGAGCCCCCTGCGCGACAGGGAGCCGCCCGCCGTCACGCCGTCCATCGCAACTCATGAGCAGCGCCAAGCGCACCCTGGAATCCGTCCCCGGCGGGACGGCTTCCCCTTCCGCCACCGCGGCCTCGCCGGCCCCCGCGCCCCGTCGCGACGGTCCGCGCCTCGTCGGCTCCAGTCCGGCGGTGCCCGGCTCGCACGTCGAGCGGAACCCCGGCATCCCGCTCGACCTCGACCTCGTCCGCTCGATCCGGGTGAACCGCAGCGCGGTGGAGCGCCGGGCGGCCACGATTCCGGCGCGACGCACGGTAAAGAAGGAATGGCAGGCCGCGTGGCTACTCCGCGCGATCACGCTGATGGACCTGACGACCCTCTCGGGCGACGACACGCCGGGGTTCGTCCGTCGCCTCTGCGCCAAGGCCAGGAACCCGGTTCGTCGCGACATCCTCGAGGCACTCGGCGCGCAGGATCTCGACATCAGGACGGGCGCGGTCTGCGTCTACCATTCGATGGTCCCGACCGCGGTCGAGGCCCTCGAGGGGTCCGGGATCCCCGTGGCAGCGGTCAGCACGGGCTTCCCGGCCGGCCTGAGTCCCTTCGAGCAGCGGGTCGCGGAGATCCGCGCCTCGGTGGCGGCCGGCGCGAAGGAGATCGACATCGTCATCACGCGCGGCCACGTGCTCACGGGCAACTGGCAGGCGCTGTACGACGAGGTCAAGGCGTTCCGCGAGGCCTGCGGTGACGCGCACATGAAGTCGATCCTCGCCACCGGCGAGCTCGCGACGCTCACGAACGTGGCCCGCGCCAGCGTCGTCGCGATGCAGGCCGGGTCCGACTTCATCAAGACGAGCACGGGCAAGGAGTCGGTGAACGCGACGCTGCCCTTCGGCCTCGTGATGACCCGCATGATCCGCGAGTACCTCGAGCAGACCGGCTTCGCCGTGGGCTTCAAGCCCGCCGGCGGGATCCGGACGGCGAAGCAGGCGCTCGACTTCATGACCCTGATGAAGGAAGAGCTGGGGCGCCGCTGGCTCGAGCCCGATCTCTTCCGGTTCGGCGCGAGCGCCCTGCTCACCGACGTCGAGCGCCAGCTCGAGCACTTTGCCACGGGCCGCTATTCCGCGGCCTATCGCCACCCCATGATCTGATGACGACGGTCGCCGAGATTTTCGAGACGATGGATTGGGGGCCGGCGCCGGAGAGCGACAAGCCGGTGCTCGAGTGGATCGCGCGCTACAGCGGCGAGTTCGGGCACTACATCGGCGGCCGGTGGACGGAGCCGAAGGAGGACGCGCTCTTCGACGTCGTGAACCCGGCGACGACGAAGCGCCTCGCGCGCGTGTCGCAGGGGTCGCCGGCGGACGTGGATGCCGCCGTCGCCGCGGCGCGGGATGCGCTCCCCGCCTGGCAGGCGCTGGCGCCGCACGAGCGCGCGCGACATCTCTATGCGCTCGCGCGCACGGTGCAGCGCAATGCGCGCCTGCTCGCGGTGCTCGAGACGCTCGACAACGGCAAGTCGATCCGCGAGACGCGCGACATCGACGTCCCGCTCGTGGCGCGGCACTTCTATCATCATGCCGGCTGGGCGCAGCTCCTCGGGAGCGAGTTCGCCGGCTATGAAGGCGTCGGGGTCGTCGGGCAGATCATCCCGTGGAACTTCCCGCTGCTGATGCTGGCGTGGAAGGTCGCGCCGGCGCTCGCGGCCGGGTGCACCGTCGTGCTCAAGCCGGCGGAGTTCACGCCGATGACGGCGCTGCTCTTCGCCGAGCTCGCGCACGATGCGGGGTTGCCCCCGGGCGTGCTGAACATCGTGACGGGTGACGGCGAGACGGGGAAGGCGCTCGTGGCGCATCCCGAAGTGAACAAGGTCGCGTTCACCGGCTCCACGGAAGTGGGCAAGGCGATCCGCCGCGCGATCGCCGGGTCGGGCAAA
>DASTYL010000020.1:0-16350 GCA_035764975.1 Gemmatimonadaceae bacterium | reverse complement strand
CGGGGATGGAGAAGCTCGTCGGCTCGCCGCGCTGCCTCGGATGTCCCTTCCTGCTCGCGGCCTCGGAGTTCCCGGAGCGCGGGACGCGCGCGCACGACGTCGCGCGCGAGCACAAGTCGCGGCTGCGCGCGCGCCTGCGGGCCATGGCCGCGCAGGCGGGCGCCGCCGATGGCGACGCGCTGGGCGACCAGCTCCTCCTCCTCATGGACGGCGCGTTCATGACCGCGCGGCTCTTCGGCGCCGACGACCCGCCGGGCCGTCACGTCGCCGCGGCGGCGACCGCGCTGGTCGGCCCGCCGCGCTGAGGCGACCAGACGCCCGATCCGTCAAGGGCGGTCCGGCAGCCGCTCGAGCGGCACCGTGTAGCTCTGCTCCTTCCCCTCTGCATCCGTCCAACGCTGGACCGCCTCGGCCGCGTTCGCACCGGTACGACGCCAGCAGAACGAGCTCGGCGCGTTCACCGGCTCGAAGCACGCCAGTTCCGGCTTGAGCTCGACCGCCTTCCACGTGTACTCGCCCCAGCGCGAGATGATCTCGCCATCCTGCAAGGTCACCGAGCTGCCATCCGTCGCCGCGGAGAACGTCGCGTCGGGAAAGCGGCGCGAGCGAAACGTCACGGCATCCGGGAAGTCGTATTGCTCGTAGAAGGCCTGTCCGTCGGGGCCGGTCCCCTTCCAGCGTCCTTCGAGGAACTTCAGGTGCGACAGGTCGGCGGCGGTGAACATCGGCGCGGGGGTGTGGGTGGTCACGCACCCGGCGAGGAGTGCGAGTGACAGCAGGAGAGCCCGGAGCATGATTGACGATGACCTGGGTGGTGTGATCCCGTGTTGGCCGGACGGTGCGAGCTTCCCTAGCCGCGCCGGGGCGTTTCGGTCGAGCTTTCACTCGGCAGCGACTCCGCGGGCACGAGTACCTCGCCCGTCTCGAGCAGCGACTTCAGGCTGGCGAGGATCTCCGGCCACCCGCTGCTCACCGCGCGGCGCATCTCACTGTCCGGCACGAAGTCGTCGTGCGTGAGCGTGAGCTTCACCACCCCGTTGCCGATCGGCTCCAGCTCGAACGTCACCTTCGAGCGCGGCTCCTGCTGCAGCCGCGCGAGGTATTCGGCGGACCACCCGAAGTAGCCGGCGTGCTCCGGCTGGTAGTTGTGCCAGGTGTACGAGAGCCGCCGGTGCGGCTCCGCCTCGAGCACCCGCTGGTCGAGATCACGGAACGGCTCATCGGGGGCGGACTGCCAGAGGACAGGCGCGCCGACGGTCCAGTCGGACCGCAGCCCCGCGCCCCAGTATCGCATCGTGAACGCGGGGTCCGTGAGCGCCTGCCAGAGCGCCTCGGGCGTCGTGCGGATGTAGGTGACGTAGACGAACGCGGTGTCGCTCACGGCGGGGCCCTCCAGCGTGCGTTTGAGGTCGGCAAGCGCGCCGACGCGCTCGCGGTGATACCGGCTGATCCAGCGGTCGGCGATCTCCTGGATCGGAGCCGCGTTCAGGAAGTGCAGCTTCTCGCGTCCCTTGCGGCGCGTCACGACGAGATGCGCCGCCTCGAGCACGGCGAGATGCTTCGTGACCGACTGCCGGGCCATGTCGAGACCGGAGCACAGCTCCCGCAACGTCTGCCCGTCGTGCCGGTGCAGCCGGTCGAGCAGCAGCCGGCGGCTCGGGTCCGCCAGCGCCTTGAACACCGCATCCATTCCCCGACTCCGCTGGAGATGCACCCCGCCAGCGAAAATGCAGCCTAGCGGCTGCATGTCAAGGGTGGGCCGTTCATTCCCTGCGAACAGTCCCGGCGGCCTCACGGCCTACCGTCTGCATCATTGAACATCTGCGTCCCCCTCGCCCGCGCCTCCGGCCGTCGGGTCCCTACGTCCGTTCCCGTCAATCGATGCCGAAAACGCCGAAGCGCGCCGCTGTCCCCCATTCACCCGATACGTCCTCCGACGCCGGACTGGCACGGACCGGGATCGCCGGCCTGGATGAGATCCTCGCGGGCGGGCTCCCGCACAACCGGCTGTACCTCGTCGACGGTTCACCAGGCACGGGCAAGACGACGCTCGCGCTCCAGTTCCTGCTCACCGGCGTCGCCGAGGGGGAGCGCGGCCTCTACGTCACGTTGTCCGAGAGCCGCGAGGAGCTGACGCAGGTCGCGACGTCGCACGGCTGGTCGCTCGACGCGATCGACGTCATGGAGATGGCCGAAGCGGACGACCCATCCGCGGCGGAGGGGTACACGCTGTTCCATCCGGCCGAGGTCGAGCTGCAGGAGACGATCGACCGGATGTTCGCGGCGGTGGAGCAGTCGGGCGCCCAGCGGATCGTCCTCGACTCGCTGTCCGAGATGCGCCTCCTGGCCCGCGACCCGCTGCGCTTCCGGCGCCAGATCCTCGCGCTGAAGAAGTACTTCACCGGCCGGCGCTCGACGGTGCTGCTGCTCGACGACAAGACGGCACCCGAGGGCGAGCTGCAGCTGCACAGCCTCGCGCATGGCGTGATCGAGCTCGAGCACATCGCGCTCGAGTACGGCGCCGAACGGCGTCGCATGCAGGTGACGAAGCTCCGGGGCCGGCGCTTCCGCGGCGGATACCACGACTTCCGCATCACGACAGGCGGGCTGGCGGTGTACCCGCGGATCCGGCGCGAGGCGCCGACCGCGCCGGATCGCGGCCGAACGCTCGCCAGCGGCTCTCCGCAGCTCGACGCGCTGCTCGGCGGCGGGCTGCCGGGAGGCACGAGCATGCTCATCACGGGCCCGGCGGGCACCGGCAAGTCGGTCCTCGCCACGCAATACGCCTGTGCAGCGGCGACGCGGGGGGAAAAGGTGCGCATGTACCTCTTCGACGAACGCCTCTCGACGTTCACGCTGCGGGCCGAGGGGCTCGGGATGGACGTGCGCGATCTCGTCGCCGACGGACGGATGTCCCTCCATCAGATCGAGCCGACCGAGCTCTCTCCCGGCGAGTTCGCGAACCACGTGGTGCGCGCCGTCGAGGAAGAGGGGGTGCGGATGTTCATCATGGATTCGATCAACGGGTACCTGCAGTCGATGCCCGAGGAACGGCTGCTGCCGATCCAGGTGCACGAGCTCCTGTCGTACCTCGCGAATCGTGGCTGCACGACGGTGCTGACGCTCGTCCAGCGCGGGATCTTCGGCAGCCCTGTGGACGAGGCGGCGGACGTGAGCTATCTCGCGGACTCCGTCGTACTCCTCCGGTATTTCGAGGTGCGCGGGTCGGTGCGCCAGGCGATCTCGGTGGTGAAGAAGCGCAGCGGGGACCACGAGCGCACCATTCGCGAGTGCCGCGTCCAGCACGGGGGCCTGCACGTGGGCCCGCCGCTGCACGACTTCCAGGGCGTGCTGACGGGCGTTCCCAGCTATCACGGCGACATCGGGCCGCTGATGGGGTGGGACGGCCCGATACGTCCCGCCTCCGAGCTCGACGGCGAACCGACGCCGTGATCGTGACACGGGACGTGCCGGCGGAGCAACGCGTCGCGCTGCTCACGCCCACGGCGCAGGATGGCGCGATCGCCGTCCGCGTGCTGGGTGCGGCCGGGCTCGCGGCGGTCTCGCATCCCGACATGCCCTCGCTCTGTGCGGCAATCGAGCGCGGTGTCGGCGCCGTCGTCGTGGCGGCGGAGGCACTCGGCACCGGCGCACGCGCGATGCTGCTGGACCGCCTCGATGCGCAGCCCTCCTGGTCGGACGTTCCCGTCATCGTCGTGACGGGCGAGGGCGAGCTGTCGCTCGCGATCCCCCGCGCGCTCGAGGAGCTCGCCTCGCGCGCGAACGTCACGCTGGTGGAGCGGCCCGTGCGGGTCGCCACGATCGTCAGCACGCTCCGCGCGGCGCTGCGCGCCCGGGCACGCCAGTACGACGTGCGCGATCACCTGGAGGAGCGGCGGCAGCTCCTCGCCAACGAGCGCACGCTGCGCGAGCAGGCGGAGACCGCCGCGGCGCAGGCCGAGGAGGCCAATCGCGCGAAGAGCCACTTCCTCGCGATGATGAGCCACGAGCTGCGAACGCCGCTGAACGCCATCGCCGGGTACACCCAGCTCATCGAGATGGGGGTGCGGGGTCCGGTCACGCGCGAGCAGCAGCAGGACCTCGAGCGGATCGAGCGCAGCCAGCGCCACCTGCTGTCGCTCGTCAACGACGTGCTCAGCTACGCGAAGCTGGAAGCGGGCCGGCTGCAGTTCGTCATCGCACCGGTGCGGATGCGCGAGATGCTGGCCTCCGTCGAGACGCTCGTCACGCCGCAGCTCCGGTCGAAGCAGCTGCAGTATGTCGATACCGGCGCGTGCGGCGACATCGCCGTGCTCGCGGACGAAGAGAAGCTCCGGCAGATCCTCATCAACCTGCTGTCCAATGCCATCAAGTTCACGGCCCCCGGCGGCACGATCCGCATCGACTGCTCGGGCGACGAGACGGAGGTCCGGACGACCGTGAGCGACGACGGCATCGGCATCCCCGGCGACAAGCTGGATGCGATCTTCGAACCGTTCGTGCAGGTCGAGCGGACACTGGCCACCCGCCAGGACGGCACGGGGCTCGGGCTGGCCATCAGCCGTCAGCTCGCACGGAGCATGGGTGGGGACCTCACGGTCACGAGCGCCCCGGGTGAGGGGTCGGTGTTCACCCTGCGGTTGCCTCGTCCGGGACGTGACCGCGCCTCGTAGACAGAGTCGCGGCGCTCCCTGACGCACTGGCGAGGTGGGCCGTGAAATCGGCGCATTTCGCGGGAGGGGTGGACCGAATCCGTTCCATCGGGTACTACTCCGCTGTGCACGGTTTTTACGCTGCACATCCCACCCGTCCGCCGCTCCACATCGATGTCATCGTCCCGCCGTTCCGCGGCCGCCCTCGCCGGCGCCGCGCTTCTCCTCGCAGTGCTCCTCCCGAACTCGCTCCCGGCCCAGTCGCTCCGCGGGTCCCGCGCGAGCATCGAGCGCATGCACCGCCACGCCGTGGCCGAGGACCTGTCGTTCTTCGAGACCCCGGCGAGCGTGCGCCGGCATGTGGCGGCCGGACGCCTCGTCCGGCTGGAGTCCGGGGATGCGCTCAGGCTCCACCGGGTGGGCTATCCATATGTGCGACCCACGACACGCACCTTCGTGCAGCGCCTCGCCGCGCAGTATCGCGATGCGTGCGGCGAGCCCCTCGTCGTCACGAGCGCCGTTCGCCCGGCCACGCGACAGCCGGCCAACAGCGCGGATCTCTCCGTGCATCCGACCGGCATGGCGATCGACCTCCGCAAGCCGGTTGGCCGGCCCTGCCGCGCGTGGTTGCGGTCGGCGCTGCTCGAGCTGGAGGGCGCCGGCGTGCTGGAGGCCACCGAGGAATTTGCCCCGCCGCACTTCCACGTCGCCGTCTTTCCGACGGAATACGCCCGCTACGCCTCCGCACGCGTGAAGGACGAGCCGCGCACGCAGGTCGCCGCCAACGTGCCCGAGACCCCGTCGACCTACGTCGTGCGCGCCGGTGATACGCTCTGGGACATCGCACAGATGCACGACACCACGGTCGATGCCATCACGCGGGCGAACGGGTTGCGCGGGGAGCGCATTCGCCCGGGCCAGGAGCTGCGGATTCCGAGCGGGGGCTGACGCCCGGCGCCGCGAAAGCACGCCGAAGCGGCCCGGCGCCGGGATCGCCCGTCAGCCCAGCGCGTCGGTCAGCACGCGGCACCAGTTGCCGCCCATGATCTTCTCGATCTCGCCCGTGCGGAACCCCGCGCGATCGAGTGTCTCATGGATGGTGAAGGCGCGGCGGATGTCGTTCAGCTCGGGGATGACCGCATGCGTCGGCCGTGTGGCGCTGCTGAATCCATGCGCCCCTTCCCGCGCGACGAGGTCCCACCACGGCGCATAGTCGCGCCGCGCGACGGCCGCGTTGTCCATCCCCGGCTCGCGGGCCGCCGCGAGCCCCGCGACGTCGTAGTCGTTCGCGATGCCCACGGCATCGATGCCCGCCACGTTACGGACGTGCCGGATCTGCCGGACGTACGACTCCGCGGTGGGCACCGCGTCGCGGGTGAGCCAGAAGCTCATCATGAAGACGCCCATCATCCCGCCGGAATCCGCCACGCCGCGGATCACGTCGTCCGGCGTGCAGCGCGCGTTGTCCACGAGCGCGCGCGCCGCGCCATGCGAGACGATCACGGGCTTCCGGCTCACGCGCAGCACGTCGCGCGCGGTGACGTCGCTCGCGTGCGAGAGATCGGGGATGATTCCGAGCTCGTCGAGGCGCTCGACCCCCGCCACGCCGGTCCGGGTCAGTCCCGTCCACACCGGCTCAAGCGCGCCGCCGGCCCACGCGTTGTCGTTGTGGTGCGTGAGCTGCAGCACCCGCAGCCCGAGCTCATGGAAGAGATCGAGCCGTGTCAGGTCCTCCCCCACCGGCTCGGCGCTCTGGAACTGCAGGAGGACCGCGGTGCGTCCCGTCTCCCAGGCTGGGCGAATCTCGCTGCCGCGCGTCGCGAGGAAGGCCCCGCGCACCTCGCCCGCATTCAAGGCACGCCGCATCCCCGTGATGGAGCGCGCGCATGCCGCGAACGACCGGCGATAGCGCGGAGCTCTTCCCGCGGGCGACGGCTCGACGGGCTCGTACGCCGACACGTCGGTGATGATCCCCGACAGCCCGGACGCCGCCAGGGATGCCGTCCGCGCGAAGAACGTCAGGCCGTCCACATAGGGAAACGGGGTGACCGGCTTCGCGTCCGCTGCCTGGGTGCGTCGCGTCCCGGACGCGGCGTCGACGATCCCGCGCACGCGCGTGGTGACATCGAGGAGCGGAACGGCGGCCGCGGCCGACACCGCGCCCCGCAGGAAGTCGCGTCGGGAGGAGTCCATGTGCGCAGAGTGGGATCGGGCCCGGGGGGAGTCAAGGGCGGGGGCCGTGCGCGCGCGGGACGTGCCGTCGCGGAGCCACCACGTGGTCATCGGGCCGCGCGAGGCAGCCGCACCGTGAACGTCGTCCCCTCGCTGGCGGATGACTCGACGCCGACGGTCCCGCCGTGCGCCGTCACGATCTGGTCCACGATGAACAACCCGAGTCCCATGTGCCGGCGGTCGCGCTTCTGATCGCCGCCCCCGTGCGTCATGGCCTCGAAGATGGAGGTCAGCTCATCGGGGGGAATTGCAGGCCCCTCGTTGTGCACGGCGATGACGACGTCGTCGGCGCCGCCGCGCGCGGAGACGAGGATGGGGGCCGTCGCCGTTCCGTGCTGCACCGCATTGCCGACGAGATTCGTGAGCGCCTGGGCGAGCCGCGCCCGATCCCACGCGCCGTGCAGGTCGCCATTCGCCTCGATGCGCACGTTGCATCGCGGATACGACGCGGCGACTTCCGCCACGACGTCGTCGAGCAGGCCGCGGACGTCCATGTCGGCACGCTCGAGCGGCATGCGATCGCCAAGCCGGGTCCGTGTGAACTCGAGCAGGTCCTGCACCATCTGGTTCATGCGCCTCGCACTGCGCGACATGACGGTGACCATCGTGTGGGCCGGCTCCCCCAGCTCGCAGAAATCGAGGAGCGACTGGCTGGACATGGTGATCACGCCCAGCGGGGTGCGAAGATCGTGACCGAGGATCGCGAGAAACCGGTCCCTCGTCCTGTCGACTTCCTGGGTGAAGCGGACGATCGACTCCGCGATCGCCTGGTCGATGGCCTCGTTGAAGCGCATCAGGTCGGCGAAATCGGTGGCCGCCTGCCGGGGGAGATCCCGGATCCACAGCCTCGTGACGCTCGCCCGGAGGGCCCGGAACTCCGACACCATCTCGCCGACGGTGAATCCACTTTCCGCGCGGCCGGCACCGTGCGCCTGGGCGGCCGTAGGCTTGCGCCGTTCGCCCGCCCCGCGATCTGCCCCAACCTGCTCCACCAGTGCCGGCGGCATCCCGGGCGCTTCCAGGGCCCGGGCCACCACGCCAAGCATCTCCTTCGCATGGTCCCGGAGGGCGGTGATGTCCATCGTCTCCCCGCCGGGGAGGCCTCGCGCGAACACTTCCCACTCCGACAGGATCTCGTCGGTATGCTCGAGAATGTACGCCGAGAGTCTTGGCACGTGGACCTGGGGGTGGGGTGGAACCACGCCGCGGGCGGCGCGCCGCGTCGGGTGCGACGCCCAATCCGGAGCCTGCGGCCTCCGATCGTCGCAAGGGCCGTGACAAGCTGACCGCCCTGCCACGCACCAGGCCTCGAGATTACGCCCCGTAACGGTAGCCGCCCGCAGGCCCCCGGCCCGCCGTACCCCCGCCCCCCCCGGGCCCGCCCCTGAAGCGAATCGCCGGCCGGCCCCGATCGTCTGGTGCCTGACGGTGCCGCGCAGTGTCGCGGCACCGTCCCGTCCCTCCCCCTCCCTTCCTCCCTCCCCACGACACCACCACATGCATTCAGCTACCGCGAGATTCCGCTATCACGGCATCGGAGGTTCGCTGTTCGGACTGATGCTGGTGAATTCCATCCTGACGGTGCTCACGCTCGGCATCTATTCCTTCTGGGCGAAGACGAAGCTGCGCGAGTTCCACTACAGCCACACCGAGGCGGACGGCGACCGGTTCGCCTATCACGGCACGGGTGGGGAGCTGTTCCGCGGCATGCTCCGCGCGTTCGGCATCATCCTGGTCCTCTCGCTCCTGTATGGCATCGCGGTGGTCGTTTTCGCCGGCGAGCCGGGCGCGCCGGCGCCGCAGGTGGCGCCGGGCGTGCAGGCGGCGCTCACGATCGGGCTCTACACCGTCATCGCCATTCTCGCCACCGCCGCGGTCAACCTCTCCCGCCGCTACCGCCTGAGCCGCAGCTCGTGGCGCGGGATCCGCTTCTCGTTTCACGGGTCGACCGGCGACTACATGAAGCTGACGCTCCGCGGCATGCTGCTGAGCCTCATTACCCTCGGCCTGTATACGCCGTACTTCCAGAACCAGAACCGCGCCTTCCTGGTGAACAACGCCCGCTTCGGCGCCGAGCCGTTCTCCTACGACGGGGATGGCCGGGCGCTCTTCGGTGAATACCTCAAGGCGCTGCTGCTGACGATCCCGACGCTGGGTCTCTCGTGGATCTGGTACGCGGCCTTCAAGCATCGCTTCTTCTGGTCGCACACCCGGATGCGCGGCGCGCGCTTCGTCTCGACCGTGACCGGCCGCGACCTGCTCGGGCTCTACGTCACCAGCCTGCTGCTGGTCGTGTGCACGTTCGGCATCGGCACGGCGTGGGCGATCACGCGGACGCACGCCTTCTGGTGCGACAACCTGCGCCTGGCGGGCACCGTGGAGTGGGCCAGCATCGAGCAGCGCGCCCACGAGGCGAACGCCCTCGGCGAAGGGCTCGCCGATGCCCTCGACATGGACGTCGGGATCGGGCTGTAGGCGCCCGCCATCCCGGGACGTGCAACGGCCGCGAGGAGATCCTCGCGGCCGTTGTGCTTCCACGGTGAGACGCCGCGGCGTGCCGCCGCTAGTTCCGTTCGAGCGGCATCCGCACGTAGATCGTGGTGCCGCTCCCGGGTCTCGTCTCCACCTCGAGAATGCCGCCGACCAGCGCCGCACGTTCGCGCATGCCGGCGAGGCCGAGGCGCCGCTGTCTGCGCGCGAGCTCCATCGTCGCGTCGAGGTCGAAGCCCCGCCCGTCGTCCTCCACGATGAGCCGCACTTCGGACTCCTCCTTGCCCAGCATGACGCTCACCTGCCTGGCTTTCGCATGCCGCGCGACGTTGGTGAGCGCCTCCTGCACGATGCGATAGATCGCCGTGCCCAGCTCGGGGGGCAGCGGGCGTTCGGCTGAGGCCCCGGTGATCGCCAGCTCGGCGTCCACTCCGTACCGGGTGCGCCACTGCTCCACGTACGAGGCCACGGCGCTCTCCAGCCCGACGTCGTCGAGCTCCGGCGGGCGCAGCTCGAGCGCGAGATAGCGCGCATCCCGCGTCATGAGCTGGGCGAGCTCGTCGAGCTGGGTGAGGCGCGCCGTCGCAGGCCGGCCGGCATCGAGCAGCCGGTGCACCTCGGTCAGCCCGAGCGCGAGCGCAGTGAGATGCTGCCCGAGCTGGTCGTGCAGCTCCCGCGCGAGCCGGCGACGTTCGTCTTCCTCGGCCGCCGACAGCTGCCGGCGCACCGCGTCCCGCTCCGCCTCGGCATGCCGGCGCGCGCGAACGTGATCGGTCACGTCGGTGCCGTGTCCCAGCACGCGCGTGCAGGTGCCGTCGGCATCGACGAGCGGGAGATAGACGACGTCGATGAGTCGCTCCTCGGGCGGCGCGCCGGGAGTGCGGGCCAGCGTCACCGGCAGCTCACGTCCGTAAAAGGGTTCGCCGGTGGCCATCACGTGCGCGATGCGCGCGGGGTAGCCCCCCGCTCTCGCCTCCGGCATCGCCTCGAATGCCGGACGGCCGATCACGTCGCGGTGGCCGACGAGCTGGAAATAGGCCTCGTTTGCGAACTCGATGACCATCTCCGGACCCCGCAGCACGTGCAGGAAGGACGGCGCCCAGCGGAACACCTCTTCGAGCAGCGCGGTTCGCTCGGCGTCGAGCGCCGCTGCGAGCCGGGCTTCGCGCTCGCGCAAGGCGCGCTCCTCCCGCTCCGCGCGCTTGCGCGCCGTGACGTCGCGGAAGACGACCTGAATGGCGGTTCGGCCGGCCCATGGCACCAGGCTGGCGGTGGACTCGACGTCGATGACCGACCCGTCGAGCCGGCGCCAGCGCATCTCCGTCACCCCGGCAGTGCCGCCGCTCGCGAGCAGCCGGACCGCACGCTCGCGCAGGAACTCACGATACTCCGGCTCCACGATGTCGAGCGCCCGCCGTCCGATGAGCTCCTCGGAGCTCGCCGCTCCCATCACCTTCGCCGCCGTCTGATTGGCGTAGACGAGCTTCCCGTCGAGATTCACCCACGAGGCGTCGGGGCTGAGATCCGCGAGGGTGCGATAGCGCGCCTCGCTCTCCCGCAGCGCCGCTTCGGTCCGACGCCGCGCGGTGACGTCGCTGAAGAGGACCGCGACTCGCCGCAGCTCCGGCGCACCGAGGCGGAACGCGTACACGTCGTAGTCGCGCCCGAGCGCCGTCGCCGTTTCCTCGAACCGCGCGGGGACCCCGGTGCGTGCGACCTGGCCGTAGATCTCGAACCAGTGCTGTTCATGCGCCGGCACGATCTCCCGGATCGTCCGCCCCACCGCGTCCGGAATGCCCGTGTGCCGCTCGAAGGCCGGGTTGGCTTCGAGAAAGCGGTAGTCATTGGCGTTGCCGGCGTCATCGAACAGCACTTCGATGAGACAGAAGCCTTCATCGATGGACTCGAAGAGCGTGCGATAGCGATCCTCGCTCTCGCGCATGCGGCTGAGCGACCGCGCGACTTCCTCGTTCGCCTCGCGCAGCCGATCGATCACGGCCTGCTGCCGACGTTCAGCCTGGACCTTCGCCGTGGTCTCGATCGCGGTGACGAACACGCCGGCCACCGCTCCCGACTCGTCATGGAGCGCGCTGAACGAGAAGGTGAATGTGGCAGGGCCGTCGGGGCCGCCGCGGGCGAGGACGATCTCAAGATCCTCGCCGGACACCGCTTCTCCCGTCGCGACGACGTGCTCCACCATCGGCCGGGCCACCTCCCACACGTCCGCCCACGCTCGCTCCGCCGGGGCCGCGAAGGCCAGCGGATGCTTGCCGCGCGCGATTGCGACACCGGCATCGTTGTAGATCTGGAGCAGGTCGGTGCCCCACCAGACGAAGCTCGCGAAGGCGGAGCCGAGGCAGAGATCGACGGCGGTCCTGAGGCTCTGGGGCCAGGTTGCCACCGGGCCCAGCGGCGTCGCGGCCCAATCGTAGCTGCGGCAGAACGCACGCATCTCGCCGGGGCCTGCGAACAACCGATCCACTCCATCGCGGAGGTGCTCGGTCGACCATGCGGGGGGCGCCGTCCGTCCGGGATGCTCCATCGCCTCAGGATCGCACGGGGATACGCGGTGCGCCAGTCGCCTGCCACGCCGGGAGCGAAGAGTTAACGTTCGCGCTGATGACGAGGCCAGCCACCAGCCACCCGCACCCGAGATCCAGATGACATCCGTTCTCGATCGGTACTTCGACGATCTCGACGTCGAATTCGCCACCACCCGCCGCCTGCTCGAGCGGTTCCCCGAAGGCCACGCCGACTGGAAGCCGCACGAGAAGTCGATGTCCCTCGGCCGCCTCGCCACGCACGTCGCGGAGCTGCCCGGCTTCGCGGAGACGATGCTGACATCCGACGAGCTCGATTTCGCGACGCGCCCGCCGGCCGCGACCACCGTTCGCAGCGCGGCCGAGCTTCTGACGATCCATGATCGAACCGCGGCAGCCGCGCGCGCAGCGCTGGTCGCGATGTCCGCCGAGAAGCTGGACGAGCTGTGGACGCTCCGCGCGGGCGACCAGGTGCTGCTCAAGGACCGCCGCGGCAAGGTCCTGCGCCAGCACCTCGTGAGCCACATCGCGCATCATCGCGGTCAGCTGTCCGTCTACTACCGGCTCGTCGGAGTCGCCCTGCCGTGGATGTACGGCCCGACGGCGGACGAGATGTGAATGACGCGGGGCCGGTCAGCCCGTCGCGAACGGGGGCAGCCGCGAGAAAAGCTCCCCCCATCGCCGCAACTGCCCGATCCCCAGGAACAGCTCGTGAACGCGACGTTGCGCGTTGCCCCCCCAGCGATGCCGGCCCTCCGAGTCGGCGAGCACGGTGTCGAGGGCGCGCCGCAGCTCGGTCACGTCTTCCGGGTCCGCGATGAGCCGCCCGTCGAGTCCATCGCGGATCTGCTGGCGCGGGCCGCACGCGCGCGAATTGCTGAGCACCGGCACGCGCTTCCACATCGCCTCGGCGATCGTCAACCCGAACCCCTCGCGCAACGAGTTCTGCACCACCAGCGTCGAGGCCCGGTGCAACGCGTTCACCATGAGCGCGTTCGCATCGCGTGACTCCATCGGAAGGGCGACGAGGGCGATGTCGTCCTGCACGGCGGGGTGGAGCGCCGCGTACGCCGCCCCGAGCTCGGCGAGCACCTCACGGCCTTCGGGATCGTCCTGGATGACATCGGGGTCGGGGCCTGCCAGCACGAGGCGCACGAGGTCGAGCCGACGGTGGTGCAGGCGGTCGGTGCCCGCGCCGCCCTCGAAGATCGACTGCTTCAACGCGGCGAACGCCTGGAGCAGCGGGAGCCAGCCCTTCAGGCGATCCCATCGCGAGACCTGCGACACGATGGGGCGCGTCAGGAGCCCGATGTCTTCCATCGCGCTTGCGGGGGCGAACGTTCCGTCGGGCAGCATCCGGCGCGCCTGCGGCACGAAGGGCGGATGGACGATCGGCCCTGGCGGCGTCGCGAGCCCGCTGTTGCACAGGACCTCCACCGTGTGCCGCAGCGACAGCTCCATGTTCTTGCAGGAGAGCGGGTCGATGCCCGGTGCGATCACCGTCGCGCGCCCTGCGAGCCGCTGCGGGATGTACTCCGGCGCGGAGAATACCGCGTGATCGTACCCGTCCAGGTACGGGGCCATGAACGCCCAGGCCGCACGCGTGGCCGGCGTTTCAGAATCGAGGCCGATGTGACAGCGCCAGACGGCCGAGAGCGGCATGTCCGCTCGCAGCATCCCGGCGATCGGGAGGGGCTGCGGATCGTGGACGACCAGCACGTCCCCCGGCCGCAGCTTCGCCCGCAGCGCGTCGGCATTGGCGCGGTTCACACGCTCGAACAACGTGCGCGCGGATTCGTCGAACCGCGGCGGCCCGACGCCGTGCACGAGGTTGTGGATGTGCTTCGTCAACACGAAGAAGTCGGGATCGTCCGAGCCGATCACCACCCACTCGGCGCGAACGCCGAGGTCGCGCAACAGGGCGATCATCGGCGGGATCAGCTCCGCGACGCCGCCGCCGCGAGCCGTGGAGCTCACCATCCACACCGTCCGGCCGGCGAGCCGTGGCAGCAGCCCGGCCGCCTCCGCCTGGAGCTCCCGCACGGCGGGCGCGAGGTGGGCCACGGCCGCGTAGTCGGACAGCGCATGCTGCCCGTCCACCGTGACGAGCTGGAGCAGGCCGTTGGCAGTCACGGGACCGCTTCCCGGCGATGGTCGCCTGGCGAGCGCGCCGGTGCGGCTTCCGGATCGGTCATTCCCTGTCCTCGGCGGTTGGGAAGCGCCCCCAACCGTCCCGCTTGAAGCGTGCCGCGGGATCCCACGGTTGGCCGAGGAAGCGGCCACCGCTAGATTCCCCGCCTGAAGGGGAGTAGCTCCGCGAGCCTGCCGGCTCGTGCTGTCGCATCGTCAATACTGCGCCGCCGCGGCGCACGGTGCGCAAGTCGGGGGAATGACCGGGCGAGACCTTCGCATGGATGGTGCAGCTTTGCACCCGGCCGCGCGAAGAGCTCGCCCTTCGTGCGTTCGCACCCCGACCCGGCGACGCGGAGCTGCACATGGATCAGATCTGGTTGTGGGCCGGCTTCAACGTCTTCGTCCTCCTGATGCTGGCGCTGGACCTCGGCGTCTTCCACCGGAAGGCCCACGAGGTCTCGCTCCGGGAGGCCGCGGCGTGGAGCGCGTTGTGGGTCGCCCTCGCGCTGATCTTCAACTACGGCATCTACCACTTCATGGGGGCCGAGGCCGGTCTGGCATTCCTCACGGGATACCTGATCGAGAAGGCGTTGTCCGTGGACAACATCTTCGTCTTCGTCCTCATCTTCAGCTACTTCAACGTCCCGGCGAAGTACCAGCACCGGGTGCTGTTCTGGGGGATCCTCGGCGCGCTGCTCATGCGCGGCGCGATGATCGCCGCCGGGGCCGCGCTGATCGCGGAGTTCCACTGGATCATCTACGTCTTCGGCGCCTTCCTCGTCTTCACCGGCATCCGGATGGCGATGCAGACCGAACACGCGATCGACGCCGAGAGCAACCCCGTCATCCGCCTGGTCCGGCGGATCATGCCCGTGACGAACGTCTATCACGGCCAGCGCTTCTTCGTGACGGAGGAGATCGGCGGCCGGATCCGCCGCGTGGCCACGCCGCTGTTCGTGGTGCTGGTGCTGGTGGAGACGACGGACCTGATCTTCGCGGTGGACTCGATCCCGGCCATCTTCGCGATCACGACCGACACGTTCCTCGTCTACACGTCGAACGTGTTCGCCATCCTCGGCCTGCGCGCGCTCTACTTCCTGCTCGCCGGCGTGATCCACAAGTTCCATTACCTGAAGCTCGGCCTCTCGGCCGTGCTGGTGTTCGTCGGCGCCAAGATGCTGCTGACCGACGTCTACAAGGTGCCGGTCGGGATCTCGCTGGTCGTGATCGCACTGGTGCTGCTGACGGCGGTCGCGGCGAGCCTGCTCTTTCCGAAGCAGGCGCTCGAGCACGACCCCATCGACGAGCCGCGCGACGGGACGGCGAAGCTCTGACCCGTCGGCAACGCACGACCGTCGATCACGTTGCCTCCCCGGAAGCGGTCACGACCTGGATGCCCCCTTCCAGGGCCCGCTTCACGGGGCAGCGATCCGCGATCTCGATGAGCCGGGCGCGCTGCGCTTCCGACAGCGCGCCCGTGACCTCGATGCGCTGTTCGATGTGCGTCACCCGTTTTGCCCCGACCATGCGCACCTCCGGGTCGGGGTCGCGCGACGGCGCCGTGCGGAGCTGCACGCGGGCGCCGTCGAGCGGCCATCCCTTGCGATCCGCGTACAGCCGCATCGTCATGGTCATGCAGCTGCCCAGCGCCGCCAGGAGCAGCTCGAAGGGGGTGGGGCCCGCATCGGTGCCGCCGAGCGCCACAGGCTCGTCCGCGGAGAAGTCGTGGGTCCGGGCGCGGACGTCGGTCCGAAGCCCCTGCGCTCCGAGTGTTGCCGACACCCAACGCCCTGCATAGGTCGTCGCGACCGCGGCGGGCGCCTGCGCGCCGTTCCCCGACTCGATCATGGCCATCCCCCGGCATAGTTGGACGTGATCCGGCCGGACGGAGCGCGAAGCGTGCCGCGCGGCGGACTGCAGCCGGCGTACATTCCCCCCCGATGACGACCCTCGCGTGGATCGTGCTGAGCGGCATCGCCATGAGCGCCATTGCGCTCGTCGGCAGCATCGGGCTGCTGCTGCATCCCGATCAGCTGCGCCGTCTGCTGCTCCCGCTCGTCGCCTTCGCGGCAGGCACGCTGCTCGCCGGGGCGATGCTGCACATGCTGCCGGGTGCCGTCGAGCGCCTCGGACCGCGGCCGTCCGTCTTCCTCCTGTTCCTGGCAGGGTTCACCGTCTTCTTCGCGCTCGAGCAGTTCCTGCACTGGCATCACAGCCACCGCCCCGTGGGCGGCGAGCGGCTCCCCGTGACGTACCTGGTCCTCATCGGCGACACCCTGCACAACCTGCTCGACGGGCTGGCC
>DASTYL010000019.1:0-7352 GCA_035764975.1 Gemmatimonadaceae bacterium | reverse complement strand
GGAGCTGCTTGCCGTAGTTCACCGACAGGCCGATGGAGGGGAGCATGGCGCCCCGTGCGATGCGCACCTGCTGCTCGCGGATCGCGACCTGCCGCTCCTGCGCGCGCAGCGCGGCACGCTGCGCGAGCAGCACCGCCGCGTCGATGGTGGGCATCGCGAGCTCGCGCTCCGAGGGCACGGTGAGCGGCGTCGTCAACGCGACCGGCTGCGTGAGCGGGATGTCGATGAGCCGCTTGAGGTTCAGCGTCGCCACCTCAGCGGCGTTGCGCGCCGCGACGAGCTGCGGCCGCAGGTTCTCCGCGGCGACTTCGGCGCGCAGCACGTCGAGATCGGAGGACGTGCCCGCACGCCGGCGAAGCTGCTCGTCGCGCAGGAACGCCTCGGCCTGGGTGAGCGCGGCGGCGGCGATCTTCTCCATCTCGTGCGCGAGCAGCGCGTTGTAGTACGCCGTCCGCGTCTGGAGCTCGATCTCGGCCACCTCCTCCGTGAGCTGGAGCTGGGCGGCCTGCTGGAACTCCTCCGCGATCCGGAGCGCGGCGCCGACTCGGCCGCCGGACCACAGCGTCTGCGACCCGCCGAGCTGCGCGACGTAGGTGTTGGGACGCCCGAACGGCAGGTTGCCGAACAGCGCGCCCAGCGCCCCGAACGCCGCCTTCGGCGTGTTGTCCTCGAGATACTGGAGGCGCTGTTCGATCGGCGCCGAGGGGTCGGGCTCGAACTTCATCGAATCCGGCAGCGTGAAGCCGCCGCCGGAGAACGGCGAAGCGAAGGTGCGCGTGTAGGCGACCGTTCCATCGAGCTGCGGGAGCGCGGCCGACCGCGCCGCGCGCACCTGCTGGCGAGCGTAGTCCACCTGCGAGCGCGCGAGCCGGACTTCCTGGCTCTGGCCGGTGGCGCGATCGAGCGCCGCCTGCAGCGTGATGGGCGTGGAGTCAGCCGGCACTGGCGTCTGCGCCTGCGCTGTGGCCGCGAAGATCACGGCCGCAGCCGCGGCGAGAACCGGCCTCGTCACGGCCCGAAGGCCGCGGAGGTGTCGTGAGTGGGGAGTCACGGGATTACAGAGTCTCGGAGAGTGATGCAGGTGGGAACTTCTCGCTCCTGATCTGCGCGAGCGCGTCCTCGAGGGCGCGGACGATTCGATGGTGAGCGTGTTCGAACCGCTGAATTCGCTGTTGTACGACGGGCGGCAGCGAGCTCAGGTCCAACAGGTCGAGTGAGCGCTCGGCGCGACGCAGCCCGCGGAGCCTCAGCTCCAGACTGGTGATCGGCGCATCTGCATCGACGACGTAGTAGTCCCGCCGGTCTCCCGGCTTGCCGACGCGCGTGATCAGGCCGAGCTGCTCCAGCCGTCGCGAATCGGTGCTGATGCTGGCCTTGCTGACGCCGAGCGCAGCCGCGAGGTCGTCGAGGGAGCAGGGCTCCGATTGGACGATGAGGAAGCCGAAGAGGCGGCCGGCGATCCGAGGGAGCCCTTCCGATTCCCAGAAGAGGCCCATCGATTCGACGAAATCGCCGCATGTCCTGGAGCAATTCATGGGGCTACAGTTTAGATCGTTTACTATGTTCAGTCAATATTGAACGTAATAAACAAAAGAATGCGCGGGCTTCTGGCCAGCCAGCTGAGCGGGAAGATGTGATCACTCGGCGGCCGGGCCAGAACCCATGACGGATGGAGGGGCCTTCGGGATTCACCGGGCTGAACCCGGGCCGGCTGTCCCCCGTCACCGCGACCGCCACTCACGCTCCGTGATCAGCCGGGCGCCGCGCCTGGAGAAGACGTAGCTCCAGATCCACTGCCACATCACGCCCAGCCGATTCCTGAAGCCGATGAGGTAGTAGATGTGGACGAAGAGCCAGGCGAACCAGGCGATGTGGCCGGTGAGCTTGAGCGGCCCGGCGACCGCGATCGCGCGGCTCTTCCCGATGGTCGCCATCAGACCCTTGTCGCGATACCGATAATCTTCCCGCGACTGATGGCGGATGTCGCGGACGATCATCCGGGCGGCATGTGCGCCCGTCTGGATCGCCGCGGGAGCGACACCCGGCAGCTGGCTCCCGTCGGCGAGCGTGAGCGCGGCCATGTCGCCGACCACGAATACCTCGGGATGCCCTGGCAGCGAGAGATCCGGGCGAACGCGGACCCGGCCGGCGCGATCGTGCTCGACGGCGGGACGGAATTCCAGTCGCGACGCCTGCACGCCGGCTGCCCAGACGACCGTGCGGGCGCGGATGCGCTCCCCCGCGACGGTCACGCCGTCGGCGTCGATGTCCTCCACCATCGCGTTCGTGCGCACCTCGACGCCGATCTCCTCGAGATCGCGACGGGCGCGCGCGGCGAGATCCTCCGGAAATGCCCCGAGGATGCGCGGTGCCGCCTCGATGAGCAGCACGCGCGCCTGCGAAGGATCGATCCGCCGGAAATCCGAGACGATCACCGTGCGGCTGATGTCCGCGATGGCCCCCGCCATCTCGACTCCGGTCGGCCCGCCGCCGACCACGACGAAGGTGAGCTCCTGCCGCTGGCGCTCCGGGTCGAACTCGTTCTCCGCCTCTTCGAAGGCCGCGAGGACGCGGCGCCGGATCTCCGTCGCCTGCTCGAGCGTCTTGAGGCCGGGCGCATGCTCCTCCCACTCGGGGCGGCCGAAGTAGCTGTGCTGTGCGCCGAGTGCGACGACGAGATAGTCGTATTCCACCTCGTAGCCGCCGCCGATCACCACGCGCGCATCCAGGTCCACGATCTCGGCGCTGCCCAGGTGGACCTCGACGTTGTCGTCGTCGGAGAACTGGGCCCTGATCGGGACCGCGATGTCCGCCGGATTGAGCGCCGCCGTCGCCACCTGATAGAGCAGTGGCTGAAAGAGGTGGTGATTGCGCCGGTCGAAGAGCAGCACCTGGACTTCAGGGTACCGCGCGAGCACCTGCGTCGCGGTGAGGCCCCCGAATCCGCCGCCCAGCACGACGACGATCTTCCGACCCTGGTCCCTGGCAGGATGGCGGAGGTGCTTCATCCAGACAGCCTCACGGATCGAGGTGGCATCCCCCGGGGCGCGCGCGCCGGGGGCACAGGCATCTCGGGCATCTATATAGTAGTCGCGCCGACCGGCCTGCTGTGACACCATGATGGCCCGCTGACGCCTCGCGGTAGCGTGTGCCCCGTGCAGGCCCGCGGGAGATGCGGTGCCTGCGCGCGAGCGAAGTCGAGCGCCAGCGAAGTCGAGCGGAGGCGGGACGGACGGCAGCTATCGCAGGACAGCGGCGTCGGACGGCAGCGGAAACGAACGGCAGCCGGAGGACGGTCGTACGAGGCCGGCTCGGGGAGGGCCGGTTGTGAGGGAAGAGTTCGCGGCGCAAGTTCCCGCGACCTCTTCCCTCTCGTGCGTACATGCTGCCCATGATTCCCCTGCTGCTCGCGCTCGCCCTCGCCGGCGCGCCCGCGCCGCCTGCCGTCCCGCTTGCCGACTCCTCGGCGACGACCCGGCTCCACGCGCTCTTCGACGGCGAGTGGGAGCGCACGATGCGGGAACAGCCCACCTGGGCGTCCGCGCTCGGCGACCGCCGATACAACACGCAGTGGCCTGAGGCGACCGTGGCGGCGGAGGAGCGCCGCCACATGGCAGCCCGGGCGGCGCTGCGGGCGCTCGCGGCCATCCCCCGGGACTCGCTCCCGGCGGCCGAGCAGCTGAACTACGACCTCTTCAAACGGCAGTACGAAGAGGACATCGAGGCCTACCGCTATCGCGAGTTCCTCATTCCACTCGACCAGCGCGGCGGCATCCAGACCGCGGACGAGCTGCACGAGACGCTTCGATTCGCGACGGTGCGCGATTACCAGGATTGGATCGCGCGCATGCATGGCCTCGGGACGTACGTCGACCAGACCATCGCGCTCATGCGCCAGGGCATTCGCGAGAAGCGGGTGCATCCCCGCGTGATCATGGAACGCGTTCCCTCGCAGATCGCGGCGCAGCTCGCGAGCGTCGCGGACTCGAGCCCGTTCTACCGGCCCTTTGCCGCGATGCCCGACAGCATGAGCGAGGCGACGCGCGCCGCCCTGCGTGCCGAGGCCCGTCGCGCGATCACGGAAACCGTCGTGCCGGCGTACCGCCGGTTCGACGCGTTCTTCCGCGGGGAGTACCTGCCCGCCACCCGAGCGACGGTCGGCGTGTACGACACGCCGGACGGGCGCGCGCTCTACGCGTTCCGCGCCCGCACGTACACCACCACCCGCATGACACCCGACGAGATCTTCGACACCGGGATGCGGGAGGTGCAGCGGATCCGGACGGAGATGGAGCGGATCATGCGCGAGGTCGGCTTCACGGGCAGCTACGCGGAGTTCCTGCATCACCTGCGCACCGACCCGAAGTTCTCCTATGCGAGCCCGGAAGAGCTGCTGCAGGCGTACCTCGCCACGGCCAAGCGCGTGGACCCCGAGCTCGTGACGCTGTTCGGCAAGCTGCCACGCACCCCCTACGGCGTGCGGCCCATCCCGGACGCGCTGGCGCCGCACACCTACACGGCCTACTACCAGCGGCCCGCGGCGGACGGCAGCCGGGCGGGCTACTACTACGTCAACCTCTACAAGCCGCGCTCCCGTCCCACGTACGAGATCGAGGCGCTGACGCTTCACGAGTCCGTCCCGGGCCATCATCTGCAGATCGCGCTCGCGATGGAGCTCGGCGAGCTGCCGGCGTTCCGCCGCTACAGCGGCTTCACCGCCTTCACCGAGGGATGGGCGCTCTACGCCGAGTCACTCGGTGACGACATCGGGTTCTACAGGGACCCGTACTCGAAGTTCGGCCAGCTGACGTACGAGATGTGGCGCGCCGTGCGCCTCGTCGTCGACGTCGGCATGCATCACAAGGGATGGACGCGCGAGCGCGCCATCACGTTCTTCATGGACAACGCCGCCAAGAGCGAGCAGGACGTCGTCAACGAGATCGACCGGTACATCTCGTGGCCGGGCCAGGCGCTGGCGTACAAGATCGGCGAGCTGAAGATCAAGGAGCTGCGCGCCCGCGCGGCCGCCCGCCTCGGCGCGAAGTTCGACGTCCGCGCATTTCACGATGTCGTGCTGGGAAGTGGGGCGGTACCGCTGGACGTGCTGGAGAGGAAGATCGACTCGTGGATTACGGCAACGGCAGTACCGGGTACTTAGTACTGCGTAGCGAGACCGACGGGCCAGCCCCTCCAAGGCATGGGGCGAGGGGGGCGGGGGTGCGGGCAACCACAGTGCTGAGTACTGAGTACTGAGTACCAGGTACCAGGTACTGCAGTAGCAGGTAGGTACGCCTTTGAGGAGGCCGGATGTCGGTCCCTGTACCACGTACCCGGTACTCAGTACTTCAGTTGTCGTCAGTTCACTCGCCCTATCGCCGCTTCCACGATCCCAAGGAGCTCCGAGACCTGGTCCGCGGAGATGACGAGCGGCGGTGAGAGGGCGATGCTGTCGCCGGTCGGGCGCACGAGCGCACCGGACCGGAAGCAGTCGAGGAAGACGTCGAATGCGCGTGCGCCGGGCGCGCCGGGGCGTGGCTCGAGCTCGATCGCGGCCACGAGCCCCAGGTTGCGCACGTCGATCACATGCGGAAGCCCGCGCAGGGCGTGCACCGCTTCCTCCCAGAGGGGTGCCAGCTCCGCCGCGCGCTCGAAGATCCCCTCGTCCCGGTAGAGATCCAGCGTCGCCAGCGACGCCGCGCAGGCGAGCGGGTGGCCGGAGTAGGTGTAGCCGTGAAAGAACTCGATGCCACCCGCCGCCGCGTTCACCACGGTGTCGTAGATGCCACGGCGTGCAAACACGGCGCCCATCGGCACGGCCGCGTTGGTGATCCCTTTCGCGACCGTGATGAGGTCCGGCGTCACGCCGAAGTAGCTCGCGGCGAACGGTGCACCAAGCCGCCCGAAGCCCGTGATGACCTCGTCGAAGATGAGCAGGATGCCGTGGGCGGCGCAGATCGCGCGCAGCCGCTCGAGATATCCCACGGGGGGCACGAGCACGCCGGTGGAACCGGCCACCGGCTCGACGATGACCGCGGCGATCGAGTTTCCTCCGTGACGCGCGATGATCGTCTCCAGCGCTTCGGCGAGCTCCGCCCCCCACATGGGCTGGCCTTTCGAGAACGCCGCGCGCTCGAGGTTCAGCGTGTGCGGCAGGTGGTCCACCTGCGGCAGCGCCTGCGACGCGAACGCCTTCCGGTTCGTCTCGATGCCGCCGACGGAGATCCCGCCGAACCCGACGCCGTGGTAGCCCCGCATCCGCCCGACGAACCGCGTGCGTGAGGTGTCGCCACGCGCGCCGTGATACGCCAGGGCCATCTTCAGCGCGGTGTCGACCGCCTCCGACCCGGAGTTCGTGAAGAACACCCGATCGATTCCGCGCGGCAGCAGCTTCGTAAGGCGTTCGGCGAGCTCGAACTGCAACGGGTGCCCGAGCTGGAAGGGCGGCGCGAAGTCGAGCGTCTGGGCCTGGCGCGCGATGGCCGCCGCGATCGGCTCGCGGCAATGCCCCGCGTTGACGCACCACAGGCCCGCCGTGCCGTCGAGAATCCGGCGGCCGTCGTCGGACGTGTAGTGCATGTCCTTCGCCGCCACGAGAAGGCGCGGCGCCTGCTTGAACGCCCGGTTGGCCGTGAACGGCATCCAGAGGGCATCCAGCGCCTGATGCGCTTCCGCGGATTCCAGTGTATTGAGTGTCGGCATCAGTGATTGGCTGGGAGGAGGACAGCGCGTAGCTTCTGCAAATCTGCGGTCCGACCCGATCGTGATCCACCCGTCCGTTCGATCCTGCACGAACGCCTTTTCCCCCGTACCCGTCGATGCCCCACGAGACCGCCCTGATCGCGACCGTCGCCGCCGGACTCGGCGCGGCGTTCCTGCTCGGCCTCGTGGCCGTGCGCATCGGGCTTCCCCCGCTGGTGGGCTACCTGATCGCGGGAATCGTCGTCGGCCCGTTCACCCCCGGTCCCCAGGTCGACCCGGGACTCGCCAGGCAGCTCGCCGAGCTCGGCGTCATCCTCCTGATGTTCGGCGTCGGGCTGCATTTCTCGGTGCGCGACCTGGCGGTCGTTCGGCGTGTCGTCGTCCCGGGAGCGGTCACGCAGATGGCCGTGACGGCATCCGTCGGGGCCCTGCTCGGCCTGACATGGGGGTGGGGGCCGGGCGGGGCGGCGATCCTCGGCCTGTCGGTCGGGGTGGCGAGCACCGTCGTGCTGCTCAAGGGCCTCGAGCAGCGGGACCGGCTGGACTCGCCCGAAGGGCGCATGGGCGTGGGATGGCTCGTGATGGAAGACCTGCTGATGGTATTCGTCCTGGTGCTGCTGCCGGTGGTCGCCCCGCTGCTCGGCGGCGAGGCG
>DASTYL010000018.1:0-8084 GCA_035764975.1 Gemmatimonadaceae bacterium | reverse complement strand
GGTGCTCGGCCACCGGATCGCGATCAAGGTGGTCACGCTCCCCGAAGGGGGGCGCCGCGGCAAGCCGGAATTCGAGGACGTCCGCCGCGTCGCTCTGGCGACCGGTCGCACGGCGGGAGATATTTTCGACCTGGCCCGTCGAGCATGGGAACGCGCCTGAACCGGCGCGGGTAAACCAGCCACGGGTGCGCTTGCCCGACCTACCGAACCGACTCAGGAGAAATCCCCAGATGCTTGCTCATGGCAAGGCCGTTGTCCTGCCCCTCGTGCTCACGGCCGTCTTCGCCGGCTCCGCGGCGGCACAGGCGACCTGCGATATCAATGAGGACAAGCCGAGTCAGATCGGCCGCGCGTTCCTCTCCGTCACGCAGGCGGCAACCCAGCAGGAAGCCGGTGTCTGGCCGGGGTCGGCCAAGGCCCTGACTGCCGCGGTCAAGGTGCTCGGCGAAGGCGACGTCGCGAAGAAGAATGCCGCCGGTCACGCCCTCCTGCTCGGGAAGGCGCTGTCGCTGTGGCTGAACCACCCGGAGAACGTCAGCGGCATGACGACGCGCGCCGCGGTCGGCTTCCAGGACAATGGCACGGCGTCGCTCGACCTCGTGGCGACCGTGGACTCCCTCTTCGATTCCATCGAGTCCGCCCAGCCGGGATGCGCCGCGATGCTGACCGAGTGGCGCCGCCAGCGCGGGTGGGTCGGGATGCTCAACGGGGCCATCGAGCACCTCAACGCCGGCCGGCTCGACTCGGCGGAGATCGTGGCGCAGCGCGCGAACCGTCTCAGCCCGAGCCCGTACGGCTTCATGGTGCTCGGCAACGTCGCGCAGAACCGGAACAACGTGGGCGAGGCGCTCGCGATGTACCAGCAGACGGTCGATCTCGCCGCGAAGGATTCGGCCTTCCGCGAGGTTCGCGAGCAGACGCTTGTGACCCTGGGCAACATCGCCGCCGATGCGGCGGAGGACACGACCGGCGCGGCCAAGGCCGAGCTGGCGAAGCAGTCGGCCGCCGCGTACACCGCGCTGATCCAGGAAGCGCCAACCAGCGTCGTCGCGCCGCAGGCGCGCGCCGGCCTCGGGCGGGCGCTGCTGCTGCAGGGTGACACCGCCGCCTTCCGTGCCACGCTGAAGGAGCACCTCGAGAATCCCACCAAGTATCCCTACCAGGACGTGCTCGCGTCGGCGGTCACCGCCGCCCGGGCCGGACAGTGGAAGGAAGGCGTGGTGCTCTTCGAGGGTGCGCTCCAGAGCAACCCCTGGAACCGTGACGCGCTGTACAACGCCGCCCTCGGCTACCATGAGCTGGGCCAGTTCGAGAAGATGCTGCCGCACGTGCGGAAGCTCGTGCAGGTGGACCCGGGGAACGGGGAAAACTGGCGCCTGTTCGCCTATGCCTACAACGGCATCTCCAAGGCGACCAAGGCCCCGGCGGCGCAGCGCGCCATGAACGACTCGGTCGTGAAGTACTTCGAGATGGCCGAGAAGATGCCGCACCAGGTGCAGTTCACCGAGTTCAGCAATACGGCTGAGCGGACCGTTCTGGCGGGCACGATCGAGAACCGGGGCACCGCCGAGCAGAGCTACACGATGAAGATCGAGTTCCTCGACAAGGACGGGAACGTCGTCGCCACGCGCGAGGCAGCCGTGGCCAGCGTTGCCCCCAAGGCGAGCGGCCGGTTCTCCGTGACGGTCGAAGGTGTGCCGACGGCCGTGGCTTTCCGCTACGCGCCGCTGGGCTGACGCCAGCCGCCGTACCGAACGAGGGGCGGGCCGCAAGGCCCGCCCCTTTTCGTTTCATTCAGCACAACTGATGCAGCGCCGAAGTGCGTGTCCCGCATTGATTTCGGCATCCTGATCTCTTAGCTTGCATGAGCCGAGCGAACGGGGGGATGCACACCAGGTGGTGTCTCCCCCCGTCGCAATATGGGAGGGTGCGTGGTCCGAGTCAGTCGAGTTCGACCGGGTAGTATCGCAGAGGAGATGGGGATCGTTCCCGGGACGGAGCTCCTGACCGTGAATGGGCGCGAGCTCGCCGACTTCCTGGACTGGGAGTTCCTCACCGCCGACGATGAGCTCGAGATCGAGGCGAAGCTCCCCGACGGCGAGCATCTCGTCTACGAGGTGGAGCGGCCCGAGGGCGAGGGCTTCGGCCTGGAGCTGGAGGCGCCCAACATCCGCCGCTGCGCCAACCGCTGCGAGTTCTGCTTCATCGAGGGGCTGCCGAAGGGGCTGCGGAAGCAGCTCTACGTCCGCGACGACGACTACCGCCTCTCGTTCGCCTACGGCAACTTCGCGACGCTCTCGAACCTGAAGGAGCGCGACATCAACCGGATCATCGAATACCGGCTGTCGCCCCTCTACGTGAGCGTGCACGCGACCCCCTGGGAAGCGCGGAAGATCCTGCTCAACAACCCTCGCGTGCCCAACATCCTCGAGCAGCTCACGAAGCTGATCGAGGGCGGGATCCAGTTCCACGGGCAGATGGTCGTGGTGCCGGGCCTCAACGACGGGGAGGTGCTCGAGCAGACGCTCGCCGACCTCTACGCCTTCGGTGATGCCTGCCTCTCCGTCGCCGTCGTCCCGGTCGGCCTGACGCAGTTCTCGCATCTCTATACCGCCGAGTCGATGAGCCAGGAGAATGCGGCGCGCATTCTCGAAGCCGCCGAGCGGTGGGCGGAGCGCTCCCGGCGCGAGCGCGGGGAGACGTGGGTGTACGGGTCGGACGAGCTGTATCTCCTCGCGAAGCGGGAGCTGCCCGGCCCGGAGTTCTACGGCGACTACCAGCAGATCGAGAACGGCGTGGGCGCCGTCACCGCGCTGCGCCAGCGGGTGCGCGAGGGCGTCGGCAGCCTGCCGCGCCTCGACGGCAAGCGCATCGGCGTCGTCACCGGCGTATCCATGGCGGCGATGATGCCGGAGCTGCTCGACCTGCTCACGGCGCAGACCGGCGCGCAGTTCGAGCTCATTCAGACGACCAACTCCCTCTTCGGCCCGACGGTCACCACCGCGGGCCTCCTCGTGGGCGCCGATATCCGCCGGGCGCTCTCCGGGCGCCACGACCTCGACCTGGCGCTCATTCCGGCGGAAACGATCAACGACAACGGCGTGTTTCTCGACGACGAATCCTTCATCGCGGTGCGCGAGTCGCTCCCGATGCCGACCTACCCGTCCTACGACTTCGTGGACGTCCTCTCGCTCGAGAACCCCGAGCGCGACAGCCCGCATGCGGGAGCCGCCGCGTGAAGACTCCCGTCGTCGCCCTCGTGGGGCGCCCGAACGTCGGCAAGTCCGCGCTCTTCAACCGGATCGTCGGGGAGCACGCCGCCATCGTGAGTGACGAAGCCGGCACGACCCGCGACCGGCACTTCGGCCTCGCCGAGTGGAACGGCCGCAATTTCTACGTCGTGGATACCGGCGGGCTGGTCGAGGACTCCCGCACACCCATGGATGTGGAAATCCGCCGGCAGGTGTCCCAGGCGTTCGAGGAGGCGGATCTGATCGTCTTCGTGGTCGACGCCAAGGCCGGCCTCCACCCGAGCGACTCGAAGATCGCCGAGCTGCTGCGCGACTCGCAGAAGTCCTGGCTCGTCGCCGCCAACAAGGTGGATGACCCGTCCAGGCTCGACTACTACGAGTTCTTCTCGCTCGGCCTCGGGGATCCCATCCCGGTGTCCGCGGGCAACGGCAAGGGCACCGGCGACTTCCTGGACGAAGTCGTCGCGAAGCTGCCGGTGTTCGAGGGGGAGACGGATCGGGGGACCCGCGTGGCGGTCATCGGCCGTCCCAACGTCGGCAAGTCGTCGATCGTGAACAAGCTGCTCGGCGTGGAGCGGCTCGTGGTGTCCGATGTCGCCGGGACGACGCGTGACGCGATCGACACCCCGATGCGCTATCACGGCGAGACGCTGGTCTTCGTCGACACCGCGGGCCTCCGGCGGCAGAGCAAGGTCGAGGATGGGATCGAGTTCTACTCGACGCTGCGGACGCGCCGCGCGATCGAGAGCGCCGAGATCTGCCTCCTCGTGGTGGATGCGACCGAAGGCGAGCTGCAGAACCAGGACCTCAAGATCGCCAACCTCGCCTGGGAAGCCGGGCGCGCGGTGATCCTGATCGTCAACAAGTGGGACCTGGCCGAGAAGGACGACAAGGCCGTGGCGAAGTACACGAAGAAGGCGCAGGAGAAGGCGCCCTTCCTCCGCTGGGTGCCGTTCATCTTCACGTCGGCGCTCACGGGGCAGCGCGTCCAGCGCATCCTCGAGACCATCGTGCAGGTGGCGGCGGAGCGCCGCAAGAAGATCCCCACACACGAGGTCAACGAGCAGCTGCAGGCGCTCATCGCGCGGCTGCAGCCGCCGCAGGCGGCGGGACGCGACGTGAAGCTCAATTACGCCACGCAGGTGGACTCCGACCCGCCGACGATCCTGGTCTTCGGCAACAATCCCGATCTCGTGCAGGAGCATTACATCCGCTACCTTCACAACGGTTTCCGCGAGGCCTGGGGCTTCACGGGCAACCCGCTGCGCATCTCCCTCCGCCGCAAGTCCAGCGCTGCCTGACATGCCTGAACTCCACCCCCTGGTGCTGGTGATCCTCGCCTATGTCGTGGGGTCGATCCCCGCGGCATATCTCGCCGGGCGCCTGCATGGCGTCGACGTCCGCAAGCAGGGCTCGGGGAACCTTGGCGCGACGAACGTCGTTCGCGTGCTGGGCTGGAAGACGGGGCTGGCGGTGTTCCTGTTCGATGCCGCGAAGGGCGCGCTTCCGGTGCTGTTGTTCCCGGGGTGGAGCGACAGCACCCTGGACCCGCGCATCCTCGCCCTCGTCTACGGCGTCGCGGCGATCGCGGGGCACGTCCGTCCTGTCTTCCTGAAGTTCGGCAAGGGGGGGAAGGGAGTCGCGACGGCATCCGGTGTCTTCATCGCGCTTGCGCCGATTCCCATGGCGATCGCCCTGTCCGTGTTCGTGCTGGTGGTGCTCATCAGCGGCTACGTGTCGCTCGCGTCGCTGGTCTCCGCGCTCGTGCTTCCGGCGGTCCTGGCGTTCACGGTCGGCGTCCGCTCGCCGATGTTCATCGTCAGCGTGATCCTCGTGGCCTTCGTGTTCTGGACGCACCGGGCCAACATCGGGCGGCTGCGCCGGGGCGAGGAACATCGCTTCGGACGCCGGGCGGCCGGCTGATGCGCTGCGCCGTCGTCGGAGCGGGTGCCTGGGGGACGGCGCTCGCCGACCTCCTCGCCGCCAACGGTGCCGAGACCTGCATCTGGGCGCATGAGCCCGAGGTGGTGCAGGCGATCAACGAAGGGCACGAGAACACGGTCTTCCTGACCGGTCACCCGTTGGCGGAGTCGCTGCGCGCGACGACGGATGTCGCGAAGGCGGTCTCTGGTGCGCGGCTCATCATCATGGCGGCTCCGTCTCCCCATGTGCGTGAGGTGACGCGGGCGATGGCGAGCAGCGTCGCCCGGGGCGCGGTGGTCGTCGTCGCCAGCAAGGGGCTCGAGCGGGGCAGCCTGTCGCTGATGACCGACGTCGTCGCCGAGGAGCTGGGCGACCCGGTCGTCGCCCTCTCGGGCCCGAGCTTCGCCGCCGAAGTCGCCGCCCGGCAGCCGACGGCGATCGTCGCCGCGTCCACCCAGCAGGACGCCGCGGAGCTCACGCAGCAGATCCTGAGCAACACGATGTTCCGCGTGTACACCCACGACGACGTCACCGGCGTCGAGCTGGGCGGCGCGCTCAAGAACGTCATGGCCGTCGCGACCGGCGTCGCCGAGGGCCTGGGCTTCGGGTACAACACCCGGGCCGCGCTCATCACGCGCGGGCTGGCGGAGATGTCGCGGCTCGGCGCCGCGCTGGGCGCGAACGCGGCCACGTTCGCCGGACTCGCCGGCATGGGTGACCTCGTGCTCACCTGCACGGGCGCGCTGAGCCGCAATCGCGCGCTCGGGATCGAGATCGGCAAGGGCGCGTCGCTGGCCGAGGCGCTCGCCGGCAAGGCCACCGTGGCCGAGGGGGCGAACACGACCGAGAGCGCGTGCGCCCTCGCCGATCGGCATGGCGTCGAGATGCCCATCGCGACGATGGTGCGCCGCGTCCTGTTCGAGGGCTACCCCGCGCGCGACGCCGTGGGAGAGCTCATGACACGCGACCTGCGTGCGGAGCAGGATCCGTGACCCCTCCTCCGGCGGATCCGGTCCAGGAGTTCTTCTCCATCGGCGAGGTGTGCGAGCTCACCGGGCTGAAGCCCCACGTGCTCCGCTACTGGGAGAGCCAGTTCCGGTTCCTCAGCCCGGCGAAGAACCGGTCGGGCAACCGCGTCTATCAGCGCCGGGAGATCGACCTCATCCTCCTTGTGAAGCACCTCCTGTACGACGAGAAGTACACGATCGAGGGCGCGCGCCAGAAAGTGGATGAGCATCGCAAGGGCGGCGATTTGCGCGCCATCGCGCGCGGCGCGCTCAACGTCGAGCTGCTCGATGCGATCGAGGAGGATGCGCGGGCGATGCTCGCGATCCTCGAACCTGGATCAGGTACCTGATGCGACTTCTCGTCACGAACGACGACGGCATCCTCGCCCACGGCCTCGAGTGCCTCGTCGAGGCGGCGTCGCCGTTGGGAGAGGTCACGATCGTCGCTCCCGACCGCGAGCAGAGCGCGATGAGTCATTCGCTCACGCTCCACCATCCGCTCCGGCCCGTGCGCCGTGGTGAGCGCCGGTGGCAGGTGGACGGGACCCCGACCGATTGCGTGATGCTCGCGGTCGAGGCGCTGATGCCAGAGCGTCCGGATTTCGTCCTGAGCGGGATCAACCACGGCCAGAACATGGGTGAGGACGTGCTCTACTCGGGCACGGTCGCCGCCGCGATGGAGGGCCTCGCGCTGGGCATCCCCTCCATCGCCTTCTCCTTTGCCGGCGGCGACTTGCGTGCCGACGTCTCGAGACTGCGTGAGCTCGTCCCGGTGATCACGCCGCTGCTGCGTCACCTGACGACGTCGATGACGTTCCCGCCGGATACCCTGTTCAACATCAACCTGCCGCCCGTGACGGCCGGTGAGGTGAAGGGCCCCAAGCTCACGAAGCTCGGCCGGCGCGTGTACTCGAACTCGCTGCAGCCCATGCACGACCCCTGGGGCCGCGAGGTGTTCTGGATCGGCGGCGGCGAGATCACGTGGCAGGGCGAGGCGGATTCCGACTTCTACGCCGTCCAGGAGGGGTACATCTCGGTGACGCCGTTGCATCTCGACCTCACGCATCACCTGTTGCTGGGCGATCCGGAGCGCTGGTGGCGAGCGCCGTAGACGGGGAGATGCGCGGCGCCCGCCGGCGCCTCGTCGAGACGCTGCGCGAGAAGGGGATCACCGACCTCGCGGTGCTCCGCGCCTTCGACCTGACGCCGCGGCACCAGTTCGTGCCCACCGGCGTGCGGCATCGGGCCTACGAGGATGCGCCGCTGCCGATCGGCAACGGGCAGACGATCTCCCAGCCGTACATCCACGCGTGGTACCTGCAGCTCCTGAAGCTCAAGGGCGACGAGCGCGTGCTGGAGATTGGAACGGGCTCCGGGTTCCAGACGGTGCTCCTCGCGCACCTCGTCGCACAGGTCTTCTCCATCGAGCGCGTCGCCGCGCTCGGGCAGAGCGCCCGGGAGAACATCCAGAAGCTCGGCGCCAGGAACATCTCGCTCCTCGTCGGCGACGGCACGATCGGATGGCGCGAGTACGCGCCGTACGACGCGATCCTCGTGAGCGCGGCCGGCCCGTCGATCCCCGAGCCGCTGGTGAACCAGCTCGCGGACGGGGGCCGCATGGTCGTGCCGGTAGGCGCCCAGGATGACCAGAAGCTCTGGCTCGTCACCCGGCGCGGCGAGGAGATCACGCGCCAGGAGATCGGCCCCGTGCGCTTCGTTCCGCTGGTGGGCCGCCACGGCTGGGAGCAGCGGTGACCGACACCGTCCGCGTGCGGCTCCGCGTGACGGGCCGGGTGCAGGGCGTGGGATTCCGCTGGTTCGTGCGCGAGGAGGCGCGGCGGCTCGGGCTCGCGGGATGGGTGCGGAACGCGCCCGACGGGAGCGTGGAGCTCGAGGTGCATGG
>DASTYL010000017.1:0-21861 GCA_035764975.1 Gemmatimonadaceae bacterium | reverse complement strand
GGTGAGATGCTCTCGCCGGGCCGCTTTCTTTCGTTGTCAGCTCTCTCAGAACCCCGTCAGCGCATTGAACACGAGCTTGAACGTCCCGTGCGGCTGCGCCCGGAACAGGACCTCGGGCCCGTAGAGATACAGCGTGCCGCGGCCGATCTTCGCCTCCGCCGCCGCCACCCCGCGCTCGAGGTACTGCTGCCCCCAGGCCCACCCGCTGCGCAGCGGGGTCGCCGTGGCGAACCACGCCAGCGGCTTCACCCCGCGCGCTTCGGCGTCCGAGGCAAGCTTGAACACCGGGCTCTCGTCGAACATCACGTCGACATGCCGTGGCATGCCGGCCGTCACGCCGGCGGTCGTATCCACCGTCACCTCGAGCAGCGAGCCGGGGATGTAGTACTCCTCGGCCGTCAGGTCGCGGACGCGATCGGTTTCCTGCGTCACGAGCTGGTTCGCCACCGGCAGCCCCAGCGTATAGGCCAGCGACGTCGAGCTGCCGATCGTGATCACCGTCCCTCCGGCCTCGAGGAACTGCCTCAGCGTGGGCGCCGAGTGCTCCGGCGTCAGGCGGCCCAGCATGCGGCGATACTCCGCGGGGATGCCGGTGGTGTCGGCGCGGCGGGATTCCCCGCGCGTGCTGTACGCCCCCGCCGGCAGGATCACGACGTCATACTTCGCGTTCAGGTTGCCGGCGTCGATGTCCTGCGGGTACACCACGTCGAAGTCGTAGCCGAACTGCTCGAGCAGGAAGCGCGTCCAGCCCGACGGCATCGAGCCGCCGTAGGTATCCCACAGCGCGATCCGCTTCGGCGCGATGGCGACCGCGCTCGACGGCCTCGCCGTACGAGTTCCGTCGAAGCTCACGCCGAGCGTGCGTGCGACGTCGGCGAGCGCGCCGGCCGGCGCCCCGGCGATGTAGAAGGTGCCTTCCTCGTACGTCCGATTCCCCGATGTCATCGGACTGCGGAGCGCATGGACCTTCGCGCCCGCCTTCAGCAGCCGGTTCACCGCGGCGAACGCATCGTTCGCATCGCGGCGGAGCAGGAAGCCCGCGGCGCGGGCCGGCGTGCGCACCTCGCCCGGCTTCACCGCGGCCATCCCCTCGACGAGCTCGAAGGGCCCGCTCACCGGATCCTGATGCCGGTCGAACTCGACGCCCATCTGGTACGCGAGCGTCCAGCCGGCCGCATCATACGGGCGCTTCGGCGGGCCGCCGGGGTACGCGAAGTCGTTCGGGTGTACCTGCGGCTCGAACATGTCGAGGATGTGCGGCCGGAACGCCTGCGCCGTCTGCACGATGTACGACCCGGCGGGGTACTGCCTGCCGTTGGCGCGGAACGCCGCCGTCGCCCGATGCACGTCCACGCCGTTGTACCGCAGCGTGTTGATGAACTTCGTCGCCGTCCCGAAATCCTTCTGGTCGGCGGACAGCACGTAGGCGCGTGCATCGCGCTTCGCGGGGTCGCGGAGCACTGCGTTATAGAGCGCCGTATCGCCGGCCAGGCTGCCCGTGCCGCCGCCGCGTGCGCCGCCCAGGCCCATCGTCGCCTGGCCCCCTTCCCCGGCGCGGGCCCGGAGCGCCGCGCGCAGCGAATCCACCAGCGCCGACGTCACCGTCCACGAATCCGTCGAGCCGCGCTCGATGGAGTTGGAGCCCATCTTCCAGATGTTGTACAGGAAGTGCTCCCGGTTCCGCTGCGCCACGTCCAGCACCGCCCAGTTCGCGGTCAGCTCGTATTCGATCGACTGCCGGAAGTGCCAGGGCTGCGGCTCGATCGGGAACGGCACGTCGGCGCGCGGGAAGGTGTGATCCGGGACCAGCGGGATCCGCATCGGCGTGGGGTTGCCGATCGTCTCGGTCAGCAGCCCGATGATGTTGTGGAAGTACGCCGTCGTCCGGAGGCCGCCGTTCCACCACGTCGAGTAGCCCGCGGCCGAGCGCATCACGACCCCGGGCTTCTCCTCGGAGACGAACCGGTTGTGCATCGCCGAGCCGACGACGTCGAGCCCCGTGACGATGAGCGGATCGTAGTTGTGGTTGTGCGGATCGCGGAACGGCGGCGCGAACATCACCGTCCCGGCCGGGCCGGTCTGGTGATGGTTGTACATGATCTGCGGGTACCACTCGCGGTAGAGCACCCGGTTCATGTTCTGCGACTCCGGCTGCGTGGCCGCATAGAAGTCGCGATTGTTGTCGTGCCCGACGTACTTCTGGTACAGGCGCGGGATGTTCATGGCCCGCTTCGTCGAATCCTGCTCCTTCATGTACCACGAGGACACGAGCTCCATGCCGTCCGGGTTCGCATGCACCGCGAGGACGATGACGTCGCGGAGGATGCGCTGCATCTCCTCGTCGTTGCGGCTCACGAGGTGATGCACCGTCTCGATCAGCTGATGCGCGCCGAGCACCTCGGTGGCGTGCAGGCCGCCGTCGATCCACACGACCGCCTTTCCTTCCTTCGCCAGGCGGCGCGCCTCGGCCGAGTCCACCCCCTGCGCCTTCGCGAGGCGGGCGGCGATCGCCTGGTAGCGGGCGAGCTGCGCGAAGTTCTCCGGCGCGGTGATGATCGCCATGAGCTGCGGACGCCCCTCGGCCGTGCGGCCGATCTCCTCGACCTGCATGCGATCGGATTCCGCGTCGAGCTTGCGCCAGTAGTCGGCGAACTGCGTGTACGTCGCCAGCCGGTAGTCGTCGCCGATGTCGAAGCCGAAATGCTCCTTCGGCGACGTGACGCGCTGGGCTGCAGCGGCCGGCGCGAGGAACGCCAGCGCGGCGACGGGGACGAGCACACCACGCGCGGCGCGCGACACCAGGCGCGGCATGCGGAGGCGGGAGTGGATCATGCGGAGGACTCCTGCGGGTGATGAGTGCGGGCGCCCGGAAGACTGGGCGATAGAGCGGAACTCGAGGGACTACGCGCGGCACGCCGAAACTGATGGCGGGGCGGTGGGGGCGCTAGGGGAGCGCCGCGCCAGTTCTTCCCCGCGTTCTCCGCGTTCTCCGCGGTTCAATGTCTCCGACATCCGGAACCGCGGGGGACGCGGAGGAAGAGCCGCCTTGAAAAAGAAAGGGTTCTGGGAATTCCGGGATACGGGTGCTTTGCCTTTCGCACCCGGGGCTGCAACTCCACTCGCAGGGCGATCGGCTGCTTTCGATCAGGCATGTTCAGGGCTCACCGCGGAGAACGCGGAGAACGCGGAGCAAAGCCGCCGTTTCTCCGCGTTCTCCGCGTTCTCCGCGGTTCAAAAAGGCTTTTGTGGCGGGCGCGCGCGTGCTCCGCAGCCGCGCCGCATGGCCCGCATTTCCAGGAAGACCCCAAAGAAAAAAACCCGGCGGTCGAACCGCCGGGTCTCCATGTCCGCGAAATCCCCGCGGCGCGAACTCACCCCGCCGTCAGGATCCGCGGCCCTTCCGCCGTGATCGCCACCGTGTGCTCGAAGTGCGCGGACCGCCGGCCGTCGATCGTCACGATCGTCCACTTGTCCGCCAGCGTCCGCGTGCCCGGATCGCCCATGTTCACCATCGGCTCGATCGCCAGCGTCAGCCCGGCCACGAGCTTGAGCCCCCGCTTCGGCTTGCCGTAGTTGGGCACCTGCGGATCCTCGTGCAGCGCGTTGCCGACGCCGTGGCCCACCAGGTCGCGGACGACGCTGAACCCCGCGGCCTCCACCACGCCCTGGACTGCCGCGCCGATGTCGCCAAGGTGATTGCCAGGTCGCGCCGCGGCGATCCCCGCGTCGAGCGATGCCTTGGTCACGTCGAGCAGCCGCTGCGTCTCCGGATCGATCGCTCCCACCGGCAGCGTCACCGCCGCGTCGGTGTACATGCCGTCGAGCTGCACCCCGAAGTCCAGCGAGACCGTGTCGCCCTCGTGCAGGTACCGGCTCTTCGACGGGATTCCGTGGACGATCTCCTCGTTCACCGAGATGCAGACCGAACCCGGAAAGCCGTACAGCCCCTTGAACGCCGCCGTGGCGCCGGGATGGCTGCGGATGAAGTCCTCGGCGAGCTTGTCGAGGTCCCAGGTCGTGATGCCCGGCCGGAGCTCGGATGCCATGAGGCGATGCGTGGCCGCGAGGATCTTACCTCCCGCGGCCATCACCTCGATCTCCCGTGCGGACTTGAGCTGGATCACTCCGGAGTCATCCCTCGAGCGCGGCGCGCGCGCGCTGCGTGACGGCGTGCACTTCCCCGACGGCGTCCACCGTGGCGATTCGGGTGCCCTTCGTCGCGTACCAGTCGAGCACCGGCGCCGTCTGCGCCTCGTACACCTGGAGGCGGCGGCGGATCGCGTCCGGCTCGTCGTCCTTGCGACGCACCACCGTGCCGCCGCACCCCGGCTGCGGGCAGGGCGATCCGGCCGGCAGGTCGCTGAACGGGGTCTGGCACTTCTCGCAGACCGTCCGGCCGCTGAGCCGCTCGACGATCGCCTCGTTGTCGATGTCGAAGCAGAGCACCGCGTCCACGCGTCGGCCCAGCTCGCGCATCAGCCGGTCCAGCCCCTCCGCCTGCGGAACCGTGCGGACGACGCCGTCCAGGATCACGCCCCGGCTGTAGGCGGGCTTCGCCAGCGTCTCCTTCATGATCCCCAGGATCACGCTGTCCGGGACGAGGTCCCCGCGCTCCATGGCGGCCTTCGCCTCGAGCCCGAGCGGCGTGCCTTCACGCACCGCGGCCCGCAGCACGTCGCCCGTTGCCAGGGTGGGGACGCCGAGTTGCTCCGCCAGCAGCGGCGCCTGGGTGCCCTTCCCTGCGCCGGGCTTCCCGAATAGCACGATGTTCATGCGATTGATCGGAAGATGAAGACTGGATGCGACGCGGTAAAAAGCACGCCGGCCGCCGGGGCAACCCCAGCGGCCGACGTACCACTAACCTAAGCGGGACCGGAGGGGGTTAGAAGCCGCCGCCCACCGAGGGCTGACGCCCGCGGAAGCGGAGCCGCCCCTTCTTCATGAAGCCGTCGTACTTGCGCAGCAGCAGGTGCTGCTGGAGCTGCGCCAGCGTGTCGAGCGCTACGCCGACCACGATCAGCAGCGAGGTGCCGCCGAACCGGAACGGCACGTTCACCACGCCCGCGATCCAGATCGGGAAGAGCGCGATCGCCGTCAGGAAGATCGCCCCCGGCAGCGTGATCCGCGACACGACCGTGTCGATGTACTCCGCCGTCTTCGCCCCCGGCTTCACGCCCGGGATGAACCCGCCCTGCTTCTTCAGGTTCTCCGCCAGGTCCACCGGATTGAAGATGATGGACGTGTAGAAGTACGTGAAGAACAGGATCAGCACGGCCGAGATGACGTAGTACAGCGCCGTCCCCTCGTTGAAGTACTCGGCGAAGATCTGGGCACGGGCGCCGCCCCAGAACTGGGCGATCGCCGCCGGCACCACGATCACCGACTGCGCGAACACGATCGGCATGACGCCCGAGGCATTGAGGCGCAGCGGGATGAAGCTCCGCTGCCCTTCGCGCTGCCGGCCCCGCGCCATCGTGCGCTGCGGGATCTGGATGAGCACGCGGCGCTGCGCCATCGTCACGTACACGACGGCCGCCACCACCGCGAGCAGCACCACGAGCAGCACGAGCAGCGAGAACGGCCCGATGACGTTCGTGCTCAGGAAGCGGAACGTCTGCCCGATCCCCGGCCAGATCCCCTGGACGATCGAGAAGAAGATCAGCAGCGAGGCGCCGTTGCCAAGGCCGCGCTCCGTGATCTGCTCGCCGAGCCACATCACGAACATCGCGCCCGTCGTCAGGAAGAACGCCATCTGCGCCCGGAACGCGAAGCCGGGACCGGCCACCGCGCCCTGGAGCTGCTCGGTGAACAGCGCGAACCCCCACGCCTGGACGGCCGCCAGCACCAGCGTCCCGAGACGCGTGTACTGGTTCACTTTCTTCCGGCCTTCCTCGTCCTTGTTCATCTTGTCCAGCGTCGGGACCACCGCCGCCGCGATCTGCATGAAGATCGAGGCGGAGATGTAGGGCATGATCCCGAGCGCGAACACGGTGGCGCGCGAGAGCTGCCCGCCGGTGAACAGGTCGTACAGGCCCAGCAGGCCGGCACCCCCCTGTCCCGTGTTATTGAAGAAGTCCTGCAGGGCGAGCACGTCCACCCCGGGTGCCGTGATGTGCGCGCCGATCCGGTAGATCAGCAGGCACAGGAGCGTGAAGACGATCTTGTCCTTCAGCTCCGGCGTCCGGAAGATGTTCGAGACCGCCGCGGCCGCGTTGGGCTGCGCCATGGATCGTCTCTTACTCCTCGACGCGGCCCCCGGCCGCCTCGATCTTCTCGCGCGCCCCGGCGCTGACCTTGATGCCGCGCACGGTGACGGCCTGCGAGATCGCGCCGTTGGCCAGCAGCTTCACCGGCCCCTTGCGCGCGTGGATGAGTCCTGCCTCGGCGAGGGCGTCGGGCGTGATGTCGCCCTGCACCTGCGCGAGCTGGTCCAGGCGGATGATCTGCGCCGTCTCCCGGAACGGGTTCGTGAACCCGCGCTTCGGGATGCGCCGCGTGATCGGCATCTGGCCGCCTTCGAAGCCCGGCTTGCCGCCGCCGGGGCCCGAGTGGCCCGCCCGTGCCTTGCTGCCCTTGTGGCCCTTGCCCGACGTCTTGCCCGTGCCCGAGCCCGGGCCGCGGCCGAGCCGCTTCCGGTCCCGGTGCGAGCCCGGCGCCGGCGCCAGGTTGTGCAGCCCGATCTTCGTCTCAGTAGCCATTCGTCATCCCTCCACGGGCGTCACCTGCACGAGGTGCCGCACCTGCTTGAGCTGTCCGCGGAGCGACGGCGAATCCTGCTGGATCACCTCGTCCTGATGGTGCCGGAGGCCGAGCGCCTCCAGCGTGCGCCGCATCCGCCAGGTCTGGCCGATGCCGCTCTTCACCTGCCGGATCCGGAGCTTCCCGTCGGTCAGGGGAAGCGCCTTCGGCGTCTTGGCCGGCCCCTTTGACGGGTGCCAAACGAACGTGCGCGGCATTTATGCGCTCTCCTTCACACGGGCACGCGAGCGATACGGGATCGCCGACGGCTCCACGCCACGCTCACGCGCGATCTGCTCGTGCGTCGTGAGCTGCTTGAGGCCCTGCATCGCGGCCCGCACCATGTTGTGCGGGTTGGTCGAGCCGACGCTCTTCGTGAGGATGTCCGTGATGCCCGCGCACTCGAGGAGCGCGCGCACCGCGCCGCCCGCGATCGCGCCGGTACCCGGCGTCGCCGGCTTCATGATCAGCTTCCCGGCGCCGTGGTGGCCATACACCTCGTGCGGGATCGTCGCGCCGGTCATCGGGATCTGCACCATCGAGCGACGCGCGGCGTCGACGGCCTTGCGGACCGCCTCCGACACCTCGTTCGCCTTCCCGGAGGCGAAGCCGACCTTCCCCTGCCCGTCGCCGACGGCCACGAGCGCGTTGAACGAGAAGCGCCGGCCGCCCTTCACGACCTTGGCGACGCGGTTGATCGCGATCACGTTCTCGAGCAGCTCGCTGCCGCCCTCGCGCTCCCCGCCGCGCCCTTCCCCCGGGCCGCCGCGGCCGCGACGGTCGCCATCACGGCCACCCTCGCGTCCCCCCGGTCCGCCCGGACCACGCCCACGGCCGCCGCCCGGACCACCCGGACCGCCACGCCCACGACCGCCGCCCGGACCACCCGGGCCACGTCCGCGACCGCCGCCGCCACCGCCACCGCCACCCGGACGACGCGGCGCGCCGCCACCAGTTCCGCCACTCTGATTATCAGCCATGTCTTAGAACTCCAACCCGCCTTCGCGGGCTCCATCGGCCACCGCCTTCACGCGGCCATGGTAACGGTAGCCAGCACGGTCGAACACGACCGCCGTGATCCCCTGATCCTTCGCGCGAGCGGCGATCGTCTTGCCGACTTCCGTCGCCTTCGCGGTCTTCGTCCCTTCGGCCTTCTGGCTCGACACCGTCAGCAGGGTCTTCCCCGCCACGTCGTCCACCAGCTGGGCATAGATGTGCTTGTCCGACCGGAAGATCACGAGGCGCGGACGCGCCGGCGTCCCCTCGACCTTCTTCCGCACGCGGAGGTGGCGGCGGAACCGCTTCTCCTCGCGCGTCTTCGGTGTACGCATGATCGGCATTACTTACCTCCCGCCTTACCGGCCTTGCGCCGGATCTGCTCGCCCTGGTACCGGACACCCTTGCCCTTGTAGGGCTCGGGCGGACGATAGCTGCGGATCTCCGCCGCCACCTGTCCGACGAGCTCCTTGCTCGCCCCCTCCACCACGACCACCGTCGGCTGCGGCGCGGTCAGCTTGATGCCAACCGGCGCGTCGTACTGGATCGTGTGCGACAGCCCGAGCGAGAGCTTGAGCCCCTTGCCCGTCGGCTCGGCCTTGTAGCCGACGCCGGTGATCTCGAGCGTCTTGCTGTACCCCTTCGTCACCCCTTCCACCATGTTGGCGACGAGGGTGCGCGTGAGGCCGTGCAGCGCCTTGTGGTTCTCCTCGTCCGACGGACGGGACACCGTGATGGTGCTGCCCTCCTGCTTCACGATCATGTCGGCCGGCAGCGAGCGCTTGAGCTCACCCCGCGGGCCCTTCACCGAGATGTCGTTCCCCTGCAGCGTCACCGTGACGCCGTTCGGCACCGTGATCGGTGCCTTGCCGATACGTGACATGCGCGAGTCTCCCTTACCAGACGAGGGCGACGAGCTCGCCCCCGGTGCGGGCCTGGCGCGCTTCACGGTCGGACATCAGGCCGCGTGACGTGCTGAGGATGGCGATCCCGAGTCCGTTCCGGACCCGCGGGATCTCCTGGACACCGACGTACTTCCGCAGGCCGGGCGTCGACACGCGCTTCAGCTCGCGGATGACCGGCTGGCCCTGCGCCGCATAGCGGAGGCGCACGCGCAGCAGCCGGCGGCCGTCCTCGCCGTCGACGAGCGAATAGTCCTGAATGAAGTGGCTGTCCTTCAGGATGCGGGCGATCTCGGTCTTCATCTTCGATGCCGGCATGTCGACGCGGCGGTGCTTCGATCCGCAGGCATTGCGGATCCGCGTCAGCATATCGGCGATCGGATCGGACATGCTCATCTGATCTGATCCTTGTCCCGCCGTATCCTCATCGGACGTGCGGGAATGAGTGTGAACTGCGAAACCAGCAACGATCCGTACCCGGTACCCGGTACTGGGTACTCGGTACTGCCGTTGTGGTGGTGTTACCAGCTGGCCTTGCGTACCCCGGGAATCAACCCCTGGAGGCTCAGCTGGCGGAAGCAGATACGGCACAGGCCGAACCGGCGCAGGAAGGCGCGCGAGCGCCCGCAGCGGTTGCAGCGGTTGTGCGCGCGGACCTGGAACTTCGGCTTCCGCTTCGTTCTCTCGATCATGGCCTTACGAGCCATCTAGCTATCTCTCTCTCCGAGGGTATGCACGGGGGACGGAGCGCGGCTTACGCCGCGCGCCCGCCCTTCTTGTCGTCGCTGCGGAACGGCATGCCGAGCTCCTTGAGGAGCGCGTATGCCACGTCGTCGCGGCCGGCGGTCGTGACGAACGTGATGTCCATCCCGTGGATCTGCTCGATCTCGTCGTAGTTGATCTCCGGAAAGATCATCTGCTCCTTCACGCCGAGCGAATAGTTCCCGCGCCCGTCGAACGACTTCGTGCCGAGGCCGCGGAAGTCGCGCACCCGCGGCAGCGTGATCGTCACGAACCGGTCGAGGAACTCCCACATCCGCGCGCCCCGCAGCGTCACCGACGCCCCGATCTCCTGCCCCTCGCGGAGGCCGAAGTTCGCGATCGACTTCTTCGCCCGGCGCCGCACCGGCTGCTGGCCGGTGATGATCCCGAGCTCCTCGACCACGGAGTCGAGGATCTTCGGCTGCTTCACCGCCTCGCCGACACCGACGTTGAGCACGATCTTCTCGATCGTCGGGATCTGGTGCGGGTTGGTGAAGCCGAACTGCTGGGCGAGCTTCGCGCGCACGGTGTCCTGGTAGAACGCCTTCATGCGCGGCGCCGGGACCGGAAGGCCGGCCCCCGCGTGCGGGCCCCGGGCCTTCTTCTCCCGGGCCTTGGCGCCGCCCTTGCCGCCGCCCTTGGCCGGCTTGCCGCCGCCCTTCGCGCCGGCGCCGCCCTTCGGCGCGCCGCCGCCCTTGCCACCCTTCGCTGCGCCGCCTGCGGCGCCCTTCTTGTCCTTCGTCGCCATGATTTAGCTCTCTCGCTCCGGCGTCAGCGCGGGCGGGGAATCGCGTCCCCGCTCTTCACGCTGATGCGCTCCTTGGTGCCATCCTCGTCGATCTGCCGGCGCACGCGCGTCGGCGCGCCCGACTTCGGATCGATCAGCATGACGTTGGATGCGTGGAAGGGCGCCGGCATCTCGATGATGCCCGACTGCTCCTCCGCGGTCCGCGCCCGCCGGTGCTTCTTCACGATGTTGATCCCCTCGACGGTGACCCGCCCCGTCTTCGGGTAGACACGGAGGACCTTCCCCTCCTTGCCCTTGTCGTCGCCCCGGACGACCCGCACGGTGTCGCCCTTGGTGACGTGCACCGGCTGCCGCGCAGCGTTGTCCGCGTGGCGCTTCCGGTTGACCGCCTTCGGGCGGTCGGTCTTGCGATACAGGTTCGGCCGCATCTCAGAGCACCTCGGGGGCGAGCGAGACGATCTTCATGTACTTCTTCTCGCGCAGCTCGCGCGCGACCGGCCCGAAGATACGGGTGGCGCGGGGCTCGCCGTTGTCGTTGATGATGACGACGGCGTTCTCGTCGAACCGGATGTAGCTGCCATCCTTCCGTCGCGTCTCCTTCACCGTGCGCACGACGACCGCCTTCGCGACGTCGGCCTTCTTCACGGTGCCATTCGGGAGGGCATCCTTCACCGCGACGACGACGATGTCGCCCAGGCCGGCGTACCGGCGTCGCGTCCCGCCCAGGACGCGGATCACCAGGGCGCGCTTCGCGCCCGAGTTGTCCGCGACCTTGACCATCGACTCCTGCTGGATCATGGCGGGCCTCCCTTAGCGCGCGCGCTCGACGATCTCGACGACCCGCCACCGCTTGTCCTTTGACAAGGGTCGCGTCTCGACGATGCGCACGCGGTCCCCGGCCTTCGCCGAGTTCTCCTCGTCGTGCGCTTTGAAGTGCTTCGTACGGGTCACCATCTTGCCGTAGATCGGGTGCGGCACGCGGCGCTCGACCGCGACCACCACCGTCTTCTGCATCTTGTCGCTGACCACCAGCCCGACGCGCGACTTGCGCGAGTTGCGCTCCTCGGCGGCGGCGTCAGCGGCGGGCGTCGCGCCCGGCTTCGTCATCTCGGCCATAGAAATCCTACGCTCCTCGGGCGCGCGTTAGCGGGCGCGGGCCGAAGCGGCGCCGGACGACGCCCCCTCGAGCTCACGCTGCCGCAGAATGGTCTTCAGCCGCGCGATGTCCTTGCGGATCGAACGCAGCCGCAGCGGATCGTCCAGCGGCTCGGTGGCGCTGCGGAACCGCAGACGGAACCGCTCCTCCTCCAGGGCCGCGACCCGCGCGCGCAGGTCCGCGTCGCTCAGGTCCCGGATCTCGTCACTCAGCGGCATCGGCGTGCGCCTCCTCGCGAACCACGAACTTCGTCTTGATCGGCATCTTCGCGGCCGCCAGCGCCATCGCCTTCTCGGCGATCTCGCGGCTGACCCCTTCCAGCTCGAACATCACGCGGCCCGGCTTCACGACCGCCACCCACCTCTCCGGCGACCCCGTTCCCTTCCCCATCCGGGTCTCGGCCGGCTTCTTCGTGATCGGCTTGTCCGGGAAGATCCGGATCCAGACCTTGCCGCCACGCTTGATGTGGCGGGTCAGCGCCACACGCGCCGCCTCGATCTGGCGCGCCGTGACCCAGCCCGGCTCCTGCGCCTGCAACCCGAAGTGGCCGAACGACACCTCGGCCCCCCGGTGGGAGAGGCCGGTCATCCGGCCCTTGAACATCTTGCGGAACTTGACGCGCTTTGGACTCAGCATTGATCGGCTCTCCTTACTGCGCCGTCGAGTAGGTGGACCCGCGACGATCCTCGACCTTCTCGCCCTTGAAGATCCACACCTTGACGCCGATGGCGCCGAAGGTCGTCCTCGCGGTCGACGTCGCATAGTCGATGTCGGCCCGCAGCGTGTGCAGCGGCACCCGACCCTCGTGATACCCCTCGACGCGCGCGATCTCCGCGCCGCCGAGCCGGCCCGAACACTTGATCTTGATGCCCTGGGCCCCCATCCGCATCGTGCTCTGCACCGCCCGCTTCATCGCGCGGCGGAACGAGATGCGCTGCGCCAGCTGGCTCGCGATGTTGTCCGCGACGAGCTGCGCCGAGAGCTCCGGCCGCTTGATCTCCTCGACGTTGATGCCGACTTCCTTGCCCGTGAGCTTCGCCAGCTCGTCGCGCAGCTTGTCGACCTCCGCGCCCTTCTTGCCGATGACCACACCGGGACGACCCGTGTGCAGCGTCACCACCACCTTGCCCGGCTTCCGCTCGATCACGATGTCCGCGATCGCCGCGTGCCCCAGCCGCGCCCGCAGGTACTTCCGGAGGAGCTCGTCCTCCTTCAGCAGCTGCGGCAGCTCACGCCCGGCGTAGTACTTCGAGCGCCAGTCGGTGGACACCCCGAGGCGGAAGCCGATCGGATGCGTTTTCTGTCCCATTAGCTCTCACCTCGCTCGGCCACCACGATCTCGACGTGGCTCGTGCGCTTCTGAATCGGAGTCGCGCGGCCCATCGCGGCAGGCGTGAACCGCTTGAGCTTCGGCCCCTCGTTGATCACCGCATGCTTCACGTACAGCGCGTCGACGTCGACCGCCGTGTTCCCCTCACGCGCCTGGTACTCCGCATTCGCGACCGCCGACCGCAGCACCTTCGCGATCTGCTTCGCCGCGTGCTTCTTCGAGAACTGGAGGTACGCCAGCGCCTCGTTCACGTCCTTCCCGCGGATCTCGTCGATGACGAGCCGCATCTTGTAGGGCGACTGCCGCGTCGTCCGCTGCGTCGCCTTGTACTCGGCGCCCGTGCCCGCGCCCTTCGTCCGCGTGGCCATGTTACTTCCCTCCCTTCGCCGGGGCCTTCTTGTCGGCCGGCCGGTTCCCGGAGTGGCCACGGAACAGGCGCGTCGGCGCAAACTCGCCGAGCTTGTGTCCCACCATGTTCTCGGTCACGTACACCGGGATGAACTTGTTCCCGTTGTGCACCGCGAACGTGTGCCCCACGAACTCGGGGAGCACCGTGCTCGCGCGCGACCAGGTCTTGATGACCCGCTTCTCGTTCCGGGCGTTCATCGTGTCGACCTTCTTGGCCAGGCTCGGATGAATGAACGGCCCCTTCTTTACGCTGCGTCCCATTGGTCTCGTCTCGCTGTTACTGCGTGGCCTTGCCGCGCTTGCGGCCGCGGACAATGAGGCGCTGCGACGACTTCTTCTTGTCGCGGGTCTTCACGCCCTCCTTCTTGCCCCACGGGCTCACCACGTTCCGGCCGCCGCGCGTGCGGCCACCGTGCGGGTGATCCACCGGGTTCATCACTTCACCGCGCACCTTCGGGCGACGCCCCTTCCAGCGCGTCTTGCCCGCCTTGCCCCACGAGATGAGCTCGTGCTCCTCGTTGCCGACGATCCCGATCGTCGCCAGGCACTTCGCGTGCACCATCCGCATCTCGGTCGAGGGCATGCGCAGCGTGACGTAGTCGCCTTCCTTCGCGACCACCTGCGCGCTCATCCCCGCCGAGCGGCAGATCTGCCCGCCCTTGCCGATCTTGAGCTCGACGTTGTGCACCGCCGTGCCGAGGGGCACCTCGCCCAGCGGCATCGCGTTCCCCGTGCGCACGTCCGCGCCCGGCCCCGCATGCACCGTGTCGCCCACCTTCAGGCCACGCGGGTGCAGGATGTAGCGCTTCTCGCCGTCGGGATACTCGACCAGCGCGATGCGCGCCGACCGGTTCGGATCGTACTCGATCTCCCGCACGACCGCCGGCGCATCGTGCCGGTTCCGCTTGAAGTCGATGATCCGGTACTTCCGCTTGTGACCGCCGCCGCGGCGACGCATCGCGATGTGGCCGTGGTTGTCGCGGCCGCCCGACTTCTTCAGCGGGACGGTGAGCGACTTCTCCGGCGTCGTCCGCGTGATCTCGCTGAAATCCGAGACCGAACGGAATCGCGTCGCGGCCGACACGGGCTTGAACTGACGAATCGGCATGGCGCGTTAGCCCTCGAAGATCGGAATCGCGTCGCCCTCACGGAGCGTCACGATGGCCTTTTTCCAGTGATTCTTGCGGCCGATCGACTGACCGACGCGCTTGTCCTTCCCGCGCTGGTTCAGCGTCCACACGCCCGTGACGGTGACGCCGAACAGCTGCTCGATCGCCGCGCGGATCTGCGGCTTCGTCGCGTCGGGATGCACCTCGAAGGTGTATTCCCCGCGGTCCTGAAACGCCGTCGAGCTCTTCTCGGTGATGAGCGGACGGACGATCGTGCGATGGATGGTCGGCATCGCTTAGTCTCCCTTCTTCTTCGACGACTTCTTCGCCGGGGCCTTCTTGGCCGCGGCCTTCGTCGTCGACTTCTTGGCGGCCGCCTTGGCCGGCGCGGCCTTCGCCGCCGCCTTCGTGGCAGCCTTCCTGGCCGGGGCCTTCTTCGCGGCCGGCGCCGCCTTCTTCGCCGCCGGCTGCTTCGCCGCCGCCGCCTGCTTCGGGGCCTTCACCGGCGTCGCCGGCTCCGTCTCCGCCACCGGCGCCAGCTCCTGCCCGATCGCCGCGCCCTCGATGAGCACCGCATCCGACCACAGCACGTGGTAGGTCGAGGCATCCGCGAACGGCATCACGTGCACCGTCGGCAGGTTGCGGGCGCTCAGGAACGTCTCCTGCTGCGAGCCGTCCGTCAGGACGAGCACCTTCTGATCCGTGAGGCCGAGGCGCGCGATCAGCGCGGCCATGCGGCGCGTCGACGGCGCATCGAACCCGAAGCGGTCGATCACGAACACCGCGTTCTCCCGGGCGCGCGCATTGAGGGCGCTCTTGCGGGCGAGCTGGCGGATCTGCTTCGGGACGGTCTGCTTGTAGTTCCGCTCGTTGGAGGGACCGAAGACGGTGCCGCCACCGACGAAGTGCGGGGCGCGCGTCGAGCCCTGACGGGCGCGGCCGGTGCCCTTCTGCTTCCACGGCTTGCTGTTACCACCGGAGACGAGCGACCGCGTGCGGGTCTGCGCGTTCGCCTGGCGCTGGTTGGCCAGGAACGCCTTCACCGCCTGGTGCATCACCGGAACGTTCACGGTGCCGTCGAACGTCTCGGCCGGCAGCGTGACGCGCTCGCGCGTCGTGCCGCCCGCCGTGTACGCGGCCACCTCGAAAGTCGTCTGTTCAGACATCGCTTACCCCTGCTTCCGCACGAGAACGATCCCGTTGGCAGGGCCGGCGACCGACCCGCGGACGTAGATCAGGTTGCGCTCGGCATCCACGCGCTCGACCCGGAGGCCGATCTGCGTGTGCCGCGCTGCGCCGTAATGGCCCGGCATCTTCTTGCCCTTGATGACGCGCGACGGGTCGGTGCCGGGACCGATGGAACCCGGGCGGCGGTGCTTCGTGTTGCCGTGGGTGTTCGGCCCGCCGCCGATGCCATAGCGCTTGACGACGCCCTGGAAGCCGCGGCCCTTCGAGGTCCCCGTCACCTTCACCATCTCGCCGGCCTGGAACACGTCCACGCCGACCTTGTCCCCGACGGTGTACGACGGAATCTCCGCGCCGGGATTGCCCTTGCTGTCGAGCCGCACGCTGCGAATGGTCTTCGGCGGGGCCTCGAGCCCTGCCGCCTTCGCGTGGCCAACGGCAGCCTTCGTCGCGCGGCGACCGCGCGGCGTCCGCTCACCCTTGGCGCTCTCGCGCCGCACGCGCTGCGTGCCGGTTCCGAGCTGCACGGCCGCAAAGCCCGCCTTGTCCTTCGCCGTCACCTGCAGCACCACGTTGGGCTCTGCCTCGATGACGGTGCACGGGATCTGCTGCCCCTGTTCGTTGAAGATCTGGGTCATCCCGACCTTCTTGCCGATCAATCCGATCATTGAACTCTCCGCTGAGTCACTACGGACGCAGTGTCCGTAGTTGGACTATGACCCGGGCCGCCACCCTGGTTCCCTCCCGGATACCTGAACAGGTACCCGGCCCATCGCGTTCCGGCGGCACGCACCCGGATCTGCTGTTGTCGTGCGACCTGCTTACTCGACCTTGATCTCGACGTCCACGCCTGCCGGGAGGTCGAGCTTCGTCAGCGCGTCCACGGTCTGCGCCTTCGAGTCGAGGATGTCGATGAGCCGCTTGTGCGTCTTCAGCTCGAACTGCTCCCGCGACTTCTTGTCGACGTGCGGGGAGCGGAGCACCGTCCACCGCTCGGTCTTCGTCGGGAGCGGGATCGGCCCCGACACCTGCGCGCCCGTCTTCTCCGCCGTGCGCACGATGTCCCCCGCGGCCTGGTCGATCACCGCGTGGTCGAACGCCTTGAGACGGATGCGAATTCTGCCAGCCATGGTAGTTACTGAGAGTGAGTGTCAGATGCGAGCTGCGAGATGCGAGATGCGAGCACCACCGTGCTCTCGCATCTCGCATTTCGCATCTGCCGTCAGGCCAGGATCTTGGTCACGACGCCGGCGCCAACCGTGCGGCCACCCTCGCGGATCGCGAAGCGGACCTGCTCCTCCATCGCGATCGGCGTGATGAGCTCGATCACCATGGTGATGTTGTCGCCCGGCATCACCATCTCGGTGCCTTCCGGCAGCTCGATGGTCCCGGTCACGTCGGTCGTGCGGAAGTAGAACTGCGGGCGGTAGCCCTTGAAGAACGGCGTGTGGCGGCCGCCCTCTTCCTTCGTGAGCACGTACACCTCGGCCTCGGCCTTGGTGTGCGGGGTGATCGAGCCGGGCTTGGCCAGCACCATGCCGCGCTCGATCTCTTCCTTCGTGATGCCGCGGAGCAGGAGGCCGACGTTGTCGCCCGCCTGGCCCTGGTCGAGCAGCTTGCGGAACATCTCGACGCCCGTGACGACGGTCTTCTTGTCGGCGCCGAAGCCGACGAGCTGCACTTCCTCGCCGACCTTGATGATGCCGCGCTCGATACGGCCCGTCGCCACCGTGCCGCGGCCGGTGATCGAGAACACGTCCTCGACCGGCAGCAGGAACGGCTTGTCGGTCTCGCGGACCGGCTCCGGGATGAACGTGTCGAGGGCGTTGTACAGCTCCTCGAGCGCCGCCACCCACTTCGGATCGCCCTGGAGGGCACCCGTCGCCGAGCCGCGGATCACCGGGCACTCGTCACCCGGGTAGTTGTACTTCGAGAGCAGCTCGCGGACCTCGAGCTCGACGAGGTCGAGGAGCTCCGGGTCGTCCACGAGGTCGCACTTGTTGAGGAACACGACGATGTTCGGCACGTTCACCTGGCGGGCGAGCAGGATGTGCTCGCGCGTCTGCGGCATCGGGCCGTCGACCGCGCTCACCACGAGGATCGCGCCGTCCATCTGCGCGGCGCCCGTGATCATGTTCTTGACGTAGTCGGCGTGCCCGGGGCAGTCGACGTGTGCGTAGTGACGGTTCTGCGTCTCGTACTCGACGTGCGAGGTCGCGATCGTCAGGATCTTCGTCGCGTCGCGACGGCCCTGCGACTCCGACGCCTTCGCCACTTCGTCGTACGCGACGTACTTGGTGCCGTAGCCCTTGTCCGCCGACACCTTCGTGAGCGCCGCCGTCGTCGTCGTCTTGCCGTGGTCGACGTGACCGATGGTGCCGACGTTCACGTGCGGCTTGTTCCGCTCGAACTTTGCCTTAGCCATGACTGTTTCCCGGGATGATGGTTCTACTTACTGCTACAGCCCTGCGCAGTTGCTGAAAGCTGGTAGCTGATTAGCCGGCGTTTACGCCTTCACCTTCGCGACGATCTCCTCCGCCTTCGACTTCGGCACCTCGTCGTAGTGCGCGAACTCCATCGAGTACACCGCGCGGCCCTGGGTCATCGACCGCAGCTTCGTGCTGTACCCGAACATCTCGGCGAGCGGCACCGTCGCGGCGATCACCTGCGCTTCGCCACGCTGCGTCATCCCGCCGATCTTGCCGCGACGCGACGACAGGTCGCCGAGCACGTCGCCCATGTAGGCCTCCGGCGTCGACACCTCGACGTTCATCATCGGCTCGAGCAGCACCGGCTTGGCGCGCTTCGCCGCCTCCTTGAACGCCATCGAGCCGGCGATCTTGAACGCCATTTCGCTGGAGTCGACGTCGTGGTAGGACCCGAACACGAGCTGGACCTTGATGTCGACCATCGGGTAGCCGGCCATCACGCCGGTCTCCATGGCCTCCTTGATCCCCTGCTCCGCCGGGCCGATGAACTCCCGCGGCACGACGCCGCCCACGATCTTGTCCTCGAACACGAAGCCCTGGCCCTGCTCCGCCGGCTCCATGTTGATCACGACGTGGCCGTACTGGCCCTTGCCGCCCGACTGACGGACGAACTTGCCCTCGACCTTCTCGACCTTCTGGCGGATCGTCTCGCGGTAGGCGACCTGCGGCCGCCCGACGTTCGCGTCCACCTTGAACTCGCGGCCCATGCGGTCCACGAGGATCTCGAGGTGCAGCTCGCCCATGCCGGCGATGATCGTCTGCGACGTCTCCGGGTCCGTGTGGACGCGGAAGGTCGGATCCTCCTCCGACAGCTTCTGCAGCGCGATCGCGAGCTTGTCCTGGTCCGCCTTCGTCTTGGGCTCGATCGCCACTTCGATGACGGGATTCGGGAACTTCATCGCCTCGAGGATGATCGGCTTGTCGTCGTCGCAGAGCGTGTCGCCCGTGCGCGTCTCCTTGAGCCCGATCGCCGCGCCGATGTCGCCGGCGCGCACTTCCTCGATCTCCTCGCGCTTGTTCGCGTGCATCTGGAGCAGGCGCCCCACGCGCTCGCGCTTGTCCTTCGTCGAGTTGTAGACGTACGAGCCCGAGTTGAGCACGCCCGAGTACACGCGGAAGAACGTCAGCTTTCCGACGAACGGGTCGGTCGCGATCTTGAACGCCAGCGCGGCGAACGGCGCGTCGTCGCGGACCTCGCGGACCTCCATCGTCTCGTCGTGGTGCGGGAGGTGGCCCTCCATCGGCGGCACGTCCAGCGGCGACGGCAGGAAGTCGATCACCGCGTCGAGCAGCGCCTGCACGCCCTTGTTCTTGAACGAGGCGCCGCAGAGCACGGGGACGAACTCCATCGCGACCGTCGCCTTGCGGATCGCGCGGCGGATCTCCTCGACCGAGAGCTCCTCGCCGGCGAGGTACTTCTCCATCAGCTCCTCGTCGTGCTCGACCGCGGCCTCGACCGCCTCGTGGCGCGCGGCCTCGACGGCGTCGCGCATGTCGGCGGGCACGTCCACCACCTGGAAGGTCTTGCCCATGGTGGAATCGTCGAAGATGTACTGCTTGCGCTCGATGACGTCGATGTGGCCCGTGAAGAGCTCCCCCGAGCCGACCGGCAGCTGCAGCGCGAAGGCGCGCTTGCTGAGGCGGTCCTTGATCATCGTCATGCAGCGCTCGAAGTTCGCGCCGACGCGGTCCATCTTGTTCGCGAAGATCATCCGCGGCACGCGATAGCGGTCGGCCTGGCGCCACACCGTCTCCGTCTGCGGCTCCACGCCGGCGACGGAATCGAGCAGCGCGACGGCACCGTCGAGCACGCGGAGCGACCGCTCCACCTCGACCGTGAAGTCCACGTGCCCCGGGGTGTCGATGATGTTGATGCGGATCTCCGGCCCGTCGCCCTTCTCATGGCTCCGGCCGTGCCGCTTCCAGAAGCAGGTCGTCGCCGCGGACGTGATCGTGATGCCGCGCTCCTGCTCCTGCTCCATCCAGTCCATCGTCGCGGCGCCTTCGTGCACCTCGCCGACCTTGTGCTGCTTGCCCGTATAGAAAAGGATACGCTCGGTCGTCGTCGTCTTCCCGGCATCGATGTGGGCCATGATGCCGATGTTCCGATAGTGCTCGAGCGGCGTGGTACGTGGCATTCGGGTTCCGTCGTGTAGGCACGCCGGGAAGACCCGGCGTCAAAGTCAGAGCGATGAATCCAGCGGTGTCCTGCAGGGCCGGCGCTGCCGCCGACCCGGTCGTTCCAGCAAAAACGCGGGTGGACCTGCACCCCTGCCGGGGCCGGTATCCATCCGCCATCGCCGGGTATTGCTCACCACTGCAGCGTGAACAGGGACCCAGAGCGCGGCGAGCGCCAGCGTGTAATCGCTCGCCGTCGGATTGTCCTGCGTTTCCTTTCGGGCACGAGAGACGCTTTCGCTCCCTCGCCGGCGGCGCCCCCACTGCAGCGGCAGCGCCACCCCCGCTTCATGCGCCGAGGCCCTGCTCGCAGGGCGCCCGGCTCGCGGGCCCATAAGTGTCGGCTCGCAGTGCGCCGACCGGCTCGCCATCCCGCCGCGAGCCATGCACGAGCTCGGAAACCTGCCCCGAAATCCCGTAGCCCCCTGAATCTACTGACACTTGCGCGAGTGTCAACGGGCCCGATGCGGGGCCTGCGGCGAGGGGGCGCCCCCGACGAAAAAGGCCCCGCTTGCGGCGGGGCCTTCGTCGTCGGGGAGGACGCCTACCAGCGGTAGTGCGCGAACGCCTTGTTCGCGTCGGCCATCCGGTGCGTGTCTTCCTTCTTCTTGATCGCGTTCCCTTCGCCCTTGGACGCGAGAATCACCTCGGCGGCGAGCTTCTCCGCCATCGACTTCTCGTTCCGGTCGCGGGAGTAGCTGATCAGCCAGCGCATCGCGAGGGCGGTCCGGCGGTCCGGACGGACCTCGACCGGCACCTGGTAGGTCGCACCGCCGACGCGGCGGCTCTTGACCTCGACGGCCGGCTTCAGGTTGGCGAGCGCCTGCTTGAAGATGTTCACGCCGGGCTGGCTCGTCCGGGCCTCGACCAGGTCCATCGCATCGTAGAAGATGCGCTCGGCGGTCGCCTTCTTCCCGGCGAACATCAGCACGTTGATGAACTTCGAGACGGTCTGGCTGTCGTAGCGGGCGTCCGCGAGGACGGGGCGCTTGACGGCGGACTTGCGGCGGCTCACTTCTTACCTCCCTTCGCGGCGGCCTGGCCCGGCTTGGGGCGCTTGGTGCCGTACTTGGAGCGGCTCTGGTTGCGTCCGTTGACGCCCGAGGCGTCGAGGCTGCCACGCACGATGTGGTAGCGCACGCCAGGCAGGTCCTTCACACGGCCACCGCGCACGAGCACGATCGAGTGCTCCTGGAGGTTGTGGCCCTCGCCCGGGATGTACGCGATGATTTCGAACCCGTTGACCAGGCGCACCTTCGCGACCTTCCGCAGCGCGGAGTTCGGCTTCTTCGGCGTGGTCGTGTAGACACGGGTGCAGACGCCGCGGCGGAAGGGGCTTCCCTTCAGCGCCGGCGACTTCTCCTTCTTGGCGACATCCTGGCGGCTGCGCCGGACGAGCTGATTGATCGTTGGCATGAGCAGTGGTCAGCACAGACAGACACCGCCCCCTACTGCAGGGGCGGGAGAGACTGCGGAACCTAGGCGCCTGTGGCACGGGTGTCAACCCGTTGGGGGGCGGCGGGTTGGAGGTCGAGGGGGCGTAGGCCGGCGGCGGTCAGCCCTTACCGGGCGGTCGCGGTCAGCTGTGACTCGCGGCTCGCAGCCCGAACCGCACCTGGCTCCTCGCCGAAGAAGAACGGGCCCCGGCGATCCGCCGGGGCCCGTCATCCTCGTGACGCTCGAACGATCAGCGATTCCGGTAGGCCTCCAGGATCGGTCGCGTCGCCGACGTCGCTGAGGTGACCGTCATGTCCCCGCGGGCGGCGACGGTGTAGACCCGCCCGGTTTCGAGCGCGACACCGGTCCGGACGATCGCGTCGGTCGCCGCTCCAGGCACCCGGGCGCGGAGGTCGTAGAGGC
>DASTYL010000016.1:0-11535 GCA_035764975.1 Gemmatimonadaceae bacterium | reverse complement strand
GGCGCCTGCGGCGCGGGGGCGCCTGCGGCGCGGGGGCGCCTGCGGCGAGGGGGCGCCTGCGGCGAGGCAGGTGATCAGAGGATGTCGTTTGACGTTCCCCCGCGCGAGGCGGCGAAGCCGCCGATGCGCCCCCTCAGCGAGCGGCGAAGCCGCGAGCAGCCGTCTCGCAAGGCGGCGAAGCCGCCGATGCGCCCCCTCGCCGCGGCGCCCTGTTCACTTGCGCTCGACGGCGTCGCGGATGTCGAGCAGGATCTCGAAGTACAGCTGCTCGCGGCGATAGGCGAAGTCGAGGGTCGCCATCTGCGTCTCCTCCCCCGACGCCTTCGCGCGCTCGAACGCTTCGCGGTACATCTCGTCGAGGTTGTTGAGGATGCGATCGCGAGAGCGGCTCATGCGGACTTTCTCCAGGGCGCGCAGGGTGAGGCGGGGGACGTCGTCGACGGGATCGTCGGGCTCGGCCGCCGGCTGCGTGAGGAATCGGCGGGCCGAGTCGAGCATTCGGCGGCGGTCGGGGGGTGTGGGCATCGGGGTGGAAGATAACGCGTGCGGCGTGGGGCGGTTCAGCCGCGCCTGGCCCTTCCCCCGAAGCCCTACGATTCCCCCCTGCGCGCCGCTAAATTTCGTGCGGTAAGGGGAGTAGCCACGCGGCCGACGCCGTGCGGCCGGATCGTCAGCACTGCGGAGCTTCGCTCCGCACGGTCCGGTCGGTCTGCAGGATTTCGACAGGCGAGACCTTCGCGACAGCCGGCGCGCTCCGGGGTATCACCAACGGTGGTCCCGGGGCTGCATCGGACGCGAGGGGCTCGCCTGTCGCGCATCCGCGTTCGACGGCCGGTTCCGCTCACGGGCGGCCCGGCCTCACTGGAGGAACGTTCGCGCATGAACAACATCAGGGTTTTCGCGTTGATGGCCGCCATGACCGCCCTGTTCGGGGCGATCGGGGCGATGCTCGGAGCCCAGAGCGGGATGATCATCGCGCTGCTCCTGGCGGGCGTCATGAACGTCGTCATGTACTGGACGTCGTCGACCATGGTGCTGCGGATGTACCGCGCCCGCACAGTGACGCCGTCGGACGCCCCCGAGCTGTACGCGATGGTGGATCGGCTTCGGCAGCGGGCGGGACTGCCCATGCCGACGGTCGCGATCGCGCCGCACGCGCAGCCGAACGCGTTCGCGACCGGCCGCAATCCCGAGCACGCCGTCGTCTGCGTGACCGAGGGGATCCTGCGTGTCCTGAACCGTGAGGAGCTGGAAGGCGTCATCGCGCACGAGCTCGCGCACATCAGGAACCGCGACATGCTGCTGCAGACGTTCACGGCCACGATGGCGGGCGCGATCGCGAACCTCGCGAACTTCGCGTTCTTCTTCGGCGGCCGGGACGACGAGGATTCCAACCCGTTCGTCGGGCTGGCGATGATGCTCCTGGCGCCGATCGCGGCGTCGCTGGTGCAGATGGCGATCAGCCGGCAGCGCGAGTTCAAGGCGGATGCGGTGGGCGCCGAGATCTGCGGCCGTCCGCTGGCGCTCGCGTCGGCGCTGCAGAAGCTCGACGCGGCCGCCCACCGGATCCCGATGCACGTGGCGCCGGCCGCGGCGCCGCTCGCCCAGGTGAATCCGCTGGCGGCCACCGGCAGCGGGCTCTCGAAGCTGTTCTCCACCCATCCGCCGACGGCGGAGCGCGTGGAGGCGCTGGAGGCGCTGACACTCAGCGCGCGCTGAGGCCGCGCAACGAAGTCGCGGGTGCTCGCCGAGGGGAGCGCCGGCTAGCGCTCCCCCCGGTGGAACACCGCCTCCTCGACGACCCGGCCGTCACGCAGGTGCTCGACGACGATGCGCTCGAGCAGCGCCGGCGTGACGCCGGCGTACCAGATGCCTTCGGGATAGACGACGATGATGGGACCGCCCGTGCAGACCCCGAGGCACGGCGTCTCCCCGCGCTTCACGCGGCCCGGGCCGAACAGAAGCCCTTCCCGCTGCAGCAGGCGCGGAAGCAGCTCGTACAGCGCACGGCCGCCCTGCCCGGGCGCGCAATACCGGCCGGTGCAGACCAGGACGTGATGGCGATAGGGCTCCATCAGCCCCGCCAGTCGCGCCGCCACGGGGAGGCGGGTCACTTCTTGTTGTCTCCCGGCGGTGCGCGATGACGGAGCGCCTCCACCGGCCGCCCGCCGAGGAGGTGCTCGGTCACGATCCGCCGCGCGTCGCGCGGGGCGACGCGCGCGTACCAGACGTCCTGCGGGTAGACCACCACCATCGGGCCATGCGCGCACTGATTCATGCACCCGGCCTGGTTGACCCGGCAGATCCCCTTCAGCCCGGCATCCTTGACGGCCTGCTTCAGCTCCGCGTACACGTCATCCCCGCCGGCGCGCGAGCAGGTCTTGCCGTGGTTGCAGACGAAGATGTGGTACCTGTACTGACCCATGGGGACATCTTAACCGCGGACCCGCCGCCGGCGCCGGGCGGCTGACGGCGGACGCCTTACATTTCCGTTCATGCCCACACCCCCCGCCGCCGACCCCGCCATCACGGCCAAAGGCTACGCGCACCCGGAGGCACTCGTCTCCACGGAGTGGCTCGCCGCCCGCCTCGAGGATCCGACGATCCGCATCATCGAGAGCGATGAGGACGTCCTCCTGTACGACATGGGGCACATCCCGGGCGCGCAGAAGATCGACTGGCACGCCGACCTCAACGATCCGCTCGTTCGCGACTACGTCTCGCGCGAGCAGTTCCAGGAGCTGCTCCGCGCCAAGGGGATCGACGACGGCACGACGGTGATCTTCTACGGCGACAAGAACAACTGGTGGGCGGCGTACGCCTTCTGGGTGTTCCAGCTCTTCGGCTTCACCAACGCGAAGCTGCTCGATGGCGGGCGCGTGAAGTGGGAGGCGGAAGGCCGCCCGATGGTGGAGGAGGTCCCGCGCTTTGCGCGGACGCAGTACACCGCGCCCGAGCGGTCGGATGCGCCGGTGCGCGCCTTCATGGATGACGTCCGGCGCCACGTGCAGGCGAACGGGCGGCTCATCGACGTGCGGTCGCCGGACGAGTTCTCCGGTGCGAAGCTGCACATGCCGGACTATCCGCAGGAAGGGGCAATGCGGGGCGGCCACATCCCCGGCGCGAAGAGCGTCCCCTGGGCGCGTGCCGCGAACGCCGACGGCACGTTCAGGTCGGCGGAGGAGCTGCGCGCGATCTACGAGCGCGAGGCGGGGCTGCGCTCCGCCGACGACGTGATCGCGTACTGCCGCATCGGCGAGCGCTCGTCGCACTCCTGGTTCGTGCTGAAGTACCTGCTGGGCTACGAGAAGGTCCGCAACTATGACGGCAGCTGGACGGAATGGGGCAACGCCGTCCGCGCCCCGATCGAGAGATGAGCATGCACATCAAGGCCGACTGGAAGGGCGATCACCGCTTCGATACCGGACGCCCCGGAGGTCCGGTGGCGCGGCTCGACGGCTCCGCGGAGACCGGCCAGAGCCCGATGGATGCGCTGCTGAGCGCACTCGCGGCGTGCTCGGGCGTCGACGTCGTCGACATCCTCGGCAAGCGCCGCACGCCGCCGGAGCGGTTCAGCATCGACGTGCAGGGCACCCGGCGCGAGACGCCGCCGCGCCGCTACACGCACATCGTCGCGCGCTTCATCATCGACGGGGGCGCCATCGAGCCGGTGCATGCCGAGCGGGCCATCGCGCTCGCCTTCGAGAAGTACTGCTCGGTGTCCGCGACGCTCGCGCCGGACGTGGCACTCGAGTCGATCCTGATCCTCAACGGCACGGAGCACCAGCCGGTGCGCCATGCCATCGGCATGCCCCTCGAGGTGTGAGGCGCGCGCGGCGGCCGGTGGCCCTCGCGGGCTACAGGCTGCTGCTCGCCACGCCCCTGGGCGCGCGGGAGCCGGACGTACAGGCACAGGTGCGCGCGGCGTCCCGCGGCTGATCCTTGGCGCGGGCGGTCGTCGAGCGAAGCGTCACGCTCGCCTTCGGCTTCTGCGCCCGGTCGGCGCGGCCACGGAGCACGACGATCCTGCCGCCGCGCGACTTCACGCTCTTGGGGAGCGTGGAGACGGTGCCGCCCTCGATGATCGCCATGGGCGCGCGGAGCATCGGCTGCACGGTCGCCGCCTGTGACGGGCTCGCGGCCACGAGGACCGCGCCGAGCACCAGCATGGACACCTTCGCGATCGTCAGCATGAACGCACCATCCTCGTCATGACCGTCCGTGAGATCCGACGGGCCCGGGGCCCGTCCGCGCCGTCGAATCGATTGGACACCGCGCGGCTGGAAAGGGTTTGACCCTGCGTACGGGCCGCTGAACCCCGGGGTTTCGGGGTTCGCCACATGCGGGGCGCCCATCCCGACCCTTGCCGCCCAGGTTAGCCTGCGCCCATGCCCTCCCGTTCCACCTCGCCCGACCCTGCCCCTGCCACTCCCGGACACTCGCGCGCGCTCGTGATCGCCGCGTTCGCCGCGGTCTACCTCGTCTGGGGGTCCACCTACCTCGCCATCCGGTTCGCCGTCGCCGAGCTGCCGCCGTTCATCACGGCAGGCGTCCGGTTTCTCGTCGCCGGCGGCATTCTCCTCCTGTGGGCACGGCTCCAGGGGGACCCGCTCCCCGCGGCGCGGGAGCGACGCGGCGCCACCATCGGCGGCCTGCTGCTGCTCCTCGGCGGCAACGGGGCGGTCGTCTGGGCGGAGCAGTTCGTTCCCTCGGGCATCGCCGCCCTCATCGTGGCGACCCTGCCCCTCTGGATGGTGCTCCTCGAGTGGGCGCGGCCCGGCGGCTCGCGACCGCGGTCGGGGGTGTTCGTCGGGCTGGCGCTCGGTCTTGCCGGCATCGCCCTGCTGCTCGATCCGACCGACGCCACCGGCGGCGTGGACGCCGTCGGCACCATCGTGCTGTGCCTGGGCTCGGTGAGCTGGGCGGCCGGCTCGATCTTCATGCGCCACGTCCCGATGCCGAGATCGGCGCTCATGTCCAACGCGACCCAGATGCTCGCCGGCGGCATCGGGCTGGCGCTGCTCGGCGGCGCGGTCGGTGAATTCGGCCGGCTCGACCTTGCCGCGGCGTCGCCCCGGGCGCTGCTCAGCGTCGCGTATCTGATCGTGTTCGGATCATTGATCGGATTCACGGCGTATACCTACATCCTGCAGGTGAGCACCCCCGCGCGCGTCTCGACGTACGCGTACGTCAATCCGGTCGTGGCCGTGCTGCTCGGCTGGGCGCTGGCGGGGGAAGCCATCACCGTTCGCACGATCGCCGCGGCCGGGGTGATCCTGCTCAGCGTGGCGATCATCACGCTCTCCAGCGGATCCCGCAGGAAGACGTAGGTTGTAGGCAGTCTCCCAGCTCGCCGTCCCAGTCACGGGGGCACCGATGCGCACGTTCGCATGGCCGGTCCAGGCGCTGCTCGCGGGCGCGCTGCTGCACGTCACCGCTTCGCCCACCCTCGCCCAGGCGAGCTGCGTCCAGCGCGGCATCGTCGCCGGCGTCGTGCGAACCGAGCTCGGCGTCCCCGTTCCGCGCGCGGAGCTGACGGTCGAGGGGATCGCGCCGGTGCTGAGCGACAGCGAAGGACGCTTCCGGATCGCCGGCGTCTGTGCCGGTTCGGCGGCGGTGAGCGCGCGCCGGCTGGGCTATCGGGCGGGGACCTGGCACGTGGACGTGCGGGCCAGCGAGACGACGGCGGTGGAGCTCACGATCTTCGCCTCGCCGTACGAGCTGGCGCCGGTCGTCGTTCGCGCGGCCGGGGGAACCACCCGGCGACTGCGCGACTTCTACCTGCGCCGGCACCGCGGGTCGGGCACCTTCCTCACCCGCGACGACCTCGCGCCCTTCGAGGGCCGCCCCGTGACCGACGCGCTGCGCGCCCGCGTTCCCGGGGTGCAGGTCTATCGTGGCGGCGGGACCATCCGCAATCACGTGAGGCTGCGCGGCCAGCGGTGCGCGCCGATGGTGTGGCTGGATGGGATGTCCACGCCGGCCGGAGAGTACGATCTCGACGTCATCGAGTCCTCGTCCATCGCCGGCGTCGAGGTGTACCCGGGGCCGTCCACGATCCCGGCGGAGTTCCGCACGCCGTTCGGCCGCGAAGGCTGCGGCGGCGCGATCGTGATCTGGACCCGCGTGGGGCTGGACGAGTGGGACGTCGACGAGCCGGATCCGGAGCCTGCGCGCGAGGGGCCGCCGCTGGTGGTCTTCGAGGCCGCGGACGTGGACGTGCCCGCAGCCGTCGATTCGTCGGCGTTCGTTGCGCCGTTCTATCCGGACTCCCTGCGCGCCTTCGAGGTCGCCGGTACGGTGGAGGCGAGCTTCGTCGTGGATACGACCGGCCGGCCGCTGGAGGGCTCGGTGAGGATCGTGAAGACCAGCAGCGCCGCCTTCGGCGATGCGGTGACGCGGGCGATCCGGTACTCGCGGTTCTTCCCGGCGAGGAAGGACGGGCGCCCGGTCCGTCAGCGCATGACGCTCACCTTCGAGTTCACGACTGATCGTCGGTCGTGACGCGCCCGGCGCGGCAGTCCACGCACAGGGCTGGCGCGCCAAGGTCGACCTGGAGGCGGCGGAAGAAGGAGCCGTGCAGGTGGCTCGCGCAGAGGACGCGACGACAGCGCTCGCAGACGCCGCCCTTCACGAGGTCGAAGTGCACGCCGCAGGCGTCGCACTCCGTGCGCATGTTCGTTTCCTGAAAGACGCGGAGCTTCACCAGGAGGGACGGGGTTCGTCTCGGGCTTCGGGCGGCGACGCCGGTTGCGCGCGCGCGGCGCGCACCTGCTGCAGGAAGGCCGCGGGGCCGGCGCCGTCGGGCAGGGCGCGCAGGATCCGCAGGGCCTCTGCCGGCGTCACCGCGATGGTCGCGCTGAAGGTATCAGGGTCGACGCCGACGCGCCGGAACTCCTCGAGCAGATCCTCGAAACGCTGAGTGTCGGTCATGCGCAGATCGGGATGCGAGTTCTGCGCCATGCGTCACTCGTTTAGCGCCAGCCACGGCGCGGCACGGCGCCAGCTTCGCGCCGCCGGGGCCTCCTTCAGCCGTCACCAGCTTGGTGGCGCCGACTCGAGCTCCTCGCGGAGCCGCAGGTAGCTGTCGTAGCGCTCTGCGCTGATGCGCCCGTCCTCGAGCGCCTTGCGAATCGCGCACTCCGGCTCCGAGACGTGCGCGCAATCGGCGAAGCGGCACTGCTCGAGGAACTCGCGGAACTCCGGGAAGCACCGGTCGAGGCGCTCGATCGGGAGGCTCCAGAGCCCCACCTCGCGCAGGCCCGGCGTGTCGATGAGAAATCCGCCGCCTTCCGCCGGCAGCGGGTGCGCGTGGCTGCCCACCGTCGTGTGCCGGCCCTTGTTGACGGACTCGCTGATCTCCCCGACGCGAAGATCCAGCCCCGGGAACAGCGCGTTCATCAGCGACGACTTCCCCACCCCGGACGGGCCCGTGAGCACCGACACGCGGCCGGCGAGCGAATCGCGGAGCGCGCCGAGTCCGAGCTGCTGCTTCGCGCTCGTGTAGTGCACGGGGTACCCCATGCGTTCGTAGGCCGCGAACCGCGCCTGCGCGTCGGCCTCGCCGGTGAGGTCCACCTTGTTGATCACGATGCGCGCGGCGAGGTCGTTGGCTTCCGCGATGACGAGGAAGCGGTCGAGCATGCGCGGGTGCGGATCCGGCCGGGCGGCCGCGAAGACCACGACGACCTGGTCCACGTTCGCGGCCAGCACGCGCTCGCCGTGCCCGCCCCCGGGCGCGCGGCGGGCCAGCCTCGACCGGCGGGGCAGGATCTCCGTGATCGCCCACACCTCGCCGCGCTCGTCCTGCTCCACGCGCACGCGGTCCCCCACGGCGAGCTTCATCCCCTTTCCGGCAGCATCCACCGTGTCGCGGCGGATGGCGCCGCCCTCGCGCCGGCCGTAATCCGACTTCTTCAGCCGGCCCCGGAGCGACGCGTCCAGCTCCATGCCCGCGTCGGTCCTGACGCGCCACACCCCGCCGGTCCCGCCGAGGATCGTGCCGAGCGGGCTATCGGACATCGGAGCCGGCCCCGGGGAGATCATCGCCGCCGTCCTCCTTCATCGCGTCCCACCAGCGGCGCCGCGGCGCCCCGCCCTCGCGCGCGACGATCAGCTCGTTCAGCACGCGCGTGACTTCACTCAGCCGCCACGCCCCGAGCGCCGCGATGGCCTCGTGCTCGGTGGCCGCGTGCGCGAGGTAGTCCGACTCGAGGTGGCCCATCGGCGACGAGGAGCCGACCCGCGCCCACTGCACGAAGAACAGGTATGCGCCCCACGCCGGCGCCTCCGGCGGTCCCGTCTCGTCCGCGAGGATCTCGGCGCTGTACGAGAAGCCGTCCACGCCCTCGAACGCCGCGGGGCGATCGTGCACCGCGGCGTAGCCGCCGAGGGTGTTCGCGTCTCCCCGACTGTGGTCGGGCTGCCGGTGCTGTGCACCCCCAGGCGACATCCTGCTACTTCCGACGCCGCGTGGCTTCGCGAACGATGTTGCCGGTGATGAACGCGACGTTGGCGGGACGCTCGGCGAGCCGCCGCATCAGGTACGGATACCACTGTGTGCCGTACGGGATGTACACGCGCATCCGGTACCCCTCGGCGACGAGCTGCTCCTGCAGGTCGCGGCGGATGCCGTACAGCATCTGGAACTCGAAGCGGTCCTTGCCGATCCCCTCGGCGGCGGCGAAGCGCTTGGCCTCGTCGATCATGCGGGGGTCGTGCGTGGCGAGGCCCGGGTAGTTGCCGTTGCGCATGAGCGCGTGCATGCACTTCACGTAGTTCGCATCCACGTCGGCCTTGTCCTGGAAGGCGACGCTCGCCGGCTCCTTGTACGCGCCCTTGCAGAGGCGCACCCGGGCCCCGAGCGCGTTGGCCCGCTCGACGTCCGCCATCGTCCGGTAGAGGTACGACTGGAGGACGATGCCGACGTTCTCCTTGTACGGCGGATAGAGCCGCTCCTCGAACAGCCGCAGCGTCCGGTCGGTGTACTCGCTCGACTCCATGTCGAGCCGGACGAACGTGTTGTACGTCTGCGCCCGCCCCAGCACGTCGTGCATGATGGACGCGCAGAGCTCTTCGGAGATGTCGAGGCCCATCGCCGTGAGCTTCAGGCTGACGTTGGAATCGAGCCGCTGCTCCTGGATCCGGTCGAGCATCGTGAGATACTCATCCCGCGCGGCGCGCGCCTCCCGCTCGTTGGTGACGCTCTCGCCGAGCAGGTCCAGCGTGGCGGTGATGCCCTTGGCGTTGAGCTCGCGCACCGCGTCGAGCGCCTCGGTCAGCGTCTCGCCCGCGACGAAGCGACGAGCGAACCCCTTCGCGAGGCCGTTGTTTCGCACGAAGCGGAAGACCTGCGGCTGGTTGGACAGGTAGAGGAGGGCGTTGCGAAGCATCAGGGTACCACGAAGAAAGTAGGAATAGGCCGGACCGCGGTGCTCAGCGGTCGAGGACCGTCAATGGAATGGTGACCGGCTGCGTGAGCCGGACGACAGGAAAGCTACCGCCCTCGCGAAGGCCCTGGTCGAAGAAGTTCCAGGTCGCGAGGCCGTCGTCGGACTGGGCTTCGAGGAGGTACATCGCGAGGATCGCCAGCGGCTGGCCGCTGCGGACGAGGACCGTGCCGGCGGGGAGCGTGTCGTCGACCGCCGCCCACGTCCCCTCGAGCCGCACCGTGCGGTGCCTCTGGAACGGGCGCTCCGCGCGCACGACGGAATCGACGGTGAATCGCTCCACGCGCGTGGGAAGCGCCTGCGGAAGGCGCTCGATGATGAAGCCATGCCGGCGCAGCACGTCGATGGCCCCGGTGTACTCCAGCGGGATGGCGTAGCCGTACGGCATGAACCGGTAGAGCGTGGGGGTGAAGCGGTCGTAGATCGGCACCGTCTCACGCCGCACGGCGCCGCGGCGGACCCCCGGTGGCAGCCCGGCCTCGGTGCGCACCGAGTCGCCGGTACGCTCCAGCGTCTCGACGAGCATCGACTGGCGGCCCGACGGCGTGCGGAGCTCGGCGCGGATCGGGATCTGCGGGGCGCTCGCAGGCTGGGTGCCCCATCCGGTCACCCGCCGGTCCGCCTCGCGGGAGATGTCGAGGAAGTCGCCGGCGTTGTCCGCGATGAGCTCGAGCAGCTCATACACGAAGGTGTACGCCGACCCGACCCGCCGGATGTACGGGTCGTGCGAGTATCCCTCGAAGAGGATGGCGGGCCGGCCGCGCAGGCCCATGTAGTTCACGCCGTAGCGCGGCCGATGATCGTAGGTGAACCACCCGCGCGCCACCGAGTCCTGCGACACGAAGTTGCCGTACGGGAAGGTCTCGATCCGGTGGTAGCCGTGCAGGCGCTCACGCAGCGCGGGAAGCACGGTGTCCCGGACGAACGGGCCCACGATGAGCGAAGCCGGGTTGAGCGGGGGCGCGTAGGTGAGGCGGTAGCCGTGATAGCTCCCGTTCGTCGTGTGGAGGTCGACGACGACGTCCGGGTGCCACGTGTTGAAGAAGTGGAGCGCCGCCCGCGTCTCCGCCCCCTCGGCCTTCACGTAGTCGCGGTTCAGGTCGACCGAGTCGCCGTTCGCCCGCTCGCCGACGAGGGCGGGGCCGTTCTGCTCGGAGCGGTTCCGCTCCTGCGGGCCGAGCCGGGAAGCGCCATCGGGATTGTACATCGGCACCGCGATGAGCACGACCGAATCGAGCAGGTTGCGGCGGGACTCCAGCGCGAGGTCGCGGACGAGCGCGAGGAGCGCGTCCTTCCCTTCGACCTCCCCGCCGTGGATGCCGCCCTGCACGAAGACGATGGGGCGGTCGAGTACCCGGGCTTCCCCCGGGGTGCTCACACGCGGGCGTGACGCGACGATGTACGGAATGGGCCGGCCGTCCGCCGACGTCCCGAGTGTCCCGACGGCGACGTGCTCGGACGTCGTCGCGAGCGAGTCGAGAAACGCGCGCACGTCCTCGGGACTCGACGTCTCGGTGAAGTTGGACCGCTCGGCCCGCGTGACCGGCTTCGTCCCGGCGCCCGGCCGGTAGGCGCCGCCGGCGGCGGCCACGGAGCGCTGCCCGGACGACGCGCAGGCGGTGAGGACGGCCGCCGTCGCGACCGCGGTCAGCAGGAGCCGGGCGTGGCGACGTCGGGTACGGAAGGGCATCGACTGGCGAGGGGTCACAGGTTGTCCAGGATGAAGCGCGTCAGCGATTCATAGAGCTGCGGCGTGATGCCGCCTTCACTGATCGCGTGCGTGCGGTTGGGATAGAGCAGCATCTGGAACACCTTGTCGGCGCGCGCCAGGCGGTCGGCAAGGACGAGCGAGTTCTGCGCGTGCACGTTGTCGTCGCCGGTGCCGTGGACGAGCAGGAACCGTCCGGTGAGCCCGCCGACGTGCGTGACCGGGGAGCCCGCGACGTAGCCGTCGGGGTTGTCCTGCGGCGTCCCCATGAAGCGCTCGGTGTAGATCGTGTCGTAGTAGCGCCAGTCGGTCACGGGGGCGACCGCGATCCCGGCCCGGAAGAGGTCCCCGCCCCGGAACATGACGTTCGACGACAGG
>DASTYL010000015.1:0-9116 GCA_035764975.1 Gemmatimonadaceae bacterium | reverse complement strand
GCTTCCTGCTTCGCCATCCAGATCTCTCGTTGGGGAACACCCCAAAATAGCGCCGGACGGCTCCGGCTGCTACCTCAGCGCTCCTCGTACCCCGCCGCCAGGTCGATCACGCACATCACCGCATAGGTGACGTGACGTCCGCAGGCGATCCCCGCCACGCCGATGCCCGGGTCGAGGAGGTTCTTCCGATGCCCCCGATCGCGGACCCCGTCGTCGACCAGCAGCCCCATGATCACATCGGCCCCCGTCGCCGGGCCGAAGGAGATGCTCTCGGTGATCCGGCCGTGCCAGCGGCCGTAGCGGTTGACGCGGTCGCCCATGGTGCTGCCGTCGCTGCCCATGTGCCCCATCACCCCCCGGGGCCCATGATCCGCCACGAGATCCGCCGCGCCGGACGACATACCGGCCGACCGGGTGACGGCGGCCAGCCGCGGCGTGGCCCGGAGGGCGGTCGCGGCTTCGCGCACGGCCGCCGGACCTTCGCGGGTCGCGATCCCCATCGCGTCACCCGGCCGCCGGAGGACGTTGCCCTGATAGTAGGGCAGCTGCTGCTCGAGCCGGCGCGCATACCCGCCGGGATCCGTCCGCGCCGCATTCAGCTCCGCGAGGGCATCGCGTTCGATCGTGGCGTACCCGCCCGGGGGCAGCGACGTCGCACGCGCGGGCGCGGCGCTGCCGGCCGCCGTCCCTGCGGGGGCGCATGCGGCCAGCATCAGCGCGGCGCCGAGTGCGGCGCCGAGAGCGGCGAGGGACCGATCAAGTAGCTCGGCGAATCGAACACGGACGTGCGCGCGTGCGCGCGTTCGTGAGAATGCATCGGCGGCGAATGACATCGGACTCCTGCGTGATTCAGGGTGCGGCGCAGGAGCGAATCACGTACCACCGCAAGGTCAGCCGCCGGCGAACCGGTCGGGCGGACCATGGCCGCGGCGGGCGGCCAGCGCGATCGGCGAGTCGGGGACGATCGCAGCCCTGCGCGTCGCCGCGCGTGACGCCGCGTCGTGATCGCCGCGGCATTCCGCGAGCGTCTCGTCCACGGAGTACGCCTCCCAGGGTGTCATGCGATCGCGGCGCGCAAGCAGTCGCTCCCCGATCGAATCGGCAGCGGTGCAGTCACCGACGCGCGCATACGCCGCGGCCGCCGCGACGAGCGGAAACCGGTACGTCTCGCTCTCCGCCGCGGCCCGGAGGTAGCTCGTGATCGCCCCGACGTGATCCCGCTCGGACTCCGCCTCCCGCCCCTCGCGCACCGCGCGGTACGCCTCGAAGCTCGGGGGCGCACTCGTCACCGCGGCGACGTCGCGAAGCCCGGGGTCGACCAGCGCCGCAACGCCGCCCGTAACGCGGTCTCCCAGCGTCTCGAGGCCGGTGATCGGGTCGCCGCGCATTGCGGTCACCGGGCCGATGCTGCGCAGCACGCGCCCCGTCGCCGCGTCGGTCACCTGCGCGATGAGCCGCAGTGTGTCACCGCTGCGATAGATGGTCCCGCGCACGAGCGTGCCCGCCGTCGTCGAATCCTGCACGACCTCGACGAGCCCCGTCTCCGCCAGCCCGCGGGTCACGATGTCGGCTGCCATCGGGCCGACCTCGGCGAAGTCCGGCGAGGCCGTGCGATTGACGAAGGGGGCGACGTGGACGCGCTGCGCGGACAGCTCCGCGCCCGCCGTGCCGGCGCTGCGATACACGGCGACCGCGGCGGCGATCAGGATCGTCCCGGCGGCAGCGCCGCTGGCGATGGCGCGCGTCCACCGTGAGATCCGGAACGACAGCGCCCCGCCCGCCGGAGTGAGCCCGCCACTCGGCGTGGCCACTGCATCGAGAAGGTGCACGAGCTCCGCGGCGCTCTGCGGGCGGTCCGCCGCCCGCTTCTCCAGGCAGCGCATGACGAGGGCGGCCAGCGGCGCGGGAATCGAGGCCCGCCGGCGCGTGACCGGCTCCGGGAGCTCGGTGACGTGCGCGGCGAGCAGCGCCTGCGGGGGCCGGTTGGTGAACGGCGGCAGCCCGGTGAGGAGCTCGTACGCCATCACACCGAACGCGTAGAGATCGACGCGATGGTCCATCGCCGGGTCTGCGGCGGCCTGCTCGGGCGCCATGTATGCCGGCGTCCCGAGCGCGATCCCGTGCGACGTGAGCACGCCTGCGTCGCCGACGGCGTGCGGCGCCTGCGCCGCGCTCAATGCCCTGGCCACGCCGAAGTCGGTGACCATCGCCGAACCGCCCGCGAGCAGGACGTTGTCCGGCTTGATGTCGCGATGCACGACGCCGCGATCGTGCGCATGGGCAAGCGCGGATGCCACTTCGCGGAGGATGCGGACCGCCTGGGCGACGGGCAGCTCTCCGCTGCGCGTGAGTGTCGCGCGCAGCGACGCGCCCTCGACGTAGGGCATCGTGAAGAACGGCAGGCCATGCGTCTCACCGGCCGCCAGCACCGGCACGATGTGGGGATGCTGCAGCTGCGCGGCGAGCTGGATCTCGCGGCGGAACCGATCGCAGCTGACGTCGGCCGCCAGCTCGGGCGGAAGGACCTTCACCACCACGCGGCGCCCCAGCGCTGCTTCGACCGCGACGAACACACGCGACATCCCGCCGCCGCCCAGCTCGCGCTCGAGCGCGTATGCCTCGCCGAGCGTGTCCTGCAGGTGTGTGCGGAGAAGGTCGGTCACGGGCCCGCCAGGGTGGCTACGTCCGTTCGACACCTCCGCTGCCGGGGAAGGTTGGAATTTCCCGGTAAGGATTGCGTACGGACCCCTACGGCAGCAGTGCGAGCAGCTTCCTCGGCGCGGTCAGCCGCCAGGCGTCCTTCACCAGCTCGGCAACCTCCGCCCAGTCCGTATCGGCATCGAGGTGGACACCGACCCATCCGCTCGGGCCCACGTAGGGCGGCACGAAATAGCGATCGGGCGCGTCCGCGATCATCGCGGCCTGGTTCCCCTTCCCCGCCTTGAGCCACACCGCCGCCCGGCCATTGCCGTGATGCGTGTCCGCGGACGCGAACGTCGCGAACATCTTGTTGCGCACGCGAAAGGTCGGCTCGCCCCACGCCTCGACTTCGTGAGCCTCGGGGAGTCCCAGACAGAGCTTGCGCAGCCGGGTGAGCGGGCGGGGGGCCATCTCAGGATTGTGGGCTCATGCGCGGCTCGGCGCTACCGCTCGTCCAGCTGTACGCGCGATTCCTGCCGGCGCGCTTGGCCTCGTAGAGGGCGCGATCCGCGCGACGCTGCAGCTGCCTCGCCATGTCCCCGTCCTCCGGGAGGTCCACCGACGCGATGCCGACGCTCACCGTGAGCTCGATCGGCGTCCCCTGCCCGTCGAAGTCGTGCGTGCGCACCTTGTCGCACAGGCGGGTGGCGAGCTGCGCGGCGCCTTCGGGCGTCGCATCGGGACAGAGGATGAAGAACTCGTCGCCGCCACTGCGGGCGACGAGGTCGCCCGCACGCACCAGCGCGAACAGCATTCCGCCGAGCTGGCGCAGCACGTCGTCGCCCGCCAGGTGGCCGTAGCTGTCGTTGATCTGCTTGAAGTAGTCGATGTCGAGCGCAAGCAGTGCCACGTGGCCCCCCGACCGGGAGGCCCGGCCGAGCTCACGCTCGATCGCCTGCTCGAAGCCGCGACGGTTCAGGCAGCCGGTGAGCGGATCGGTGAGCACGAGCTGCTCCAGCCGCTGCCGGACCTGGTTGTACGCGCCACCCACCGCGGTCACGGCGTCGGCGTGCCGGTCGGCCGCGACGTCGTACGCGTCCGAGAAGTCGCCCTGCTCGGCGTGCTGGAACAGCGCGATGATCCTGCGCAGGCGCCTCCGCCGGCTGGCGTATTGCGCCATGAACGTCGCCGTCACCGCGAGGAATGCCATGACGGAGAATGCGGCCTCGCCGAGCTCTCGCGGGGGCGTCTCCGCGCGAAGCGAGATGAGCGCCCCGAAGCCGATCACGGTGGCCGCGACCACCGCCGCCGCGGTGCGGTACCCGAACGAGTATTGCGCGAGGTGCACGACGAAGAAGCCGGCGAGCAGCACCCAGTCGTGATGTCCCGGATGCGACGTCACGGCGGCCAGCGCCATGATCGCCACCACGTCGGCCAGCACCGTCACGACCGCGGCGGGGCCGCCGGGAGGCGTGGCCTTCGACGGGGCCGATGCCGCCGCTCCCACGACGGAGAGGTACGCGGCGAGGATCAGGACGACCGCCACGGGGTCGCCCGCGAACCATCCCCGGGCCTGGAACGCGGTCATGACGACCGCAGTCACGACCGCGACGACCAGCCGCCAGCGCACATGCCAGCGCAGGATCTCGAGAGGCGGAGCGAGAGGAACCGGGGAGGCCTCGGACACGTTTCTGGTTTCGCGGGGCCCCCATGATACAACAAACCCCCCGCTGCGCCAGCGGAGGGTTTGTACGACACGCGATGCCGCCGCGATCAGAAACGGGCGTCGAGATGGAGATCGGCGCGCCAGCGCTCCGACGGGTAGATGCCGCGCGCCAGATCGAACCGGACGAGGCCATCGAGGATGCTGTACCCGGCACCGGCGCCGCTCATCGCGCGCGTTCCCGAGAATTCGTCGCGCGATCCCGCCCAGCCGGCGTCGCCGAACAGCGATGCGCGACCGATCCAGACGTTCTGTGCCAGCTCGACGCGGCCGAACCAGTAGGCGTTGCCGGCCGCCGTCCCCGGTGCCTGCCCGCGGACGGTCTGCGGGCCGCCGAGATACCAGAGGCGCTGCACCGGCACGTCACCGACGCTGCTGCCGGCCGACATCGTCAGCGCGGCGAGCGGAGCGTTGCTCGCGGCCGGGCCAAGGGCCCGCGACAGCGTGATGTCGGTGGCGAGCCGGCCGAAGCTGGCGACGCCGCCGGTGTCGAGCGAACCAGCGGCGCCCTCGACACGCGCGTCGCCGAAGAGACGCCAGCCTCGGGGATCGAGCCCGAGCGTCCGCACGGCGCGGAGCGATGCGCCAGCCCACTGGCCGCGATCGGCGGCGATGTTGGGCTGGAAGCGACGGTCACCGAGCAGTCTGGCAAACGAAAACGTATTCTCGGCCGCCGCCCCGCGCTGCAACTCGGCGAACAGCCTCCAATCGACTGACGGGCCGACCTCGCGCGTGCCCGTCAGGTCGATGCCGCTCGCGCGATAGTAGAATCCGTCGTCGCGACCCCACATGAGCGCGGACAGCGAGCTGCCGAAGCTGAGGGGATTCCCCCAGTCGTTCGCCGACACGAGCCGGTTGTACCCGCCGAGGCGGATGGTGCGCGACAGGTTCGTCCGCGCGAATCCGAGCTCGACGTTCGGCTCGAGGTCCGCGAGCCCGAGCCGCAGGGTGGCATCGGCCACGTATCCGGCGCCGAACTGCTGCGTGGCGTTCGCCCCCACCGACAACCCCTCGACGCGATTGAACCGCACGAACTGCAACCCGTAGTGCAGCTCCGGCGGCCGCAGCCCGAACGCCGGCTGCGCGCCGAGCGTGAGTGCCTGCGCCAGCAGCGCTTCGCGCGCGCTCGCATCGAAGAGCTCCTCGCCTTCGTCGTAGATGGACTTCGGAAGCTCCGGCGACTGCGCGAGCGCCTCGCGATCGCATGGGATGAACCCCACGACCGGCACGCGCCCGTCCATTCGCATGTCGACGACCCGCTCGACCGTGCCCGTGTCGCAGGGACTGACGTCGGCGATGAGCTTCCGTTCGACCGAATCCGCGCGTGCCTTTCTCGCCGCACGCCGCGCGTCACGCGTGGAGTCGCGCCACCGCTCACGCTCCGCCTCGGGAAGCGAATCGAGCATGCGCTCCTCGAGCACGTACTGCGGCAGCTCGATCCGCGGCATGGTGTCGAGCGCCTCCGCATTGACGGCCGTGTATCGGAAACTCTGCTCCATCCTGAACGGGATGCGCATGAAGCTCGCGCGCGCGGAGCCTTCCGCTGCCTGGAGCCGCGGCAGCCAGAACCGTCCCTGGTGCAGTCCGTACTCGACGGCGACGCCGGTGACCTGCCCGTGCATCGGCGAGATCAGGCCGCGGACCGCAACCGGCACGTCGTCGCCCTCGTCCGGGTCGTTTCGACGCACCTCCGCCCACACGTCGAGCGGCTCCGCGAATCGATAGGCCGCGCGCACGAGCTGCCCGCTTCGCTCGTCGAACCACAGCGAGCCGACCACGAGATTCCAGCGCACGGTGCGCGGGCGCACTTTCAATTCCCGCAGCCGCACCTCGCGCCCATCGGGCAGGCGGAAACCCGCCGCATCACCTGCCGCGTAGGTGTAGTACGCCTCCGATCCGGCGGCGAGCGGGTGCACCATCGACCGCTCGTCCACCTCGACTTTCGCGATGCCCGTCCCGAGCCAGAGCGTTTCCTGGCCCGGCAGGTACGGGATGGGCGCCATGTCCACGCCCTCCTCGCGGATGTCCTCCTCGGCATCGTCCTCCCCCTCGTCGGGGATTCCCGGCATCACGGTGCGTGATCCCTTCACCTCGACGTATGCGCCGACGTCGCGGTGCCAGCGCACGCGCGACGCGTTCTCGGTGCGGAAGATCAGGCGGTCGCGGCCGAAGCGCCCGATGGCCATCCCCGCCGAGATCCGCTGGTACGTCATCGCGTCGTAGCTGACGATCGCGGAGTCCTGCTGGAGCCGTGCGAGACGGGCGCGAAGCAGGAGGCGCCGTGCCGTCGTATCACGGTAGGCAGTGGCGAGGTGCTGCGGCGTCACCGCAATCCGTTCCGGCGCGCGCCTGCCGCGACAGTCGGCGCCGATGCAGACGCTCCGGCTGGAGTCCTTCGCGCCGGTGGTATCCGTGACGGTGACGCCAACCTGCACCTGGATGGCGAGGACAGCGGCCGTGGCGAGGGGAAGCAGCATGCGTCGGGAAGTGAGGGCCGGCCGCCCGCGGCTCCGCGGGCGGCTCGTCCCCTTACGGCCGGCGGGGAGGGACGGTTTCCGCCTGCCGCCGCCGGGGATGGACGACTCCTGCCTGCCGCCGTCGGACCCCGTCCTCGCGGATGGCCTTCAACTGTTCCCGATGTTCGCGCCAGAGCCGTTCGGTGGCCTTCGGGGGTGCCAGCACGAACAGCGTCACCGTCGTGATCAGCAGCGCCACGGGGATCGCGTAGTCGCCCGGCAGCCGCCGCTCACCCGCGCGCGCACTGCTCAGCCGCGCGGAAAGCGACGGCCACCGCCGCTGGACCGCGACCGTGAGCAGGATGAGTACGATTCCGAACGTGGCGAGCACGACCGGGAAGCTGAGCACCCGCTCGAACAGGTCGAACGCGAGATAGCCCAGGTACGAAATGAACGCGACGACCGATGCCGCCAGCAGCTCGCGCCGCCCGAGCGATAGAGCGAGGGTGACGCCAAGTGCGGCGAGCACCAGCAAACCGTGGCGAATGATCGCACTGTCGCGCCATGCGATCACTACGCCGAAGAAGAACGCGACGAGGAACACGCGGTACACCCACCCGGCCGCGTCGAAGGCGAGCCCGCCTCGCGCGGGTTCGTGCTCCCGTCGCGTGCCCCGCTCCATGAAATAGGCGACGAAGAGGAGCACCGAGCCGGTGACGAGCGAGCCCCATCCGAACATCGAGTCGGCGATGAGGGGGTCGACGAACACCGCCCCGATGTGCAGCGGCGCAAGCCACCCCGCAACTGCGACCGGCAGTGCCAGCGGGGCGAAGCGCACGAACCGATACGTCACCAGCGCCGCGAGCGCCGTCGTGAGCTCGATGATCGCCCATCGGCTGATCGTGCTCCACGCCGCGAAGGGGGGCGGCGGACCCGGACGGTCGGCAAAGGGGGGCCCTTGCCAGTAGCCTGTGAGCCGCAGTACCGCCCACGTTGCGACAGGCGTCATCCCCACGGCGAGCAATGCGGCGAACGCCGCGGCCAGCGGGAACTGATGGCGGTTGAGCCACCACGAAGTCACTGCGAAGATCGCGGCGTACACGAGGACCACGGCCAGCACACCTTCGGGGCCGAGGACGCGCCACCGCTCGATGAGGAACCAGCCGAATGCGAACAGCACCGCCAAAACGCCTGCCGTATATGCGACGAGGATGAGTGGCGCCCGCTCGCGGGACCGCACCTCCGTGGCCCCCTCCGGCGCGTGGCCGGCCGCGAGCGACTCGAGCTGCGCGCGCTGCGCCGCGGTGATGATCCCCGACTGCACCGCCTGGTCGAGCTGCGCGCTTGAGATGCTCTCTTCGGATGCCCGCATGGTCTCCGCTGTCGTTGGATCGGTGACGCCGGACGGTGCCTCGTGGTTGGGCATGGCACCAACCCCCTGGTGCCGGAGTACGATACGCATGCGCAGATCAGCCCGCTCGACCTTTCTCATCGCCGTCGCAGCCGCGGCGCTCGCGGCCTGCAGCGGAACGTCGGCTCCGGTGGAGCATGGCGGCAATCAGCCGTCGCCTGACGACACGCCCCGCATCGTGGACGATACGCTCCACATTGCCCTCGGTGCCGAGCGCGTGGCGGACGGCGGCCGGCTCGCCATTCGTTTTCTCGAGCGCGTGAGCGACGACCGGTGCCCCGCCAATGCCATCTGCATCTGGGCTGGCGATGCCAGGGTGCGGCTCGCAGTGCGGTCCGGGGGGTCGTCGACCGAGTCCGTGATCGGAATGAACCTGGAGCCGAAGGCCATCATCGTCGCCGGGTACCGCATCACGGTGGCAGAGCTCTCGCCGTATCCGGGTCTTCATGGCGAAGGGGATCCACAGCCGGCGCCGGTCGTGGTCGTGAGGGTCGTCCGCCAGTAGCGCTTCGCGCCGCCGCCCGGCGGGCGGCCCGCTATCTTCTGGCGGATGTCCGCCCCGACCGCCCTCCATCCCCAGGTCCGCGATGACACCCTCGCGCTCAGCGTGCGGGGGCTGCACAAGCGCTACGGGAGCACCGTCGCCGTCGACGGCCTCGATCTCGAGGTTCGACGCGGGGAGTGCTTCGGGCTCCTCGGCCCCAACGGCGCGGGCAAGACGACGACCATCGAGATCTGCGAAGGGCTCACGACTCCGGATTCCGGCGATGTCGAGGTCCTCGGGCGCCGGTGGACCGACGACGCGCACGACCTGCGCGGGCGCCTGGGGATCCAGCTCCAGGACACGCAGCTCTCCGAGAAGCTGACGGTCGAGGAGACCGTGCGG
>DASTYL010000014.1:0-2327 GCA_035764975.1 Gemmatimonadaceae bacterium | reverse complement strand
CCGAGCACCCGCATGCAGGCGGTGTTCGGGCTCGCGGTGGTCCTCATCGGGGTTCCCGTGTTCTACTTGTGGCGCGGGGTAGAGGGGAGACCGCAGGACGCATAGCTTTCCGCCGGGCCGAGCCGTCCGAGGGCTCCTGGCCGACAAGGGACGATCGGGTCCCTCCTGCCGACCGAGTGCATTGGAGAATTGAATGAATCTGCTTTACCTGGCCGCGGGGAGCGGCGCCCTGGCGCTGCTCTTCGCCCTCGTCACCGCCCGTCGCGTGATCCGCGAGGATACCGGTAACGACACGATGCGCCACATCGCGGCGCTCATCCAGGACGGTGCGAGCGCGTTCCTGCGTCGCGAGTACGCCTTCCTCGCCGTCTTCGTGGCCATCGTGGCGGTGCTCATCGCCGTCTTCGTCGACAACGACGTCACGGGCAAGTTCGCGGCGATCGGCATCGTGGAGGAGGGCGCCTACACCACGCTCCCGCGCACCGCGATCGCCTACGTCCTGGGCGCGTTCGCGTCCGCACTCGCCGGCTGGGTCGGGATGTACATCGCCGTGCGCGCCAACGTGCGCACGGCGGCCAAGGCGCGGGAGGGGCTCAACCCCGCGCTGCGCGTGGCGTTCTCGTCGGGCGCCGTGATGGGCATGACGGTCGTCGGCATCAGCATCCTGTTCCTCGCGGTGCTGTACCTCGTCTTCCGCCACTACCAGCCGCTGACCGGCTTCGCCTTCGGCGCCTCCTCCATCGCGCTCTTCGCGCGCGTGGGCGGCGGCATCTACACGAAGGCCGCCGACGTCGGCGCGGATCTCGTGGGCAAGGTGGAAGCGGGGATCCCCGAGGACGACCCGCGCAACCCGGCGACCATCGCCGACAACGTCGGCGACAACGTCGGCGACGTGGCGGGCATGGGCGCGGACCTCTTCGAGTCGTACACCGGCTCGATCGTCGCCGCGATGTCCCTCGCGGCCATCGGCATCGCCGGGGCCAGCGAGAACGCCGTGCTGCCGGCCGGCTCGGCGGATGCCTTCGACGCGAGCGCCTTCGTGCTGCCGCTCGCGATTTCGGCCATCGGCGTGATCGCCGCGATCATCGGCACCTTCTTCGTCCGCACGAGCGAGAAGGCCTCGATGGGCCGCCTGCTCTGGGCGCTGCGCACCGGCATCTTCGGCGCGGGCATCCTCGCGCTGCTCGGCACGGCCTGGCTGATCATGGACCTCGGGCTGAGCTTCAACCTGTTCTGGACCATCCTCATCGGCCTGGTCGCCGGCCAGGTGATCGGCACGGCCACCGAGTACTACACGGCCTACGAGTTCTCGCCGACGCAGAACCTCGCGGCGCAGGCGAACGCCGGCACCGGTCCGGTGATCATCGGCGGCCTCGCGCTCGGCATGCTGTCGACGGCCATCCCGCTGGTCACGATCGTCGCGGCGACCTGGCTCACCTTCAAGCTCGCGGGGCTCTACGGCATCGCGATCTCGGCGGTCGGCATGCTCTCGACGCTCGGCATCACGCTGGCGACCGACGCGTACGGCCCGGTCGCGGACAACGCGGGCGGCATCGCGGAGCAGGCGCACCTGCCCCCCGAAGTGCGCGAGCGCACCGACGCCCTCGACTCGCTCGGCAACACGACGGCGGCCACGGGCAAGGGCTTCGCGATCGGGTCGGCGGTGCTCACCGCCCTCGCCCTGATGGTCTCGTACGCGCAGATCACGCGCGTCGAGTCGTTCGACCTGCTCGACGTGGACGTGCTGCTCGGCCTCCTCATCGGCGGACTGATGCCGTTCCTCTTCAGCGCGATGACGATGGGTGCCGTGGGCCGCGCGGCCATGGCGATGGTGGAGGAAGTCCGCCGCCAGTTCCGCGAGATCCCGGGAATCATGGAAGGCACCAATCCGCCCGACGCCGCGGGCGCGGTGCGCATCGCGACGGACGGCGCGCTCCGCGAGATGATCCTCCCGGGCGCTCTCGCCGTCATCGTGCCGATCGTCGTCGGCGTGGTGCTCGGCGCCGAGGCGCTGGGCGGCCTGCTGATCGGCTCCATCGCGACGGGCTCGCTGCTCGCGCTCATGATGGCGAACGCCGGTGGCGCGTGGGACAATGCCAAGAAGTACATCGAGAGTGGCCAGCATGGTGGCAAGAACTCCGAGGCGCATCGCGCCGCGGTCGTCGGCGACACGGTCGGTGATCCCTTCAAGGACACCTCCGGTCCCAGCCTGAACATCCTGCTCAAGCTGATGGCGATCGTGGCGGTGGTCTTCGGGCCGCTGTTCCTCTAGGCCCGGAGGCGCGCGACGGAGTGCAGGGCGGCCGGGCGGGGTGTCCCGCCCGGCC
>DASTYL010000013.1:0-2501 GCA_035764975.1 Gemmatimonadaceae bacterium | reverse complement strand
GAAATTCGCGACTTCCGCGCGCGCGCCGGCGCCCTCCGCCCCGCGCGGGAACGTACGCAACGGCTGGTATCGGACCTGCACCCCGCGATGGCAGCAACGCTACTCGCACCGACAGGTCCTTCCGTGAAGATCACCGTCGTGGGTTCGGGGTACGTCGGCCTCGTGGTCGGCGCCTGCCTCGCTGAGACAGGCAACACGGTCGTGTGCGCCGACCTGGACGAGCGCAAGATCGAAGGCCTCAAGCGCAACGAGCTCCCCATCTACGAGCCCGGCCTCGAGGGCTACGTGGAGCGCAACCAGAAGGACGGCCGCCTTTCCTTCACCACCGATGTCGGTGAAGCGATCGGCGCCGCCGAGGTGGTGTTCATCGCCGTCGGCACGCCGCCGGACGAGGATGGCAGCGCCGACCTCCGGCACGTGCTGGCCGTCGCCGAGCAGATCGGCCGCCACATGCGGCGCGAGATGGTGATCGCCACCAAGTCCACCGTGCCGGTCGGCACCGCGGCGAAGGTGGCCAGGGCCGTCGCCAAGCACGCACGGCACGCCTTCCACGTCTGCAGCAACCCGGAGTTCCTCAAGGAAGGCGCCGCCGTCGACGACTTCATGCATCCCGATCGCGTCGTCATCGGCGCCGACACGGACCATGCGCGCAGCGTCATGGCGGAGCTCTACGCACCATTCGTCCGCACCGGCAAGCCGATCATCTTCATGGACATCCCGTCCGCCGAGATGACGAAGTACGCCGCGAACGCGATGCTGGCGACGCGCATCTCCTTCATGAACGAGATCGCGAACCTCTGCGAGCGCACGCACGCCAACGTGGACCTCGTCCGCCGCGGACTCGGCAGCGACGAGCGGATCGGACCGGCGTTTCTCTTCCCGGGGCCCGGGTATGGCGGCTCGTGCTTCCCCAAGGACGTCAAGGCGCTCGTCCGCACGGGTGCGGAGCGCGGCGCGCCACTGCGCGTGCTCGAGGCGGTCGAGGAGACCAACAGCCGGCAGAAGCATCGCGTCTTCGAGAAGCTGCAGCGCGCCCTCGGCGAGTCCATTCGCGGCGCGCGCATCGCCGTGTGGGGGCTGGCGTTCAAGCCCAACACGGACGACATGCGCGAGGCGCCGGCGCTGACGCTCATCGAGGAGCTGCTCGCCGCGGGTGCCAGCGTCGTCGTGCACGATCCCGTCGCGATGGACGAGGCGCGGGTCCGCCTCGGCGATCGCGTCACGTACGCGACGTCCAACTTCGAGGCGGCAGTGGGCGCCGATGCCCTGGCGATCGTCACGGAATGGAATGCGTACCGGAACCCCGATCTCGAGCGGCTCGCGGAGTCCATGCTGCGCCCGATCGTCGTCGACGCGCGCAACCTGTACGAGCCGGCGAAGATGGCGGCGGCCGGATTCCGCTATTACTCCATCGGCCGCGCGGATCCGGTGCCGGAGCCGAGCTTCCCGCAGGTCGCGGCACTGGGGCTGTCGGTGAGTGCCGGCGTGCCGGCCACCGTCGCGCCGCCGCTGGGAGACGGGCTTCCCGTCCGCCCGGCGCGGGAGGAGCTGGAGCTCGTGCGCGCGATCTATCCGTCCGCGGATACGTCGCCCGGCGAGCGCGCGCTGCAATAGTAGATCGGGTCATCGCGTCTGGCGGGTCGTCCCCCTCCCCGGCCTCCCTTCATGCGCGTCCTGATCACCGGCGCCGCGGGCTTCCTCGGGTCTCATCTCTGCGATCGGTACCTCGCGGATGGGCACGAGGTTGTGGGCCTCGACAACTTCGCGACGGGACATCCGGACAACATCGCGCACCTCATGGGGCACGAGCGGTTCTCGTTCGTGCGCCACGACATCTCGGCGTGGTCGTACGTCGCCGGCGCGCTCGACGGCGTGCTGCACTTCGCATCGCCGGCGAGCCCCGCGGACTACCTCGAGATGCCGATCCAGACCCTCAAGGTCGGCTCCTTCGGGACGCACAACGCGCTCGGCCTCGCGCTGGAGAAGCATGCGCGCTTCCTGCTCGCGTCCACGTCGGAGGTCTACGGCGATCCCGTCGAGCATCCGCAGCGCGAGAGCAGCCGCGGCAACGTGAATCCCGTCGGCCCGCGCGGCGTGTACGACGAGGCGAAACGCTTCGCCGAGGCGCTGGCCATGGCCTACCATCGCCACCACGGGGTCGAGACGCGCATCGCGCGCATCTTCAACACCTACGGCCCGCGCATGCGCCCCAACGACGGGCGCGTCGTCACCAACTTCATCGTGCAGGCACTCACCGGCGAACCGCTCACCATCTATGGCGACGGCACGCAGACGCGCAGCTTCTGCTACGTGGACGACACGATCGAGGCGGTCTACCGGCTCTTCGCGCAGGGCGACGCCGAGCCGGTGAACGTGGGCTCACCCGACGAGCACACCGTCAACGAGCTCGCGGAGCTGGTCCGCGAGCTCACCGGCTCCATGTCTCCCGTCGAGCATCGTCCGCTCCCCACCGACGACCCGCGGCACCGCCGCCCCGACAT
>DASTYL010000012.1:0-8285 GCA_035764975.1 Gemmatimonadaceae bacterium | reverse complement strand
GAGCGCGGGTTTCCTCACCTACCGGTTCGCTGCGCACGACCGGATTCGCATGCCGGTCCTCATCCTGGCGGGCGGACAGGATTACGCGATCGGCCTCCCGTCGCAGCGCGCGCTGGCGAAGGCGCTCCCGTCGGCCCGGATCACGGAGTACGAGCGCGCGGGGCATTTTCTCTACCGGGACGAGCCGGCGCGCTTCACGCGTGATGTCGTGGCATTCCTCGCGGGTTCCAGGGAGGCATCGCGATGACCGGCGAGGGCAGCGGCGGGCGCCCAGACAGGTTCGTCCTCACCGATCGCTCCGTTGCGTGGCAGCTCAACGGTCCGTGAGCCTGGGGCCCGGCCTGGCCGCATAGCGCAGCAGCACGTTGCCGGACTGGTAGGCCGTCGCCTCGAGCAGGCTCAGTGACGTCGGCGCCGGCGCGCCGCCGATCAGAGGCTGGCCGCTGCCGAGCAGCGACGGGCTGACGACGAACTGGTACTCATCGATCAGCCCGTGACGCGCGAGCTGCGAGACGATGGAACCGCTCCCGAAGATGATGATGTCCTTGCCGCGCTCCTGCTTCATGGCTTCGATCGCCTGGGCGTCGAAGTCCCTCACGAGACGCGAGTTTCGCCACGTCAGACGCTCGCGCGTTCTCGAGAAGACGACCTTGGTCGCCGCGTCGACCCATGTCGCCATGGTGTCGAAAGCAGCGGTCCGACCGGGGGCGTGCGGGGGACGTGCGCTTCCGGCATCATCGACCGCGCGCGGCCAGAACCGCTCGAACATCTCGTAGGTCCGGCGGCCGAACAGGATCGTGTCGAAGGACGGCACGGACTCCGCGCCCCGTGCGTCGACCTCCGGCTCCGGCACGACCCACTCCAGGCTGCCGTCAGGGCCGGCGAAATAGCCATCCGCCGTCACCCGATTGAATGCAACGATTCCGCGGTTCATGCTCCCTCTGACTCCGCGGTGGCCCGAATCTCATCGGTCGCAGGTCGTCGTGCCTACTCCCGCGCCGCACCGGTGAGCATGGTGATCAGCTCGCGGGCGTTGGTCGCGCCGTAGTTGCCGTAGCAGTTGTTGAGCAACACCACGGTGCGTGATGCCTCCTTCGATACCGCCTCGATCCGCGGCACCCACTCGCCCAGCTCCTTCCGATCGTACAGGTACCGGTACCGCTCGACGGTCTGCACCTGCTTCGCCTCCCAGGTGGCCGCGCGCCGGCCGTGCAGGCGCACCACGGCCAGCCCGGGCGTCGTCACCGCCGTGAGCGGAGGGACGCTCGAGTCGAGCCCCTGCGGTCCGTCCACCATCACGAAGCCGAGGCCAAGGTCGCGGAGCATGTCGGCCGTCCAGTCCGCGGCGTGGGTGTCGCCGCGCGACGTGACGAACCACAGGCGGTTCCGGAGCTCGACGGCGGCCGGGATCCCCGCGAGCCGCATGGCGCATTCGGCGAGCAGATCCTTGCTCTCCGGCGTGGGCAGGAACCACTTCGGGAACTGCAGGAGAATTCCCCCCAACTTCCCCGTGCTCGCGAGCGGCGTCAGCGCGTCGGTGAAGTGCGCCCACACCGCGTCGAGCACCTCCGGGGGGAGATCCTTGCCGTAGATGCGCGTTCGCTTCGCGACATCGCGCGGCAGCTCGCGGACGAGGGCCTCCGGGAGGCGCGCGACCTCCGTGGGCTGGCCCGTCATGAGCGCGTGGGCCTTCACATGGAAGATGAAGTCGTCGGGGGTCCGGTCCGCCCAGAGCCTCGCCGTCGCGCGCTCGGGGAGCGCGTAGTAGGTCGCATCGACCTCCACGACCGGGAACTGCGATGCGTAGTAGCGCAGCCGATCCTCTGCGCTGCTCGCGCCGTGCGGATAGAAGCCGGAGCGGATCATCGTCGGATCCGTCCAGCTCGCGGTGCCGACGCGCACTTCGCCGCCGCCCGCGAGGAGGAGCGGATGTCCCACCTGATCGGACCGCATCGCCGTCAGCGCGCGGTGCCCGCGTTCCTCCGCGGCCGCGAAACCCGGATCATGTCGGGGGTCGAGGTCGGGGGCAGGGAGCGGCGGGTGGGGAGCGCGGGGCATGTTCCGGGGGACGATGATCTGGTACCGGGACCACCTACATGGTACAGCAGCCGTCAGGGCACTCTCAATGTGGCGCACGTCACTTCCGCTGTGTGCGGCGGGTCGTTTCGGGGGGTGGGCAGATCGTGCAGCTTTGCGGCAGTCCCGGGCGTGCGCCCTTCCGCCCAATCATTTGTTCCTACCCTGCCGACCATGTCACGAATCCACCACTTCGCCTCACCCGCGGCCCGCACCGTTGCGGCCCTGACCGTTCTCCTCACCGCCGCTGCTTGCGGGGAGTCGAAGGAGCATGCGCGCGCCGACAGCCTCAACGCCATCGCCGCCGCCGAGCAGCTCGCGCTGTCCAACCAGCTTGCAGCGCAGAAGGATTCGCTGATGACGGTCGTCCTCGAGGCCGACCAGTTCATCAACCAGATCGACAGCAGCATCTCCCGCGTGAAGGATCTCCCGAAGCGCGAGCGCAAGCAGCAGGCGGAGGGCGTGCTCCAGGATCAGCTCGAGGCGCGGAAGGACATGATGCATAAGGTGGACGCCCTCGTGAAGCGCGCGCAGACCACCGCCCGCCAGCTCGCCGAGTCCCGCCGCCAGAACAAGACGCTGCGCGACTCCGTCGACAAGAGCGAGATCCTGATCGCCCAGATGGGCGAGACGATCCAGCGCCAGACGACGCAGATCGCCGAGCTGCAGACGTCGGTCAATGAGCTGACCGAGACCAACGCCCGGCTGGGCGAGGAGCTGCGGGTCTCGCTCGCCTCGAACGCGAAGGTCTACTACATCATCGGGCGCGAGGACGACCTGCTGAAGAAGGGCGTGATCGTGAAGGAGGGGGGCATGAACCTGCTCGTCGCGCGTGTCGGCAAGACGCTGCAGCCGGCCCGCAGCCTCGACGCGTCGCTCTTCACGCCGATCGATGCCCGCGAGATCTCGCGCATCCCGGTGCCCGATTCGACGAAGACGTACCGGATCGTCTCCCGGCACTCGCTGGACGATGCCCAGGTGACGCAGCGCGACAAGTCGAACTTCCGCGGCGATCTCCAGATCACCGATGCCAACCGATTCTGGTCGCCCTCGCGCTACCTGATCGTCGTCCAGGGCTGAGCTCCCGCCCCCGCAAGTGAGAAAGCCACGGCAGCCGCCGTGGCTTTCTTGCGTTGTGCGCGTCCTGCGTTCGCGGGCCGCGTCTTGGCGAACGCGACCGCGTGACGTAAGATCTTCGCGCCGGCAGTCTCCCCCCACCCGCCCGGAGCATCCATGACCACCCTCGCGTCGCTGTGGCTCCCGATCCTCGCATCGGCCGTCGTCGTGTTCCTCGCCAGCTCCGTGATCCACATGCTGCTCCCGTGGCACAAGAGCGACTATCCGCCCATGCCCCGTGAGCAGGAGTTCCGGGACGCGGTGCGGCCGCTCGCGATCCCGCCGGGCGATTACATGGTGCCCCGCGCGCAGAGCATGGATGAGCTCAAGACGGACGCGTTCCGCGCAAAGCAGACCGAGGGGCCGGTCGTCATCATGACCGTGCTGCCGAACGGCGTGCTCGGCATGGGACGGAGCCTGCTCCTCTGGTTCGTGTACCTGCTGGTCGTGGCCCTGTTCGGCGCGTACGTCGCCGGCCGTGCCCTGCCCCCGGGCGCAGACTACATGCGCGTGTTCCAGTTCGTCAGCGCGACGACCTTCGCCGCGATCGCGGGGGGGCTCTGGCAGATGTCGATCTGGTACCACCGCGCGATGTCCATCACGATCAAGTCCACCGTGGACGCACTGATCTACGCCGCGCTCATGGCCGGTGTCTTCGGGTGGCTCTGGCCGCAATGATCGAAGAGTCGCACCCCCGCACGCCGCCTCATGGGACATGAATTCTGGATCTCCTCCGGGAACCCGCAGTCCGACCGCGTGGCGATCGTCGCCGACGAAGGGGAGTCGGTGTGGCTGTACCTCACCGAACCCGGGGGAGAGCCGATCGCGCGCGACTGCTGGCTCATCAATCGCGTTCCGGCGCCCACCGCGGAGTCGCTGAAGGCGCGACGGGAGGAGCTCCGGGAGCGACAGCTTCCGCCTCCGGCGCCGCAGGAGGTCGTGCACGGGCCGGCCCAGCTCGAGGGTGTGCTCGACGCCTCGCGGGTCTCCTTTGCGTGGACCCAGGAAGGCGATGGCGTCGGCGCCTGGATCGACGGCGCGCTGGCCGGGTTCATCCTCGCAGACGAGCCCCGGGGCCGCAGCACGCGGCTCCGCGTCTCGTGCCCGTGGGGGGAGCCGATGGACCTCGCGCTGTATGCGGAGCGCTTCGAGGGGATGACGCTGGAGCTCGACGACGACATGGTCGATGGCGGGCCGCATTGACTGACATGCCTGACGTCCTGATCGAGCCACGATTCGCGCCGGTGACGTTCAGCGCCGGCTTCCTGGAGCTGCCGCTGGAGGATGTGGTCGAAGGCGTCCGGTCGTGGTATCACGAGATGAAGCTGCCGCGGGCCCTCAAGCCGCCAACCGACCTTCCCCTCACGGCGGCACTGGCGCAGCTCGAGCCGCTGAGCGCGCCGGATTTCCGGCGCCTGTGGGTTGCCACGGACTCGTCGCGGTGGCGCACGGCGTACTTCGACGGCTTCATCAATGGGACGGACGCGGGTCCGCCGATCGGCTACCTCGCCCAGCGCCTGGGCTGCCGCACCGTCACCGTCGGCGCGCAGCCGGATGCACCGCCGTGCTACGGGGCCACGCAGATCGCGCTGTACGGCCCGGAGACGACGGACTGGCTCAACCTGGAGTGGAGCGTCGCCGCGATGAACGACGGCGGGCGGTGGACGTTCAACCGCACGGGGGTGGCGCAACCGTTCGAGGAACCCGAGCATTATGCACGGCGGCGCCTCCGCGACCGATTCACGCCGGAGCTGCTCCGCCGGTACTGCGCCGCCCTCGACGTGCCGCTCGACGGTGCCGCGTTCGGCCGGTCCGTGCTCGACGTGCCCACCTTCCGGGCAACCATCAAGCGTCGCGAGACGCTGGCGGCGGTCCGCGCGACACTCGGCCTGGCGGACATCCCGTAAGCGGCCGTCGTCAACCGTCGTCAGTCGTCCAAAGGGGGCATCGATGACCGAGACCAGCTGGGTGAGGTTGAGCGAATACAGCACGGGCTTCGAGGCCGATGTCGCGCGGGCAGCGCTGGCGGTCGCCGAGATCCCGGTGCTCGTCCAGGGCGAGCAGCCTGGGATCTTCGGTGCAGGCTTTCAGGGCATGCAGCCAGGCGGCATCACGCTCTACGTGCCGGCGACCGCGCTCGATCGCGCCCGCGTGGCCCTCGGCATCGAGGAAGAGGATCACTCATGACGATCGTCTGACCACCCGCTCCACCTGACCATGCGACCGCCCCGCTGGGAATACCGCACCATCACTTTCGAAGTCTCCGGGTTCTTCGGCCCCAAGGTGAAGACCGACGAGGTCGACGCGTCGCTCAATGCGCACGGCCACGAGGGGTGGGAGCTCGTCAGCATGTTCGACGTGAACGGCGGCCACGGCGTGACGAGCGGCATCGTCGCCGTGTTCAAGCGAACGCGCGACTGAGCAGTTGCCGGTCCGCGGTCCGCCTTCCGTCGTCTGCAGTCAGTCCGCAGTCCGCAGTCCGCAGTTCCCGCATCCCGCATCCCGCAGTTCTCGCATCCCGCACCCCACAACCGTCCTTCCGTGTCCGACCGCACCGAATCCCTCCTCGGCGAGCTCGTGGATCTGACCCGCCGCCAGCTCGCCAATCAGGAACAGGCCCTCGCCCACCAGCAGCAATCCATCGCGAAGCAGGAGCAAGCCGTGGCCATGCAGGCCGAGGCGCTCGCGCGCCAGCGGACCGCCCTGCGGCGCGTCTGGGGGTTGATTGCGCTCATCCTTGCGCTCATCGTGCTTCCGTGGGGCCTCAACGTGGCGCTCCGGTTGACGGCAGGCTGAGACAGCGTGGGAGGTTGTGCGTGGATGACCGCGAGGAGCTCGAGGCGGAGTTCATCGCCGAGATAATGCGGATCGTCGGCGAGGGCGCCGACCCAGCGGATTACGCCGTCGCGCCCGGGACGAGCGACGAGCTCCTCGAGATCCGCGTCCAGCGCCTCCGCGAGGTCCCGAGCAACATCGGGCACGACGAGCTGCTCCGTCGGGTGGGCCCGCGTCAGCAGGGCGGCGACGCCTGAGCCGTCACGCAGGACCCCGCGCGCATCCGCGCGCCTAAGCTGTCTCCCTCCCGCTCCCGTCCGTCATGCGTCGAATTCTCGCATCAGCCCTCATCGCGGTCCTTCCGGCCGTGGCGCCTTGTCAGGCACCCGCCATTGCGGCGCCAGTAACGCGTCATGGCTTCGCGCCCGATCGGCTTGCCCGGATCGACCGCTTCCTCCAGGCAGCGGTCGATTCCAATCGCATCGCCGGCGCCGTCGGTCTCGTGCTGCGGGATGGCGACGTGGTGTATGAGCGGGCCGTCGGCTGGGCGGACCGCGAGGCGAAGACACCGATGACGGCCGATGCGATCTTCCGCATCGCCTCGCAGACGAAGGCGCTGACGTCCACGGCGGCGATGATCCTCGTCGAGGAAGGGAAGCTCGCCCTCAACGATCCGGTGAGCCGGTTCATCCCCGCCTTCGCGCGCACGACGGTCTCCGTCCGGACCGACTCCGGTCGCGTCGTGGTGCCGGCGCGCCGGGCGATCACGATCAGGGACCTCCTCACGCACACCGCCGGCATTTCCTACGGCGTGGATACCGCCATTTCCGCCGGCTATGCGGCGGTGGGACTCGGGCCGGCCGCCGGGTGGGGCTGGTACACCGCCGACAAGGATGAGCCGGTGTGCGCGACGATGGAGCGGCTCCCGGCCGTGCCCTTCGCCGCCCAGCCGGGGGAGGCATTCGTCTACGGGTACGGCACCGACATCCTCGGCTGCGTGGTGGAGCGCGCGTCGGGTGTCGCGCTCGACGAGTTCATTCGCACCCGCATCACCGAGCCGCTCGGGATGCGCGACACGCATTTCTTCCTGCCGGCGGGCAAGCGCGCGCGGCTCGCGGCCGTATATGGGAGCGACAGTGTGGGGGGCTACGTCCGTGCGCCCGACGGGGCGCGTGGGCAGGGGCACTTCGTGGACGGACCGCGCCGGAACTTCTCCGGCGGCGCAGGCCTCGTCTCCACGGCACGGGACTACGCGCGCTTCCTGCGGATGCTTCGCAACGGCGGGGCTTTGGGTCATACGCGGATCCTGTCGCCCAAGACCGTACACCTCATGACCGTCGACCAGATCGGCGATCTCTATACGCGGGGCCAGGGATTCGGGCTCGGGTTCTACATCGTGGAGGAGCCAGGGGCTGCCGGCCTCGCTACTGTAGGCAGCTTCGGATGGGGCGGCGCCTATGGCAGCACCTACCTGGTGGATCCGGCCGAGGGGCTCGTCATCGTGTTCATGATCCAGCAGCTCCCCAACCGGACCGACGTCCCGGCCAAATTCCAGACGCTGGTGTATCAGGCGCTGACCGAACCGCGACACACCGCGCGGTAGCCCGCCGTAGTTCCCTCTGCTGTCCCGTCGCTCGTCACACGCGTCACCTTGAAGTCCTCGACCGGAGCCCGCATGCACTGCGCACGGCATCTCGCCACGTCCCTCCTCGGTCTCACGCTCGCGGCCTCGGTCGCCGGCGCACAGGGGCCGCTCAATCAATACGGCAATCCGCCGACGCTCACGCCGCGTCCCACGCGCTCGGCGATCGACGAGCAGGACCTCCGGACGCGCATCTACACCTTCGCCGACGACTCCATGCAGGGGCGGCAGATCGGACGCGCCGGCAACCTGAAGGGCACCGACTACATCGCCCGCGAGCTGCAGCGGCTCGGGCTCGTGCCCGCCGGCGATGACGGCACGTACTTCCAGGTGCTGCCGTATCACCTGCACGAGATCACGAAGCACTCCCGGCTGACGGCGAACGGCACTCCGTTCACGTGGCTGAAGGACTGGGTGGCGGTGCCGGGCTCGCGCGCGCCGCGGGCGGTTGCCGATGCCGAGGTGATCTTCGGTGGCGTCGAGGGGGATACGACCCGCCAGATCAGCGCCGCGCAGGCTGCAGGAAAGTTCGTCGTGCTGCTGCCAGGCGATCGCCCGGCAACACCGGCGCGCGGCCGCGGTCCCGTGGCTCCGTCGCGCTTCGAGCCGGCCGCGGCGGTGGCAGGCGCCGCTCTCGCCGCCCTGCCGATGGAGCAGCGGGCATCGATCGCGCGTC
>DASTYL010000011.1:0-26142 GCA_035764975.1 Gemmatimonadaceae bacterium | reverse complement strand
TCGAAGGCGATCTACGACGGCCTGCGCGTGACCCTCGACGGCCGGCCGCTCCGGTATGAGCCGCGGGGGCACGCCCTGATCGCGACGGCGCGTGTCCCCGTCGGCGATTCCGTCGCCCTCGGCATCGCCTACCGCTCGCAGGGGCTCGACGAGTGGCGCTACGTCCTCGGCGACGACGTCGCGGAAGTCCGCGACTTCGACCTGCTGATGCGGACCGACTTCGCGGACATCGACTTTCCGGAGAACGCGCTGTCGCCGACGGAAAAGGCGCAGGCGGGGAACGGGTGGGCGCTGCGATGGCGCTACACGAACCTGCTCTCAGGCTTCGAGATCGGCATGGCGATGCCCCAGAAGCTCCAGCCCGGCCCCCTCGCGGGCCAGATCGCCCTGTTCGCGCCGGTCTCGCTGCTCTTCTTCTTCGCCGTGATGTTCATGATCGCGACGATCCGCGGCATCCCGCTGCACCCGACGAACTACGCCTTTCTCGCGGCGGATCGCGATCGGCTCGGTGATCACGCTCTTCGTCGCGATGCAGCTCACCGGGCGGATCGACTGGGCGAAGATGTTCGCGGCGGCGCCGAGGATCCCTTACCCGTCGACGAGCGCTCCGATCCCCGGCCACCCGGCCTCGTTGTAGAGCGCCAGCGTGCTGAGGTAGCGCATCCCTTCCTCGCCATGCTGGGCCTTCACCGCCTCGGCCGCCTTCTTCACCGATGCTTCGTCGGTGTAGGGCGGCTCGAGCTCGTCGGGGAGGTGCCCCTGCTCGTGCGCCACGCCGGCTGCGTCGAGGAAGGTGATCTGGATGGACGGATCGATCTCGACGTAGAGCAGGTGCAGGAGGTCGAACTCGTCCTGCGGCGTCTCCGCGCGCAGGCGAACGACCTCGCGGGCGAGCTTGTCCGCCGGCCAGGACTGCAGGGTGACGGCGCGGAAGCCGCCCGGCCGCGACGCGAGCCGGTGCATGAAGACGACGCGCGACTCGCGATTCGCCTTGATCGCCCGTGTGACGAGGTCGATCCGGCGCTCGACGGGCAGCGAGCGATAGGGGGTGAGCTTTGCCATGGCGCGAAAACTAGTCACGGCCCGTCCCGCGCGGGCGTGCCGCGCACGCCTCCCGTGTCCGCCGGCGCTTACGGCTTTTCGAAGCGAACGGAGAGGAGGCGCGGAGGGGCATCAGGCGCAGCCTCACCCTCGAGCCATTCGCCGAGGTGAACGAGCCGAAGCCCCGCGGCGATCCCGTCGTTCACATACTCGGCCACCGTGTGCCGGAACGCGGGAACGTGCGTGGTCGCCCCGGCGGCATCGATGAAGTGCGCCTGGCCGCCGCGCCGCTGCCGCTCCGGATGCAGCTCGCAGAGGAACAGCACTCCGCCAGGCCGGAGGACGCGCGCCGCCTCCGCATAGACGCCGCCGAGCGACGCCACGTGCTCCAGCACGAGATTGCCGATCACCACGTCGGCGGAGGCGTCGGCGAGCGGCCACGGACGACGAATGTCGTGCTCCGCGAAGCGGACGTGCTCCACGGCCACGCGTTCACGCGCCCGCGTGAGCATGCCGGGGGAGAAATCGAGCCCGGTGACGCTCGCGCCGCGGTCGGCGAGCCACGCCGTGTTCTTGCCGGTACCACAGCCGAGCTCCACTACGTCGGCGCCGTCGATCGGGAGGTTTGCACTGCGCACGACCGTCGCATCGAGATCCCGGGTCGCGTTCCGGTCCGCGTCATAGCTCGCCGCCCAGCGGTCGTATGCGCGTGCCACACTGTCATCATGCCGGGTGCCTCCCGGCGTATGCTCGTCCGTCATCACGACACGCTCGCATGCACGCCTGCCGGCGGCAAGGACCCTCGCGCGCTCCGCGTCGCGTGGGTATGCTGCTGGCGTGATCCACGATCCGGCGGGGCACGCCTTCACCGAAACCGCGACGTCGGCGGTGCGCGACCTGCTGGCGCATCGCTGGGATCCCGATGGGGCACTGCGGGGCGCGGCGGCGAATCGCCATAGCGACGACGTCCTGGCGCCCCGCAGTCTTGAGGACTTCACGCGAACGGTATGCGGGATTCTCGCGGCGGGAGGGACGCTGGCGGAGGTGGTGTCGTTCCTGCGCGGCGAGGAGGCGCAGCTGCTCGGCGCCACCCGGACGCCGCCGCGCGAGCTGAACGCGATCGGCCGCGCGGCGTGGCTCGCGGTTCGAGGACGACCAGGAGAAGCGGGCGCCGAAGACGACTGAGCGGCCGCGACCGCCAGCCGCGGGCCGTTGGAGCCGCAACGCTGCATGCTACAATTCCGGGAGCCAGGACCACGATTCCACGTGCACGGAGGCCGAGGTGACGTCCCCTTACAGGTATGAGCCGGAAAGGTATGAGCCGGTCCGCCCGCGCCTCTGGCGGTCGCGACGCAACAAGGTGGTCGCGGGAGTGGTGGGCGGCCTCGCGGAGAAGTTCAACATCGATCCGTCGCTGGCGCGCGTGCTCTATGTCGCGTTCTCCGTGTTCTCCGCGGGCTTCCCGGGGACGATCGTGTACCTGCTGCTGTGGATGATCACCAAGCCGCACGGCGAGGAATGATGGCGCAGGCCGCGCCGATCGTGGTGACGACGATCGGATACGAAGCGACGACGGTACCCGCGTTTCTCGACGCCCTCCGCGAGGCCGGGGTCGAGCTGCTCGTGGACGTCCGCGCGGTCGCGAGCTCGCGCCGGCCCGGATTCGCCAAGACGGCACTGGCAGCCAATCTCGAGGAGGCGGGGATCGGCTACGTTCATCTTCGCGGACTGGGGACGCCAGCGGATGGGCGGGCGGCCGCCCGCGCGGGGCATCACGCCGAGATGCAGCGGATCTTTCGCGCCCATCTCGAGACGGACAAGGCCGAGGCGGACATGGCGCGGCTCGTGGAGCTCGTCCGCGGCGGGAAGCGGCTTGCCCTGCTGTGCTTCGAAGCGGATCCCGCGCACTGTCATCGCACCCTCGTCGCCGCTGCGCTGGCGAAGCGGGTGCCGATCGACGTCCGCCACCTCACGCCATGGCGGGAAGAGCGCGACTGAAGACCCCGGTGGTCGGCTTCCGATCACGCCCGAAGGCGGTCAGCTTACGGACTTCACCTCCACCCCGGATGCCCCTCGATGGATGACCCTCGCGAGCTCGATGCATTTCGCGACCATGCGGCTGCACTGGCCGCGCAGATTGCCGCAGCCGAAGCCGCGGGCGACGAGGTCCCGGACGAGGCGCGAATGATGCTTGCGTCGCTGCGCGAGCTCGCGCGGGCGGTCGAAGGGCTCCGGACCACGTTGGATGCGCAGGCGAACGCGACGCCCCAGGACCCACTCCAGGAGGAGGACTGATGGCCACGAAGCTCGAGAAGGCGCTGAAGCGTGAGGTCGACGTCAACGGCGTGGCATTCATGGTGACGCTCTCCCCCGACGGCATGAAGATCGTCGAGAAGGGCAAGCGGAAGGGAAGCGAGCTGACGTGGGAGCAGCTCATCCGCGGCGATGTCACGATGACCCAGGACCTGAAGGATTCCATCGAACTCACGATGGAGTGAGATGGGAGCGGCCCCCGACATGACGTCGACGCTCCTCGCCCCGTGGACGGGTCCCTTCGGAGGCGTCCCGCCCTTCGATGCCGTGCGGGTCGAGGAGATCGGCCCGGCGCTCGACTCGGCGATCGCGGAGCATCTCGCCGAGATCGACGCCATTGCACGTGATCCGGCGCCGCCGACCTTCGACAACACGCTCGTTGCGCTGGAGCGGGCCGGGAAGGCCGTCGATCGTGTGCTCGCCGTCTATGGCGTCTGGTCGGCGACGATGAACGATGCGGCGTTTCAGGCGGTCGAGCGTGAGATGTCGCCGAAGCTGGCCGCCTATTTCGACCGCATTCACCAGAATGCGCCGCTGTTCTCGCGGATCGCGGCGGTCTATGAGGCGCGCGAGACGTCGGGCCTGACCCCGGAGCAGCAACGTCTGGCCTGGCTCTACCACACGACCTTCGTCCGGGCCGGCGCACGACTGGATGCGCCGGCGAAGGCCCGCCTGTCGGAGATCAACCAGCGGCTCGCCGCGCTGTTCACGGGCTTCTCGCAGAACGTGCTCCGCGACGAGTCGGACCAGCGGCTCATCATTCGCGACGAGGCAGGGCTCGCCGGACTTCCTCGCGGTCTTCGCGAGGCCGCGGCCGTCGCGGCGGCCGACGCGGGGATCCCGGGTGCATGGGCGATCGCGAACACGCGGTCGGCGATGGATCCCTTCCTCACCTACGCCGAGGATCGCGGGCTGCGGGAACAGGCGTGGCGGCTGTTCGTGGGGCGGGGGGCGTCCGGCGGCGCGACCGACAACGCGCCGCTCATCGCGGAGATCCTCGCGCTGCGGACGGAGCGCGCACGCCTGCTCGGCTACGAGACGCACGCGCACTGGCGCGTCGAGAACGCGATGTCGCGCACGCCGGCGCGGGCGCTCGAGCTGATGACCGCCGTCTGGCCGCTGGCGGTCGCGCGTGTCCGCGAGGAAGTCGCCGACATGCAGCGCATCGCGGATGAATCGGGCGCGGGGATCACCATCGCCCCGTGGGACTATCGCTACTTCGCCGAAAAGGTGCGCAAGGCGCGGTTCGATCTCGACCAGGCGGCCGTCAAGCCGTACCTCCAGCTCGATCAGCTGCGGGAAGCGATGTTCTGGGTGGCGGGAGAGCTCTTCGGGATGGACTTCACCCCGGTGGACGACGTGCCCGTGTATCACCGCGACGTGCGCGTCTGGCGCGTGGACGATCGCCGGTCCGGGGCCCACGTGGGACTCTGGTATTTCGATCCGTATGCCCGTGCCGGAAAGCGCTCTGGCGCCTGGATGAGCGGGTACCGGAACCAGGAACGGGTGGATGCCCCGGTGACGACGATCGTCTCGAACAACGCGAACTTCGTCCCGCCGACATCGGGTGAGCCGGCGCTGGTGAGCTGGGACGACGCATCGACCCTCTTCCACGAGTTCGGGCACGCCCTGCACGGCCTCTGCTCCGACGTCACGTACCCGTCGCTCTCCGGCACCGCGGTTGCCCGGGACTTCGTGGAGTTTCCCTCACAGCTCCTCGAAGAGTGGCTGATGGATCCCCAGGTGCTCGATCGCTTCGCCCGTCACTACGAGACCGGGGAGGTCATCCCGCAGGCACTCGTGGAGCGCATCCGCCAGGCGGCGACGTTCAACCAGGGCTTCGAGACGTCGGAGTACCTCGCGAGCGCGCTGTACGACATGCGCATTCATCTCGCCGCCGCCGACGTGAAGGATCCCGCGGCGTTCGCGGAGCAGCTGCTGGCCGAGCTGCGGATGCCGGGCGAGGTGGACATGCGTCATCGGCCGCCGCACTTCCTGCATGTCTATGCGAGCGACGGCTACTCGGCGGGCTATTACAGCTACCTGTGGGCCGACGTGCTGACGGCCGACGCCCTCGATGCATTCCGCGAGGGCGACGGCCTGTTCGATCCTGATGTCGCTGCACGCCTGCGGCGCCACGTCTTCGCGGCGGGCAACACCACCGATCCCGCCGAGGCCTACCGCAACTTCCGCGGGCGCGATGCCCGGGTGGAAGCACTGATGCGCAAGCGCGGGCTGACCGCCGTCAGATCGTGAATTCCCGCGCGAACGCCACGTTGAACGCGAACGTCTTTTCCTTGCTGCGCGTCTCCATCGCGTCCGCGATGCGCTCGAGCCGGCGCGGAATCCCGAGGATCCGCTCCTGGGCCTTCTTCCCGGCTTCATTGAGCCCTTCGAGCGTCTCGATCGCCCAGAACCTGATCTGCTCCTCGACGATCCTGAGGTACTCCCGCGGTCCGTAGATCCCGGCGCGGCGGATCACCTCGGCCATCTCGCGGAAGTGCGGCATGTTGATGCCCGGCATGTCGATGGACGGCATCAGCTCCGCCGCCGACTCGAGCGCACGGTTCGGATCGCGCTTGAGCACTTCCTTGAAGATGCTGCGGTAGAACGCGTAGTGCCGCGCTTCCTCCTTCGCGACGTTCGCGAGGACCTCGCCGATCAGCGGCTCGTACTCCGCGGCGAGCTTGCCCGTGTTGGCATGGCTGACCTGCGTGGCGCGCTCCTGCAGCGTCGTGTACACGAACACGCGGTAGGGGTCCTTGTCCCACGCCGGCTCGAATCCCGCGCGCAGGTACTCGAACTGCATCCGCTCGAGCACCGGATTGTCGAGGATCCGGCTGTCGCGCGTGTAGTCGTGCAGCACCGCACCGTGACGGTCTTCTTCCGCCGTCCAGAGGTTCGTCCACTTCGACCAGAAGCTGTCCCCGCCGAGGTACGCGGCCAGCAGGCGGTGAAAGTGGGGAAGGCCCTCCTCCGTCAGGAGGTTGAGCGCGAGCGCCACGCGACCGGGCAGGCTGATGCCTTCCGCGCGCTTCCGCAGCTCGGAGACATAGCGATCCGGGTCCGTATCCGGTGCCGGCGCGAGCAGCTCGCTCGGAAACCAGAGGATGCGCTTCGCTTCGTGCGCGACCATCAGATCGTGGACGACCTGTTCGAGGTCGGCGAGGACCTCGACTTTCGCCAGCGTTTCGTAGTCCTGAGAGGGAGTCGTCATAGCGCGCTAATCTGACCGGCGGCAGGGTGATCGTCCAGCGGAAAGGCAAATCCGTCGGCGCTTGGGCCCGTCAGCCGTGTTTCCGGCTGGCAGCCGACGAGAGTGGGGCAGTTTGTGTGCCTCGCAGACAGCGGACGTCCCGGAAGTGCAGTATGTTGGGCGCATGCGCGAATACAGCTACCAGGCCACCGAGGCCTCCATCGAGGCGCTGCGCCGGCTGCAGGCTCCGTGGGTGAGCATCGCCGCGACCGAGCACGAGATCGCCGTCACCACGGCGGAGGGCGCCGTGGTGCTCATCTCCGCGGAGCGCGCCGAGGTGGAGGACACACTCGACGTCATGCGGCTGCGGGCCGACCTGGTCACGCCGGACGACGCGGCACTCGCCGATGCGGCGGAGCTTCCCGTCGAGGATCTCGGGAAAGGGCGCAATGATGTCGTCCTGTTCACCGGCGAGACCTGGATGGAGGATGGCGCCGGCCTGGTGCCGGCAAATGGGAGCACCGCGCCGCAGATGATGCAGTTCAGCGGAAAGGCCGGACAGCGGTCGCCGGCCGCGACGATGGTGTGCACCACGACGGATTCGCTCGTGGTTGCCGCCTCGACGGGCGAGGGCATGCTCATCCGTCTCGGCGTCCGTCCGCTGTCGCTGGTGATCGTGCGCAGCAGGATCGACATCGCGCGGTTCCTCGTGCAGCGCGGGTACGCCGCCTCCGACGACCCGCGCTGACGCGGACGACATGCCGCGCTCACCCGCGACCCGTCCGCGCCCGGCGGCCGCCAGCACGCCGCCAGATGCCGATGTGATCATCATCGGCGCCGGTGCCGCCGGCCTGGCCGCGGCCCGCGCCCTGGAAGCGCAGGGACGCGCGGTGCTGGTCCTCGAGGCGCGGGATCGCGTCGGCGGCCGGGTGCGAACGCTCCGCGATCCGCAGCTCCCCGTTCCGATCGAGCTCGGCGCGGAGTTCCTGCACGGCGCACCGGAGCGGCTGTTTGCATTGGCCGCGGAAGCGGGCGAGATCGCCTGTGAGGTGGATGGCGTCCGGTGGCGGATCGGCGAGGGCCGCGTCTCGACGCTCCCTGACTTCTGGGAGCGGCTCGGACGCGTGATGCATCGGGTACGCGAGGAGATGCCGGAAGCCGACGGGCCACTCCGCCAGGCGGTGCGCGATGCCCTCGGCCGTCGCGAGCTGGTCGACGAGCGGAAGCTCGCGCTGCAGTTCATCCAGGGTTTCCACGCCGCCGATCCGGCGAGGGCCAGTGCGAAGACGCTCGTCGAGGCGGGGCCGTGGGACGACGAGCCCTCGAGGCGAATGCACCGTGTGCTCGGCGGCTATGATCGGCTGCTGCAGCAGCTGGCGACGCCGCTGCGAGGTGAGATCCGCCTGAACGCCGTCGTCGAGCAGGTCGCCTGGCGGCCGGGTGAGGTCCGCGTCCGGTATCGCGATTCCGCGGACGTCAGACACGCGGCCGTGGCGCGGGCCGTGGTGGTCACGGTTCCCGTGGGCGTGCTCCAGGCCCCGCGCGGCGCAAAGGGACACATCGCCTTCGCACCGGCGATCCCGGCGCTGCGCAGCGCGCTCCGCGGCGTGGGCTCCGGCGACGTGGTTCGGATCGCGGTGCAGGTGCGCGAGCCGTTCTGGGAGCGCGCCGAGCTCGCCCCTCAGCTCGCGCCGCGCGAGCGTGAAACGCTGACGTTCCTCCACACGGACGATGACACGCTGCCGGTGTGGTGGACGACGCATCCCGTGCGCGCATCGTTACTGGTCGGGTGGGTCGGCGGTCCGGCGGCCACGCGGTTCACGCGTCAGCTGCCACGCGGCGACCGACCCCTCCGCGCCGCGGCACGGCGTACCGTCATCGCGGCGCTGTCGCGCCAGCTCCGTCGCCCTCGGAGCTGGGTCGCACGGCAGGTCGAGCGGGTGTGGATGCATGACTGGGTCCGTGATCCGTTCGCGCGCGGCGCATACAGCTTTCCGCTCGTCGGTGGCGGTGACAGCGCGAAGCTGCTGGAGCGGCCGATTGCGGGGACCGTCGCCTTCGCCGGCGAGGCGTGGGCGCCGGACGGCGACAACGCCACCGTTCATGGAGCGATCGCCAGCGGGGAACGCGCCTCGGCGCATCTTCAGCGCCTCCGCCGTCGGGTATAGCCATGGGAATCTGGGATGACGACAGCTTCGCCAACGACGAAGCGCGAGACTGGCTGGCGCGGCTGGACGCGGCCGAAGGCCTGCGGCCGCTCCGGCAGCTCATGCTTGCGGTGACCACCACGCCGGATCCCGCGCTGGACGTGCGGCAGGCCGCGCACGTGCTGGCGGCGGTGGAGCTCGTGGCAACGCTGGCGGGACGTCCGCACCCGGCGCTGCCGGAGGCGGCGCGGCGCTGGTGCGCCGTGCAGCACGAGGAGGCCGACACGGACGTTCGCATCCTGGCGACCCGTGCGCTGGATCACGTCGGCACGTCGTCCGCCCTCTCGGAGCTCTGGTCACAGCGCGCCGACGAGGGGGCCTGGCACCGGGAGCTCGACGACCTGCGGATGCGGCTCACGCCGCCGCCGGAGCGGGGAACTCCGTAGCGGCCCTCGGGTACATCCGGCTGTTCGAAGTTTCCACCCGCAGCCGAGGAGGTGATCCGTTGTCTACTGATTCTAGCATGGGCAAGGGTCGCCGTAGCGTCTGACGCTATTGCGACGTAGCACGACCGGCGACTCTTGCCGCTAGGTCTGCGCATCAGGGGCTCATCATGGACTCGCATCCGTGATGAGCCCCTGGTCTTTTGCGGCCGGTCACGGCGGAAAAGCGTGAGGAGGATTCTCACGGAAATTGCCGGGTTGCATCTCGAACACCCCGGCTGGCGTCGCGCCGCAGGTCATCCGGCGGCGACGAATAAAAGCGTGAGGAAGATTCTCATGGAGACTGCCGAATTGAATCTCGAACACCCCGGCCGGCGTCGCGCGATGCTCACTCGGCGGCGACGAAGCTTCTGTGGCATGCTGCCGTACATAGGCTCGAGGGAGTGCACCATCGTCGGCCCGACGCACGAGCGATCCGGCAGTTTCCGTGGAGATCCTCCTCCCGCTTTTGGTGTTCGCCGCTTTTCAGTCTCACGGCTGGCCACGTAGCACGTTCGCGTACAGTCGGGTATGCTACCGCAACCCCTCACTCCGGTAGCAATGTCGAAGACTCGTGCCCTCGCCCTCTTCGCCGCGCTCGTGGCGGCCATCGCAGCGGGTTGCTCCCGCGCGAATCCTCTGTTGGCGCCGCGTCCGGCGCTCGTCGCCGCGCCCGCGCCGGACAGCTTCCTCGTCCTGGTGCAGACCACGCGTGGCGACGTGCTGCTGAAGGCGCGAAGGAACTGGGCGCCCCTCGGCGTCGATCGCTTCTATTACCTCGCGCGAAACGGATTCTACGATGGTGCGCGCTTCTTCCGGGTGCTCCCCGGCTTCGTCGCTCAGTTCGGCATTCCGGCGGACCCGGCCGTTGCTGCCGTCTGGCGCGAGCGTGGCCTTCCCGACGATCGCCCGAGCGCATCGAACAGGCGTGGCACCGTGTCGTTCGCCCACGGCGGTCCGGGCACGCGGACGACGCAACTGTTCATCAATCTCCGCGACAACTCCCGGCTCGACACGCTCGGAGGCGTGGGATTCCCGCCGATCGGTGAAGTCGTGCAGGGGATGCATGTCGTGGATAGCCTGCACGCCGGGTACGGGGAAGGTCCTCCGCGCGGAACCGGACCAGCGCAGGATTCCATCAGGCTGCAGGGCAATTCCTACCTCGACCGCGGCTTTCCGCGCCTCGATGCGATCAGATCGGTGCGCGTGATCACAGAATGGAACCGGGCCCAGCGTACAGGATCAGACTAGAAGTCCTGTCGAGTCTGGCGCTGTGCGCGCCGATCCCACATCTTGACGTCGGTGCCGGCTCATCCGTCCAGTGAGACAGAGTCGTCTGCCGTCACCGCGTACTCGTCAGCACGGCTTCGAACCATCCCCACCCGCGCCCGACGCTCGCATCATGCTGCCCCTCCTCGCCGCAGCGCTCGCCGCAGCGCTCATCGGCATCGCGCCCTCCGATAGCCTCAACCGGACCGTCCGCCGTGAAGCGGCGCCGGTAACGTCGCGCGCCGCGGCGGCCGCCGCATTGCGCGCCGACAGCATCGTCGTCGAGAAGCGCCTGCGCCGGCTGACGCTGTTCGCCGGCGGCACGCCGGTGAAGCGCTACGCCATCGCCCTCGGGCGGAATCCCGAAGGCAAGAAGGTGCAGATCGGTGATTTCCGCACGCCCGAAGGCGTGTATTACATCGAGAGCCGCATGCCGCAGAGCCGGTACTATCGCGCGCTGCGCATCTCGTATCCCGACCAGCTCGACCGGCTTCGCGCCCAGTCGCTCGGCCTCACTGCCGGCGGCGACATCCTGATTCACGGCCTTCCCAACGGCCGCGAGAGCGTCGGCGCCGCGCATCGACGCACCGACTGGACGGAGGGATGCATCGCCGTGACGAACCAGGAGCTCGACGAGATCTGGGCCGCGGTGCCGGATGGCGCGGTGATCCAGATCAAGCCGTAGCGGTCTACACTCTCCGCAGTCGCACCGGGCCGTTCGTCGTCATTACACGGACGAGCGGCCCACCCTCGCCGAGGGTCGTCTGCAGGCGCCGCCCGATGCGGCCCTCGAGTGTGATGGGGAAGTCGATGTGGAACCCGCCGTTCACGGTCGACGTCTCGAGGCGCGCGTTGTAGCGCTCGGGGATGTCCAGCGTCACGCCGCCGTTCGTCGTCTGCAGGTCGACGCCGCGCCCGTTCCACCGCGCTCCCGACAGCGACAGCGTGATGGCGCCGTTCGTCGTCAGGCCGCGCACATCGCCCCCGACGTCCTGCAGCGACAGGCTGCCGTTGTGCGCCGCGATGTCGATGTCGCCGGTGATGCCGTCCACCGAGATCCCGCCGTTGTGCGTCCGGGCCAGGACGTTCATCCGCCGCGGCGCGAAGATGTGGTAGCTCACCGCATACCCGAATCGGTCGCCCTGCGATGGCGTGCCTTCCGTCCGGATGCGGCCATCGGTCGCCACGCGGATGGCGCGCGCCATCGCGTTCGCCTCGCCCGTGGTTCGCGCACGCACCTGCACGAGCGCAAAGACGGCGAGGCTGTCGCGATCCCACCCGGTCACCCGCACGCCGCCATTCCGGCGGCCGTCGACGTCGAGCCGGCGATCGCCTGGTTGCACCGCGATCGGCCGGACTTCGCACACGACCTGCCGATCCTCATGCCAGCGCGAGTCGCGACAGTTCTCGATCCAGCGCTGCACGCTCTCGGGGTACGACTGCGCAGACACGGGGGCGGCGAGGATGGCGACGGGACCGACGAGCAGCAGGATCCGGATGGTCGAGAACATGGGCGCTCCAGGGGCTGGTTCGATGAACGGCGATCGACAGCTTCGACAGCGGCACCGTCCCGATGGTTGAAAGGCGCCTTCGCCCGGCGTCGCCGGCGTGCTTGAAATCCGGGCGGCCGTGCAGGAAGTTGTGCGTCACGATCCCCGAGCACGCGCCGGCCGATTCGACGGCGCCTGCCCCCGGCCACCCGACGACAGGACACCAGATGATCCGACAGACGATTCTCGCCGCGAGCCTCGCGATGGCAGTGGCGCTTCCCGCCTGCGCCCAGGACAGGCCGGCCCCTGCGGCGGAGGGCGCGCTGACGGTCGCTCCGAGCGGTCGGGGCCGTACGGCGGTCACCCTCCGCCGCGGGCGCACCCCCGTCGAGCTGAGCATCGACTACGGCGTTCCGGTGCTGCGCGGGCGCCCGCTCGCAACGCTCGTCCCCGCGGGGCAGGTCTGGCGACTCGGCGCCAACGCCTCGACGACGCTGAAGACGGACGCCGAGCTCACCCTCGGAACGACGGTCGTGCCGGCCGGGACGTACTCGCTGTTCGCGGAACCCGGCGCCACCGAGTGGAGGCTGATCGTGAACCGTCAGAGCGGGCAGTGGGGGACCCAGCACGACCCGGCCAAGGACCTCGCGCGAATTCCGATGCGCGTTCGCACGCTCGGCGCGCCGGTGGAGGCGTTCACCATGTGGCTCATCCCGGCTGGAGAGGGTGCGGCCCGCGGCACGCTGGTGCTGGCCTGGGGGACGACGGAAGCGTCGGTGGACTGGAGCGCCCGCTAGCCTCGAGACGCCAGGAGCACAGGGAGCCGTACCACGGGCGGAGCCGCGACACGGCTCCGCCCGTGGTATATTTGCGAGGACCCATTCGCATCCCACTTCGCTCCGTATGAATCGCCTTCAGCGCCTCCACGCCGCCGGCCAGTCGATCTGGCTCGACTTCATCGACCGCAACCTGCTCGGCTCCGGCACGCTCCAGCGCCGGATCGAGGAGGACGCCCTCACCGGGATGACGTCGAACCCGACGATCTTCGAGAAGGCACTGGCCGAGGGGAGCGCGTACGACGCGGATCTCCGCGCCGCGCCCGAGGGCGCGTCGGCATGGGAGCTCTTCGAGCTGCTCGCCGCCTCCGACGTGCGCGCGGCGTGTGACATCTTCCGCCCCGTCTACGACTCGACCAACGGCGGCGATGGCTATGTATCGCTCGAGGTCAGCCCCGGCGCCGCGAACGACGCCGAGGAGACGGTCGTCGAGGCGCACCGGCTGTGGAAGGCGGTCGACCGGCCGAACCTGATGATCAAGGTCCCGGGGACCGACGCGGGTGCCGCGGCGGCCCGCCGCCTCATCGCGGATGGGATCAACGTCAACGTCACCCTGCTGTTTGCCGTCGAGGCGCATGCGAAGGTCATCGACGCGTACATCGCCGGCCTCGAGGATCGTGCTGCCGCCGGCAAGCCGCTCGATCACGTCGGCGGCGTCGCCAGCTTCTTCATCAGCCGCGTGGACAGCGAGATCGACAAGCGCCTCGACGCGATGATCGCGTCGGCGCAGTCGCCCGAGGACGCTGAACGGCTGAAGGGCCTGAAGGGGAAGGCCGCGATCGCCAATGCGAAGCTGGCCTACAAGCTCTTCCAGAGCCGGTTCAGCGGCCAGCGCTGGGAGCGGCTCGTCGAGAAGGGCGCGCGCGTCCAGCGGCCGCTGTGGGCGAGCACCAGCACGAAGAATCCGGCGTACCGGGACGTCCTGTATGTCGAGGAGCTCATCGGCCCTGACACCGTGAACACGATGCCGCCGCAGACCCTCGAGGCGTTCCGCGACCACGGCGAGACGCGCCGCTCGGTGGACGAGAACGTGGGCGGCGCGGTGCAGCTGCTGGCGGAGCTCGAGTCGATCGGGATCTCGATGAAGGACGTGACCGATCAGCTGCTCCGCGAGGGGTTGGCGAGCTTCAGCAAGTCGTTCGATACGCTGGTCGCGGGGCTCGAGGCGAAGTCGCGGGAGCTGGGCCGGTCGTTCGCGGCGCGCTGAGGGAGCGCCGTGGCCTACCCGCGCACGAAGATCGTCTGCACGCTCGGCCCCGCCACCGCCACGCGGGAATCGCTCCGGAGTCTGATGGTGGCGGGCATGAACGTCGCCCGCCTCAACTTCTCGCACGGCACCCACGAGCAGCATGCCGAGCGGATCGCGACCATCCGCAGCCTCGCCGCGGAGCTGAAGTGCCCGGTCGCCATTCTCGGCGACCTGCAGGGCCCCCGCATCCGCGTCGGGGACCTCCCCGAGCCGATGGTGCTCCACGAGGGGATGGACCTCACGCTCGTGTCGGAAGGCCAGGAGCGTGAAGGCGAGATCCCGGTGACCTACGACGGCCTCGCCGGCGACGTGCACGAGGGCGATCGCATCCTCATCGCCGACGGGCTGCTCGACCTCGTGGTGCTCGAGGTCAACGCGCCGCGCGTCCGCGCACGTGTGCTGCACGGCGGCCCGCTGTCGAGCCACAAGGGGATCAACCTGCCCGGCGTTCCGGTCTCCGTCCCGTCGATCACCGACAAGGATCGCGAGGACATCCGCTTCGCGATCGAGCAGCAGGTGGACTACCTCGCGCTGAGCTTCGTCCGGCGTGCCGAGGACATCTCCGAGCTCCGCGCGCTGATCCCGCGCGAGATCCTCATTGTCGCGAAGATCGAGAAGGACGTGGCGCTCGACAACATCGAGTCCATCATCCACACGACCGACGCGGTGATGGTCGCCCGCGGGGACCTGGGCGTCGAGCTGCCGTTCGAGGAGGTGCCGATCGCGCAGAAGCGCATCATCGCACTCTCCAACCAGTACGGAAAGCCGGTGATCACGGCGACGCAGATGCTCGAGTCGATGATCCAGAACCCGCGCCCCACGCGGGCGGAGGCGAGCGACGTCGCGAACGCGATCCTCGATGGCACGGATGCGGTGATGCTGTCGGGCGAGACGGCGGCGGGGCAGTATCCCCGGCTCGCGGTGGAGGCCATGACGCGCATCATCGCCGAGATCCAGTCCCACCCGCGGCCATGGCGCCGCGACGAGCGGGCGGCGCAGGAAGGCGCCGTGACCACGGAGAATGCCATCGCCGCGGCGAGCTCCGCGGCGGTGCGGATGCTGAGCGCGCCGTGCATGGCGGTGGTCACCAAGAGCGGCGCCAGTGCGCGCGTCGTCGCGTCGCACCGGCCGAACGTCCCCATCCTCGGCCTCACCGACTCGCAGCGCACGTACCGGCAGCTGGCGCTCGTGTGGGGCGTGATCCCCGAGCTCGTGCCGCATTGCGACACGTATGCGGAGATGAGCGCGATCGGCCTCGAGCGGGTACGTGAGCGCGGGCTCGCGAGCCCGGGCGACCGCGTCGTCTTCACCGCCGGCGTGCCCTTCGACGTTCCCGGCACCACCAACATGCTCAAGATCGAGATCGCCTAGCGTGCGACTCACCTTCCTCGGCACGGGCACGTCCTTCGGGGTGCCGCAGCTCGGCTGCGGCTGCGAGGTCTGCCGGTCGCCCGATCCACGCGATCGGCGAACGCGTACCGGGGCGGTGGTCGAGACGGCGGCGGGAACGCGTATCCTCATCGATACGCCCCCCGAGCTGCGGCTTCAGCTCGTGGCGGCGGGCATCGATCGGGTGGACGCCGTGCTGTTCACGCACGATCACGCGGACCATACGCATGGGATCGACGACCTGCGCGCCATCACGGTGCGCCGCAGCGCGCCGATCACGATGTATGCGTCCGAGGACACGCTGGGCCGGCTGTCGAAGAAGTTCGCCTACATCTTCGATGACGTGCGTCCGCAGCCCGGAACGTCCAAGCCCGAGGGCCGCGCGCAGGTTGCGCGACCCGGCGAGCCCCTCCTCGTGGGCGACGTCGAAGTGCTGCCGCTGGCGGTCCCGCATGGCGCGACCGAGGTACTGGCCTACCGCATCGGCCGGGTGGGATACGTGACCGATGCCAAGCGCGTCCCGGACGACGTCATCGAGCGGCTGAAGGGCGTGAAGGTGCTCGTGCTGAACGCGCTCTTCCGGACGGAACACCCGACGCACCTCAGCATCCCCGAGGCCGTGAAGGTCGCCGCTCAGATCGGCGCCGAGCGCACGTTCCTCACGCACCTGACCCACGACAACTTCCACGCCGACCTCGAGGCGGAGCTGCCGCGCGGCGTCTCACCGGCCTTCGATGGGTTGACGGTGAGAGTGGAATGAACAACCAGGTGCGAGCGGCGAGCTGCGAGAGACCGCCTGAGGGATAGTGTCGCCTCGCATCTCGCGCGGACTCACGACGGCCGTTGTCTCGCAGCTCGCCGCTCGCAGCTCGCAGCTTTCTAGAGAGACCCCATGCTGAAGATCGACTATACCAACATGCTCGCGCCCGCCGTCTCCGGCGGCGTCGCCCAGGCCACGTGGCGCGAGAGCGCCGCGGCCTTCGCCACCGCGCACGCGCACGTCGCCGAGCGGCACACGGCCGGGGTCCTCGGGTTTCTGGACATTCCGGAGGACCATGCCCGCCTGCGGCAGGTGCAGGAGGCGGCGGAGTCGCTGCTCGCCCGCACCGGCGGCGACCGGGTGACGGACGTCGTGGTCCTCGGCATCGGCGGATCGGCGCTCGGCCCCATCGCGCTGCGCACGGCGCTGGTCGCGCCCCGCTGGAACGAGCTCGATGACGCGGGGCGGGGCGGTCGGCCGCGCCTGCACGTCCTCGACAACGTCGATCCCGGCACGGTGGTGGCGCTGCTCGAGCGGCTCAGCCCCCGGAACACCGTCTTCATCGTCACCTCCAAGTCGGGCGGCACCGCCGAGACGATGGCGCAGTACCTCGTCGTGCGGGGGTGGCTGGAGCAGGCGCTCGGCGACGGTGCGCGGCGCCAGCTCGTCTTCGTGACGGATCCGGCAAAGGGCGCGCTGCGGACGCTGGCCCGCGCCGAGGGGATCCTGACGCTGGACATTCCCCCCAACGTCGGCGGCCGGTTCAGCGTGCTCACGGCCGTCGGGCTGCTCCCGGCCGCGCTCATCGGGATCGATGTGGCGCGGCTCGTCGCCGGCGCCGCCGACATGCGGACTCGGTGCGCCACCCGGGAGCTCGTCCACAACCCGGCCGGTGTGTTCGCGACGCTGCAGTGGCTGGCCGACACACGCCATCAGCGGCCGATCCAGGTGCTGATGCCGTACAGCGACCCGCTCCGCGACCTGGCCGCGTGGTTCGTACAGCTCTGGGCGGAGAGCCTCGGCAAGCATCGGACGCCAGGCGACCCCGGGTTCGGGCCGACGCCGATTCCGGCGCTCGGCGCCACGGATCAGCACAGCCAGGTGCAGCTCTTCATGGAAGGCCCCGGGGACAAGACCGTGACGTTCCTCGCCGTCCGGGAGCCGGCCAGGGACGTCGCGATCCCGGCCCTCCATGCCGACGTTCCGGAGCTCGGCTACCTGGCCGGCCACCGGCTGGGGGAGCTCCTCGACATCGAGCGGCGGGCCACCGCGGGGGCCCTGGCCAGGCGGGGGCGCCCGAACATGACCATCGAGATCGAACGGGTAGAGCCGGAGGCCTTCGGCGCCCTCCTCATGCTGTTCGAGCTGGCCACCGTCTACGCGGGGGCGCTCTATGGCGTCGATCCCATGGACCAGCCAGGGGTGGAGCTTGGCAAGCAGTTCACCTACGCCATGCTCGGCCGGGCAGACGCCGAGCAGGCTCGGCAGGAATGGAACCTGCTACCCAAGCCGGACCCGACGTATTTCGTTTGAGCTCGCCCGGCGGTGGGTGATCGGTCGCCCGCGCGAGGCCGCGGCATCGGGTCTCGCACGGGTGCGTTGTCCGGGGTTTCGGGCTCACGAGCACGGGCCTGATGATTATGCTGTTCAACCGAAGACGGATCGCTGGCCAGGATCACGGATTCCGGATCACGGACATCGGGTCCGGAGGCACGGGTCACCGGCCGGGGCCGGCGTTCCGCGCGTACATCATTTCCAATAACGACGGTTCTGGGGGATAAATGTCCGACCACGACGCACTCCTGCATTCGATCTTCGGCGATGACATCATCCTGAAGAATGGCAAGCCGCAGATCGCCGATGAGAAGGTGCTCCGGTCGGACCGGATGGATCGGCTCGTCCGGGCCGCCGTCTTCGGGGAGACGCAGGAGCGGGAGCGCGCGCGCTGGCTGATCTGGCAGATCGGGCAGGCGGTCGGGGTCCGGCCGGCGTCCATCCACGAGCTGTACATGGCGCGGGGGCGGGGCGAGGTGGGCGGCTTCACGGTGCCGGCCATCAACGTCCGCGGCGCGACGTACGACACCGGCCGCGCGATCTTCCGCGTCGCCAACAAGCTCGATGCCGGCGCCTTCATCCTCGAGATCGCGCGCTCCGAGATCGTGTACACCGAGCAGCGCCCGGGCGAGTACGTCGCCGTCCTGCTCGCGGCCGCGCTGCGGGAGGGCTTCCGCGGGCCGGTGTTCATCCAGGGTGACCACTTCCAGGTGAACGCCAAGAAGTACGCCGCGGACCCGGTGGCCGAGGTCGAGGGCGTGAAGGCGCTCGCGCGTGAGGCGATCGCGGCGGGTTTCTACAACATCGACATCGACACGTCCACGCTCGTGGACCTGAGCAAGCCGAATCACGACGAGCAGCAGCGCCTCAACTACGAGGTCGGGATCGACATCCTGCGCGAGGTCCGCGCGCTCGAGCCCGAGGGGGTGACGATCTCCGTCGGCGGCGAGATCGGCGAGGTGGGCACGAGCAACTCGACGGTCGAGGAGCTCGAGGCGTACATGGACGGGTTCAACCGGACCCTCCCGAGGGGAATGGCCGGGCTCTCCAAGATCAGCGTGCAGTCGGGCACCTCGCACGGCGGCACGGTGCTCCCGGATGGCTCGATCGCGGACGTGGCGCTCGACTTCCCGACGCTGGAGCGGCTGTCGAAGGTCTCGCGCGAGAAGTACGGCCTCGCCGGCGCGGTGCAGCACGGTGCCTCCACGCTCCCGGACACGGCCTTCAACAACTTCCCGCGCGTCGAGACGGCGGAGATCCACCTCGCGACGAACTTCCAGAACATGCTGTACGATCACATGCCGGCGCCGCTCCGGGACGAGATCTACGCGTGGCTGCGTGAGGCGGCGAAGGAGGAGCGGAAGGCGAGCGACTCCGATGAGCAGTTCTTCTACAAGAGCCGGAAGAAGGCGCTCGGCCCGTTCAAGCGCCAGCTGTGGGACCTGCCCGCCGACCTCAAGACCCGCATCGCCGGGGCCTACGACGCGAAGTTCGAGTTCCTGTTCACGCAGCTGGCGGTGCAGGGCACGAAGGACGCGGTCACGAAGTACGTGACGGCGCCGGAGCAGTACCGGCAGGCGCCGGGCGCCGGCGAGCCCGTGACGGCGGCGGCGCACGACGACGCGGAAGCGGGAGAGTAGGTGGACGCCTCACCGACCGACGCCGAGGTGCTCTGGGGCGAGACCCTGCAGGAGGTCGCGGGGCGCGCAGCGCATGAGCTGAAAGGCGCGCTGAACGGCGTGTCGGTGAATCTGGAAGTGGTTCGGGGTCGGGCAGCGCAGCCGGAGCAGCCCGCGACCGCGGTCGCGCGGTTCGCGGCGTCTGCGGCGACGCAGCTCGACCATGTGATCGAGATGAACGAAGCGCTGCTGGCGCTCGCGCGGCGTCCCCGCGCCCCGGTGGACGTCGCGGGGACGCTGCGGCACCTCGCCGCCCTGCTCGAACCGGGCGCGAGGGCGAGCGGGACGACGCTCACGGTGGACGCCGCGGCCGAGGCCCTTTCGGCCAGCACGGAGGCGGCGCCGGCGGCAGTGCGGACGGTGCTCGCCCGGCTGCTGCTCGGGGTGATCGAGGCAGGCGGGGGAACGGTCCGTTTACGGGCCGACGATGGCGGCGTGGCGGTCGACGCCGTAGCATCGAGGGGACCGGTACGCGCGGATCCGCAGCTGGAGGCGGCGTCCGCCCTGGCGGGAATCCGCCGGACCGGAGATGGCATGGCTCTCACACTGACGTTCCCGGGCCCGGCGGCGGAGCCGACGCACCGAGGAACGGCGACGCACCGGATAGCATGAAGCACGCGAAGATTCTCATCGCCGACGACGACAAGTCCATCGCGACCGGCCTCGGCGCCGTCCTCGGCGACGCCGGCTATGACGTCGATGTGGCCGAAGACGGCCAGCGGGCCCTCGATCAGCTCAGCGCCCAGCCCTACGGGGTGGTGCTCGCCGACCTGGAGATGCCGAAGATCGACGGCATCACCCTGCTCAAGAACATGCGCGAGCGGCGCATCCCCACGGAGTTCGTCATGATCACCGGCAAGGGATCGACGGAGCTCGCCATCGAAGCGATCCGCCAGGGGGCCGCGGACTACATCGAGAAGCCGCTCAACAGCGACCGCCTCGCGAAGCTCAAGGCGCAGATTCCGAAGCTGCTCGAGCAGTATCAGGTGCAGCAGAAGAACCAGGAGCTGACGTCGCGGCTCGAGAGCCTCACGCGCTACGCCGAGATGGTCGGCCAGTCCGAGCCGATGCGCGCGGTCTACCAGGTGATCGAAGCGGTCGCGCCGTCCACGGCGAGCGTGCTCATTCTCGGCGAATCGGGAACGGGCAAGGAGCTCGTCGCACGCGCGCTGCACACCAAGAGCGAGCGCGCGAAGGGACCGTTCTTCGCGCTGAACTGCGCCGCGCTCCCCAAGGAGATCCTCGAGAACGAGCTGTTCGGCCACGAGAAGGGGGCGTTCACCGGCTCGACCAACGAGAAGCAGGGTGCCTTCGAGCTCGCATCCGGCGGCACGCTCTTCCTCGACGAGCTCGCGGAGATGCCCCCGGACATCCAGGTCAAGCTGCTTCGCTCGCTCGAGACCCGGACGGTGCGGCGCCTGGGCGGCAAGAAGGAGATCCCGGTCGACATCCGCGTCGTCGGGGCGACCAACAAGGACGTGCAGAAGGCGATCGCCGAGGGCGAGCTGCGCGAGGACCTCTACTATCGCCTCGCGGTCGTGGAGCTCGTGCTGCCGCCGCTGCGGGAGCGCGGCGAGGACGTGCAGCTGCTCGCCAACGAGTTCCTCAAGCGCTTCTCGGCGCAGAACAACAAGCAGATCGAGGGCTTCGAGGACGAGGCGTGGGACTGGATCTTGAAGTACCACTGGCCCGGGAACGTCCGCGAGCTCAAGAACGCCGTCGAGCGGGCCGTCATCATGTCGCGCGCCGACAAGATCACGGCGGCGGACATCATCCCGCGGCACCTGCGGTCGAGCGGGGAGATTCCGAGCACGGTGACGATCGAGGTCGGATCGAGCGCAGCGGATGCCCGGCGGCAGCTCGTGCTGCGCACGTTCGCGTCGACCGGCGGCGACGGGCAGCGCACGGCGAAGATGCTGGGCATGGCGGAGGCGGAGGTGCGGTCCGATCTGCTGTCGATCGTGCGCGGCACCAACGGCGCCGGGGAACATTCCGAGGATCCGGCGGGCCGGGCGGCGACGACGCCCGTGCGCGCCGCGGCCGGGGCGCGCAAGGATGCGGCGCCGGCGAAGGGACAGGCGAAGTCCAAGGCGGCAGGAAAGACCACCAAGAAGACCCGGTGACGGGGGGGATCGACAATGGGACGCTACGACATCGGGGATGAGGAGCCGTACGTCATCATCGAGAAGCAGGAAGGGAGCATCGGCTCGCTGCTGCTCGGCATCGCGATCGGTGCCGGGGCGGCGCTGCTGTTCGCGCCGCGCTCGGGACGCGAGACCCGCGAGGAGATCCGTCGCCGCGCGCGCGACGTGAGTGACGCGGCCCGCGAGGCGGCGCAGGACGTCATGGACACGGCGGTCGGCGCGGTCGAGGAAGCCCGGCGTGCCGTGGACGACCGCGTGGGCGCCGTGCGCGATGCCGTGGATATGAAGCGGCGGCAGGTCACGCGGGCGGTGGATGCGGGCCGGATGGCGGCCCAGCAGGCGCGCGAGGATCTCGAGCGCCGCCTCGCCACCACCAAGGCGGCCTACCAGGCCGGTGTCGATGTCGCGCGGGAGACCCGTGCGGCGCGTCCGCCGCGCAGTCCGCGGCCGGAGTCGGCCGCCGGTACCGAGAGCTCGGCCCTGACCCTCGATTACGAGCAGGGTGGCTGAGCGCGGCCGGTAATCGATGCCGGTACGCCCACGGCTGGTCCGCTTCGGCTGGGCGCTGAGGGATTACGCCAAGCGCGTCTGGGATAACAGCGGCCAGAACAACGTGCTGTTCCTGGCGGGGGGGGTGGCGTTCAACATCCTCCTCGCCGTCGTGCCGTTCTTCCTCCTCGTCGTCACCGGCGTGTCGACGCTGCTCGATCAGTCGCCGACGTCCGTCTCCCGGATGATCACCGCGTTCATGGGCGACCTCCTCCCGCACGAGGCGGCGGAGATCGAGCGCACGATGCAGGGCATCCTCGTCGACATCGCCAGCGCCCGCGCGTCGGTCGGCTTCTACAGCGTCATCGCGTTCATCTGGTTCTCGACGCGCCTCTTCGGATCGCTGCGCGCCGTCCTCGGCGCGACGTTCGACATCGAGCACGAGCGCGGCATCATCGAAGGCAAGCTGTTCGACATCAAGATGACGGTCGTCTCGACGGTCCTCATCGTCGCCTACACCGTCCTCAGCGCGTATCTCGCCATCGCGACGACGCGCGGCGTGGGCCTCCTCGTCGGGCTCGGCATCCGCCAGGACACCATGGGGTGGGTCGAGTACTGGGCGGGCCGGCTGGTCGGGTTCGGCGTCATCGTGCTGATGTTCTACTCGCTGTACAAGTTCCTGCCGATCCGCCGGGTGCGTAACTCCACCGCGCTCGTGGCCGCGATGTTCGCCGGCGTGCTCATGGAGCTGGCAAAGAACATCTTCGGCGGCGCGGCAACGTCGTTCAGCCCGAGCTCGTTCTACACGGGGACGATCGCCGCGATCGTGCTCGTCGTCGTGTGGACGTACTACGTCGCCCTGATCTTCACGATCGGCGGGGAGGTGGGGCAGGTGTACGAGCTGCGCCGGAACCGCCGGCGGCAGAGGGAGATCCTGTACGAGTGATGCCCAGGCCGGGGGGCGTAGTGGGCACGGAACGGCGCCCCGCGGCCTTCCCGCCACCCGAGGCGCAAACACCCGTTCCGTCTGCTTGGCCCGTTGGTTGCTTAGTACGCTGGAGAACCTGTGGCCCTGGAGGCTATAACGTGCGTAAGACGATGATGGTGCTCGCCCTCGCGGCGACGGCAGCGCTCGGCGCGTGCCAGAAGACCGGTGAAGGCGAGTACAAGGTCGAAACCCCCGATGTCGATGTCTCCACCGACACGAGCACGGTCCGCACGCCGACCGTGGATGTCGGGACCAAGCAGGATACGATGATCGTGAAGACGCCGACGGTGGACGTGGACGCCCCGGGCAACAAGACCCCGGACGACACCAAGACCGGCACCGGCACGCGCAACCCCTAAGGCGAGGCGCGGTCTCGACCGCGACTGGCCGGAGACAAAGCCCGCCCTCCTCGGAGGGCGGGCTTTGTCGTCGTACCGGTCGCCGCAGTAGCTTGCGCGCATGACGATCGATCTTCGAAGCGATACCGTGACCCGGCCGACCGCGGCCATGCGGCGAGCCATGGCCGAGGCGGAAGTCGGCGACGACGTCCTCGATGGCGACCCGACCGTGCGCCGGCTCGAGGCGCGTGTCGCCGAGCTGCTCGGGAAGGAACGCGCGCTGTTCTTCCCCACGGGCTCGATGGCCAACCAGACGGCCATCATGCTGCACGCGCCTCCGGGCACTGAAGCGCTCTGCGACGCCAATGCCCACGTCATCCACTGGGAGATGGGCGCGATGGCCGCGCTTGGCGGTGTGCAGCCCCGCCCCATCGCGCCGAGCGGCTTCGTCATGAGCGCGGCGGATCTCCGGGCCGGCGCGCGGACTCCGTCCCGCGTGGCGCCGGCAGCGAGACTCGTCTGCCTCGAGAACACGCACAACGGAGCCGGCGGCAAGGTGACGGGAGAATCGGAGCTCGCCGCGCTCCGTGCCGTCGCGGACGAGCTCGGACTGCCCGTGCACCTGGACGGCGCGCGCCTCTGGAACGCGTCGGCCGCGACGGGCACTTCACTGGCCCGGCTGGCCGCCTGCGCCGATACCGTCATGGTGTCGTTTTCCAAGGGCCTCGGCGCTCCCGTGGGTGCGGTGCTCGCCGGTCCTGCGCCCCTGCTCGAGCGCGCCTGGACGGTCCGCAAGCGCCTCGGCGGCGGCATGCGACAATCGGGGATCCTGGCAGCGGCGGCATTGCACGGGCTCGATCACCACCTCGCCCGCCTGCCCGAGGATCACGCCAACGCGAAGCGGATCGCCGGACACGTGGCCGGCGCCGGCGGCGCGACGGTCGTGCCCCCGGACACCAACATCATCATGGTGGACCTGCCGTCGGGCGTCACCGCGGCCGCGCTCATCGCACGGTGCGCGGCGTCCGGTGTGCTCGTCTCCGGCTGGACGACCAGCCGTGTCCGGCTGGTCACGCATCTCGATGTGACGACGGATCAGGCGGACGAGGCCGCGCGAGTGGTGGCGGAGGCGATCGAGGCTCTCGGCGACGCCCGGCGCGGTTGTATTCCCTCGACGCGCGACTAGATTCCACTGCGTCCCAGGCCCCGGAGGGCGCAAGCCTTCTAACTCCGTCAGGGCCCCGCAGGCAGCAGCGGCATGAAGAGTCTGGTGTCGCTTCGGACGGCCTGGGACACTCGCGCGGGTGACGATCTCCATCGTCCCCGCGCGTTTGCATTTCCGGGCGCGATTTCGCCCGCGTCCGCGCTCCTCGAGCGTGTCGCCGCGTTCTCTTTGGTCGGTCCGGGCGGTAGATTGCCGACCGGCCCCGCCGCGGTCCTCCGCGCGGCCCGAGTCCTCCTTCCGCGCCGACCATGTCCCTCGCCCTCGCCCGGAAATACCGTCCCCGCACGTTCGCCGACGTGGCCGTGCAATCGCACGTCGCGGCGACCCTGCAGGGGGCGATCGCCCGCGGCCGGGTGGCGCATGGCTACCTGCTGTGCGGCCCTCGCGGCGTGGGCAAGACGACGCTCGCGCGCGTCCTGGCGATGGCGCTCAACTGCGAGCGGCGGGGACTGGGTGCCGCCCAGGCGGGCGGAGCGGGCAGCCAGGCCGCTGGCGGAGCAGCCGCGGAGGCCGCCCGCGGAGCGGGCGAGCCGTGCGGCGAATGCCCGAGCTGCCAGCGCATCTGGAGCGGCTCCACGAGCCTCGACGTCGTCGAGATCGACGCGGCGTCGAACCGCGGCGTGGACGACGCCCGCGAGCTGCGCGAGCGCGCGATGTACGCCCCGTCCGGCGACGACCGCTACAAGGTCTACATCGTGGACGAGGCGCACATGCTCACCCGCGAGGCCTGGAACGCCCTCCTGAAGGTGCTCGAGGAGCCGCCGCCGCGCGTCGTCTTCGTGTTCGCGACGACGGAGCCGCAGAAGATCGCGCAGGCCGCCGCCCCGGTGCTGAGCCGCCTGCAGCGATTCGACTTCCGGCGGATCGGCGCCGGCGAGATCCGGACCCGCCTCCAGCGCGTGCTGGCCGAGGAAGGCATCGATGCCGATGCCGATGCGCTCGCGATGCTCGGGCGGGCCGCCGACGGATCGATGCGCGACGCGCTCAGCCTCACCGACCAGGTCCTCGCCTCGGGTGACGGCCGCGTCACCGCGGCGCGAGTGCGCGAGGCGCTTGGTCTCGTGCCGGAGGACGAATACCTCGGCGTGATCGACCTGATCGCGGAGCGCCGGGCGGGGGACGTCTTTCCGGTGGTCGGGCGGCTCGCCGATGCGGGCGTGGATTTCGGCGGATTCCTCTCCGGCCTGGGCGACATGCTCCGCGCACAGCTTGCTGTGGTGCTTGGCGGGACCGCCGCCGATGTGAGTGAGAAGGCGCGTGAACATCTCGTCGCGGGCAAGGACCGCTTCGCCGCGGGCGACCTGCTCCGCATGCTGCAGCTGCTGGGCGAGCTGGAGCCGCGGTTCCGCAAGAGTGGCCAGCAGCAGCTGCTGCTCGAGACCCTGCTCGTGCGGTTCGCGCTGCTCGATCGCGCCGTCGCGCTCGAGGACGTGCTGCGCGGCATCGGTGGCGGCGGGGGTGGCGCTGCAGGGCCGCGTGGTGGCGAGCGCGTCGCGTCGCCGGCGATGCGGGCCGGCCCGCCGTCGTCGCCGGGGGACCGTGAGCTGCGCGCC
>DASTYL010000010.1:0-16557 GCA_035764975.1 Gemmatimonadaceae bacterium | reverse complement strand
CTGCGGGCGACGGAGTACTGCGGGCTGCTCCTCGACGACGGGTGGCAGGAGATCGAGACGGACATCCGGTCGGTCGATCCCCTCGGATTTCCCGAGTATCCGCAGCGGATCAAGAAGGCGACGACGAACGCCGGCGACGCCGATGCGCTCGTCGCCGCGGCCGGGTCGCTCGAAGGCGTGCCGACGAACCTGGGCGTGATGGACTTCGCGTTCATGGGCGGCTCCATGGGGTCCGTCGTCGGCGAGAAGATCAGCCGTCTCGGGCACCGGTCGCTGGAGCGCAAGCACCCGCTCGTGCTCATCTCCGCCTCGGGCGGCGCGCGCATGCAGGAGGGGGTGCTCTCGCTCATGCAGATGGCCAAGTCCTCCGCCGTGCTCTCGATGCTCGCGGAGCGGGGGATCCCGTACATCTCGATCCTGACGAATCCCACGACCGGTGGCGTGAGCGCGAGCTACGCGATGCTCGGTGATGCGATTCTCGCCGAACCCGGCGCCGTGATCGGGTTTGCCGGTCCGCGCGTGATCAAGCAGACCCTTGGCCAGGACCTGCCGGAAGGCTTCCAGACGGCCGAGTTCCTCCTCGACCACGGGATGCTCGATGCGGTGGTCCATCGCAAGGAGCTCAAGCGCACCGTCGGCCAGCTGCTTCGCCACATGATGGGCAAGCCGGCCGCCTCCGGTTGGGCGGCCCCCTGACGGCGCCGCGTTCCGACGCCGCGGCGTATCGGGACGCGCTCGACTACCTCTTCGCGCGCACGACGGCCGGCATCCGCCCGGGGCTCGGGCGGACGGCGGCGCTGCTCGCGCTCCTCGGGGACCCGCACCAGCGGCTCCCGGCGTTCCACATCGCCGGCACGAACGGGAAGGGAAGCACCGTCGCGACGCTCGCGGCCATCCTGCGCGCCCGCGGGCTTCGGGTGGCGAGCTACACCTCGCCGCATCTCGTGGACTTCCGCGAGCGGATCGTCGTGGACCGGGCGCCGATTCCGCCGGAGTTCGTCGTCGAGTTCGTCCGGCGCTGGACGCCCGACGTCGAGCGGCTGGGGGCCACGTTCTTCGAGGCCACGACCGCCATGGCCTTCGAGTGGTTTGCCCGGTCGGAGGCCGACGTGGGCGTCATCGAGACGGGCCTCGGGGGGCGGCTCGATTCGACCAACGTGATCACGCCGCTGGTCGCCGGCGTCTCGACGATCGGACTGGATCACGTCGAGCTGCTGGGCGACACGATCGAGGCGATCGCCGCGGAGAAAGCGGGGATCTTCAAGCCCGGCGTGCCGGCGGTCATCGGCGACACCGATCCGCGGGTCCAGCGGCTGCTCGCCACCGACGCGGAGCGGGTGGGCGCACGCAGCGTATGCCGATCGGCCGATGAATATCGCGTCCATGACGTGACGGTAGGCGACGGCACACGATTCGTGCTCGATGCCCCGTGGGGCACGACGGCCGTCCGGACGCCGCTCGTCGGGCGGCACCAGGCCTTCAACACGGCGTTCGCGCTGGCGATGCTCGATGCGGCGGGGCCGGCGTTCGCGGTCCGCCCCGCCGACGTCGCCGCCCTCGCCGACGTCCGGCTCCCGGGCCGGTTCGACCGGCGGGGGCCGTATCTCTTCGACGTGGCGCACAACGACGACGGCGTTCGGGTGCTCGTGGAGGCACTCAGCGCGGCCGCGGTCCCCCGCCCGTGCGTGGCCGTCGTCTGCGTCCTCGGCGACAAGGCGTGGCATCCGATGCTGGCGCGCCTGGCGACGGCGGTCGATGCGCTCGTGCTCACGGATGCGCCGACTGCCCCCGCCGACCGGCGCTGGCCGCTCGCCGACGCCCTGGCGTTTACGACCGGGCTCGGCGCCCGGGTGGTGGCGATCCCCGAGCTGGAGCGCGCGCTCGCACATGCGTCGGCCGAGGCGGCGACGGTCGTCGTCACCGGGTCGTTTCACACGGTGGGCGATGCGATGCGCTGCTTGCAGCTCGATCCGCTCGCCGGGTAACTTACACGAATGTCCAAGGGCGCCTTACCCGGTTTTCGCGATTTCTACCCCGATGCGCTCGCGGAGCGCGCGCACATCATGCGCGTATGGCGCGACGTCGCGCGCCGGTTCGCCTTCGTCGAATACGACGGTCCGCCGCTCGAGCCGCTCGAGCTGTACACGAAGAAGAGCGGCGAGGAGATCGTCGGGCAGCTCTACAGCTTCACGGACAAGGGCGGGCGGGAGGTGTCGCTGCGCCCCGAGATGACGCCGACCTTCGCGCGCATGGTCGCCGCGCGGGCCAATGCCCTGCGCAAGCCGGTGCGGTGGTTCTCGATGCCGCAGCTCTTCCGCTACGAGCGCCAGCAGAAGGGACGCCTCCGCGAGCATTATCAGCTCAACGTGGACATCGTCGGCGAGGCCGATGTCACCGCCGACGCGGAGCTGGTGGCCGTCGCGATCGAGATGATGCGCGCCTTCGGGCTGACGCACGAGGACGTGCGGGTGCGCGTGAGCGATCGCCGCATCCTGCAGGCGTACCTCGCCGCGCTCGGCGTCGCCGAGACCCAGTTCGCCGCGGCCTTTGCCGTCATCGACAAGCTCGAGCGGCAGCCGCCCGCGATCTCGGACGAGAAGCTCGCCGCTGCCGGCATCGGCGACGCGGCCCGCGCGCGGCTCCTCGCGGTGCCGACGACGACGCTGGATGACGTGGCGCAGACCGTCACCGAACCGGCCGCCACCACCCACGTCGCCAACTTCCGGCGCTTCGAGGAGTACGTGGATGCCCTGACCGGTGACGGGGCCCAGTGGCTGCACTTCGACCTGTCGATCGTGCGCGGCCTCGCCTATTACACGGGCATCGTGTTCGAGCTGTTCGACGCGAAGGGGGAGTTCCGCGCGATCGCCGGCGGGGGCCGCTACGACAATCTCCTCGCCGCGCTGGGCGGCGTCGATCTTCCTGCGCTGGGATTCGGGATGGGGGATGTGGTGCTCGGCGAGCTGCTGCGTGCCCGCGGCCGCCTGCCATCGCGTCCCCTCGCCGCCGACGTGTGGGTGGTGGCGGAGGAGATCATCCCGATGGAGCGGACCATGGACCTGGTGCGCGCCCTGCGCGCGCGCGGCCTCAGCGTCGAGTTTGCCCTGCGGGGGCAGAGTGCGAGCAAGCAGCTGAAGGCGGCCGACCAGGCGGGCGTCGCCTATGCCGTCCTCCTCGGGCCCGCCTACCGGGACGATGGCCGCATCACCGTTCGCGCACTCAATCCCGATCCCGCGCGCGGCGCGCCGCTGACGGAGCGGCTGCCAGGCAGGGAAGTGAGCCGCGACGAGCTGCTCGCCGCAATCCAGGCCAACCCCGATCTGTTCGACCTCACGTCCGGACCGACCCGACAGGACTCCCGAAATGGCTGACGAGAAGAAGCTGACGACCCGCGCCGACGATTTCAGCGCCTGGTACAACGAAGTGGTGCTGCGCGCGGAGCTCGCCGACTACTCGCCGGTCCGCGGATGCATGGTCATCCGCCCGCAGGGGTACGGGATCTGGGAGCGGATGCAGCGCGCGCTCGACGACATGTTCAAGGCGACGGGGCACGTGAACGCGTACTTCCCGCTGTTCATCCCCGAGTCGTTCATGCACAAGGAGGCCGAGCACGTCGAGGGCTTTGCGCCCGAGACGGCGGTCGTCACGCATGGCGGCGGCAAGAAGCTCGAGGAGCCGCTGGTGGTGCGGCCCACCTCGGAGACGATCATCTACTCGATGTTCGCCAAGTGGGTCCAGAGCTATCGCGACCTGCCGCTGCTCATGAACCAGTGGGCCAACGTGGTCCGCTGGGAGATGCGCACCCGGCTGTTCCTCCGGACGCTGGAGTTTCTCTGGCAGGAAGGGCACACGGCCCACGCCACGCACGACGAGGCGGAGGAGGAGGCGCGGCGCATGCTCGGCGTGTACCGCGACTTCATGGAAGGCTACATGGCCATGCCGGTGATCACCGGCCAGAAGTCGGACGCGGAGAAGTTCGCCGGCGCGCTGCGCACGTACTCGTGCGAGGCGATGATGCAGGACAACAAGGCGCTGCAGGCGGGAACGTCGCACAACCTCGGGCAGAACTTCGCCAAGGCCTTCGACCTGACGTTCCAGTCGGAGAGCGGGTCCATCGAGCATGCCTGGAACACCAGCTGGGGCGTGTCCACGCGGCTCATCGGTGGGCTCATCATGACGCACGGCGACGACAACGGCGTCCGGGTGCCGCCGCTGCTCGCGCCCGTCGAGCTCGTGATCGTTCCCATCTACCGCAGCGATGAGGAGCGCGCCCGGGTGCTCGAGGCTGCGGAAGGGCTGCTGGGCCGGCTCAGGGACTGGGAGCGGCGCGAGCCCGGCCGGCTGCGCATCCATCTCGATGCGCGCGACGGCATCAAGCCGGGGGCCAAGTACTATCACTGGGAGCTGCGCGGCGTCCCGCTCCGGCTCGAGCTCGGCCCCAAGGACATCGACAAGCACCAGTGCGTGCTCGTGCGCCGCGATACGCGCGAGAAGAAGTTCGTCTCGCTGGACACGGTCGGGGAGGACGTCGTGGACCTGCTGTCCGCGATGCAGCACGACATGCTCACGGCCGCACGCGAGCGGATGGACCGCAACACGATCCGCGAACGGATCAGCTACGATCGCTTCAAGGAGATCATGGAGGGCGACGGCGCCTTCGTCTTCGCAGGGTGGTGCGGCGACAAGGCCTGCGAGCAGGCCATCAAGGAAGAGACCAAGGCGACGATCCGCGTCCTCCCGGACGAGGAGTTCCGTTCCGCGGAACCGCCGACGCACTGTCTCCGCTGCGGGGCGGCGGCGACGGCCGAGGCGCTGTGGGCCCGGTCGTACTAGTGCCGGGATTCGCGCGCGTCGATGACGTCCTCCACTGCGAGGGCGTCGCGCTCGACACCATCGCCCGCGCGGTGGGCTCGCCGGTCTACGTCTACAGTGCGGCCACCGTCCGGGATCGCTACGCCCGGCTCACCACGGCCTTGGCGGGCGTGCCCCACCGGATCCATTACAGCCTCAAGGCCAACAGCAGCCGCGGCCTCCTCGCGCTCCTCCGCTCGCTCGGCAGCGGCGCGGACGTGGTCTCGGGCGGGGAGCTGTTCCGCGCCCGGCGGGTCGGCTTCGGGCCGAGCGACATCGTGTTCGGGGGGGTCGGCAAGACCCGTGAGGAGCTGCGCGATGCGGTGGCGGCCGGGGTGCTGCTCATCAACGTCGAGTCCGAAGGTGAGCTGCGGCTGCTCGACGACGTGGCGCGCGAGGCGGGCCGCGTCGCCCCGGTCGCCATCCGGGTGAACCCGGAGATCAGCGTCGAGACGGCGCACGCCTACATCAAGACCGGCGAAAAGGGCAACAAGTTCGGCGTGCCGCACGACGAGGTGCTCGCGCTGGCCCGGCTGGCGCACGCGCTGCCGAACGTCGCGTTCCTCGGACTGGACATGCACGTCGGCTCGCAGCTCTCGCACCTGCAGCCGTACGAGCGCGGCACCGAGCGGCTGGTCGCGCTCTGCGAGCAGCTGCGCGCGGAAGGGATCGACTCGCTCCGGTACCTGGACGTCGGCGGCGGCCTCGCGGTCCGCTACGATGCCGAGACGCCGCCGGACCTCTCCCGCTTCGCGGAGATCATGACGGGGGTGGCGCAGCGCACCGGGCTCCAGCTCATTCTCGAGCCGGGTCGCTTTCTCGTGGGCGATTCGGCGGTGCTCGTCACGGAGGTGCTCTACCGGAAGGAAAGCGGGGGCAAGTCGTACGTGATCACCGATGCGGGGATGACGGAGCTGCTTCGGCCCTCGCACTACAACGCGTACCATCGCATCGAGGCGGTCCGTCCGGCGGCGGGGGAAGTGATCGCCGACGTCGTGGGCCCCGTCTGCGAGAGCGGCGACTTCCTCGCGCTGGACCGTGCCGTCGCCGACGTACAGCCCGGCGACCTGCTGGCCGTGCATGGCGCCGGCGCATACGGCTATGCGATGGCGATGAACTACAATTCGCGCCGCCGCCCCGCGGAGGTGCTGGTCGACGGCGACCGATACGCCGTGATCACGCGCCGGGAAACGTACGAAGATCTCGTGCGTGCGGAGTGTGAGACGCTCGACTGGGAGACCGCATGAAGATCGGAGTTCTGGCGGATACGCATGATCGCCTGCCTGCCATCCGCGAGCTGCTGAAGCAGATGGCGGAACGGGGCGTGGGGATGGTGCTGCACTGTGGCGACTACTGCGCGCCGTTCGCACTGCAGCCGTTCATCGACGCTCACATCTCGCTCGCCGGCGTGTTCGGGCGCAACGACGGCGATCGCGAAGGGTTGATCGCGATGGCGCAGCGGGCGATGGGCGCGGAGCTGTTCGAGGGGCCGCACAGCATGGAGATCGCCGGCGAGCGGATCCTCGTGGTCAACGACATCGGCGACGTGCAGGCCAGGTCGCTCGACTCGCACTCGATCGTCGTCCACGGGTGCACGCATCGCCAGGAGCTGAAGCAGCGCGGCGACACGCTGCTCGTGAACCCGGGGGAGGGGTGCGGCTGGGTCTACGGGACCCCGGGCGGCGCCGTGATCGACCTCGCCACCAAAAAGGTGGAGTTCCTCTCACTCACCGGCCCCGAATGGACCAACTAGGATGAGCAGCCGCATCCTCATCATCGATTACGGATCCCAGTTCACCCAGCTGATCGCGCGCCGCGTGCGCGAGGCGCGGGTCTATTCGGAGATCCATCCGCCGACGCGGAGCGTCGAGTGGATTCGCGAGTGGAACCCCACCGGCATCATCCTGAGCGGCGGGCCCAACTCCGTGTACGGGGAAGGGGCGCCGACGATCGACCCGGCGGTGCTGGACATCGCCCCGGTGCTGGCGATCTGCTACGGCATGCAGCTGCTGGCGCACATCTCTGGCGGCCACGTGATCCGCGGGCAGCGCGAGTACGGGCGCGCGAGCGTCGATGTGGCCGAACCGACGGGGCTGTTCGCGGGGTTCGACGCGGGCGAGGCGTTCGAGGTCTGGGCGAGCCACGGCGATCACGTCGTGACGCCGCCGCCGGGGTACGTCGTGACCGCGACGAGCGACGGGAATCCCGTCACCGCGATGCGCCACGAGTCGCGGCCGATCCACTGCGTCCAGTTCCACCCGGAAGTCGCGCATACGCCGCGCGGCTCGGAGATCATCGCGAACTTCCTGTTCGAGATCTGCCACGCCACGCCGAGCTGGACGGCGGGCGCATTCATCGACGACGAGGTCGCGAAGATCCGGGAGCTCGTCGGCGACCGCAAGGTGATCTGCGGGCTCTCCGGCGGCGTGGACTCGTCCGTGGCGGCGACGCTCGTCCACCGGGCGATCGGTGATCAGCTCACCTGCGTCTTCGTCGACACGGGGCTGCTCCGGCTCCACGAGCGCGAGCAGGTGGAGCGGATGTTCCGCGCGAGCATGGGGATCAACCTGGTCACCGTGGATGCGTCGGATCGCTTCCTCGGCGCGCTCGCCGGCGTCGAGGATCCGGAGCAGAAGCGGAAGATCATCGGGCACACGTTCATCGACGTCTTCGAGGACGCGATGGAGGAGCACGCGGCAGGCGCGGAGTTCCTCGTGCAGGGCACGCTTTATCCCGACGTGATCGAATCGGCGGCGCCGTCCGGCGGCCCGTCGGTGACGATCAAGACGCACCACAACGTCGGTGGGCTCAAGCCCGACATGAAGTTCAAGCTCATCGAGCCGCTGCGCGAGCTGTTCAAGGACGAGGTGCGCAACGTCGGCCGCGAGCTCGGACTCTCGGAGGAGATGGTCGGCCGGCACCCGTTCCCGGGCCCCGGGCTCGCCATCCGCGTGCTCAGCGACGTGGACCCGGCAAAGCTCGCGATCCTGCGGAAGGCGGATGCGATCTACCTCGAGGAGATCCGGCGCGCGGGGCTGTACGACGACATCTGGCAGGCCTTCGCGGTCCTCCTGCCGGTCCGCAGCGTGGGCGTGATGGGCGACGAGCGGACCTACGACAACGTCCTCGGCCTCCGCGCGGTGACCAGCACCGACGGCATGACCGCGGACTGGTACCCGTTCCCGTACGACGTCCTCGCGCACATCTCGAATCGCATCATCCGCGAGGTGAATGGCATCAACCGCGTCGTCTACGACGTGAGCTCCAAGCCGCCGGCAACGATCGAGTGGGAATGAGAGCGGGGTAGCGTCCTCGATGAAGAAGAGCCGACCGCAGCGCGGTCGGCTCCTTTTTTGTCTGGATCGGGGGCGAATGAAGCGCCGGCCGGTGGGATCAGACCCGCTTCTCCTCGAGCAACGCGAGGAACTCGCGCGGCTCCGTGATCGTCAGCAGGCGTCCCGGCACATCGGGTTCCTTGCTGAACTGGGCGATCTTGCCGAGCACCGGCAGGTATTGATTGGAGACTTCCAGCGGCGGCGCCACGATGAGGAAGAAGAAGTTCACCGGCTTCTCGTCGATCGCCTTGAAGTCGACCCCTTCGACCTTCCGCCCGAACGCGACACGGAGCTTGTTCACCACGAGCGAGCGGCAGTGCGGGATCGCGATGCCCCGCCCGATGCCGGTGGAGCCGAGGTTCTCTCGCCGCTTCAGCATCTTGAAGAGCATCCCCTCGGACTTCTCGTCGAGGCCGAGGAGCCCGATCAGCTCCTTCAGGATGTCGTCCTTCGTCGTGCCCGCGAGGTCGAGCTTGACCGCATCTTCGCTGAAGAATTCGCGCAGTTCCATCTATGTCCTCGCCGGATTTGCCGGCACAGTACGCCACGAGGGGAATTCGTCGTCGAACATGCGAAGTTATGCACCCCGACAAGGGGTGTCAAACCCTGACGTTGCAGCGACTTCCGCGCGCGGCTACCTTTGACGGTTGACGATGCGCTTCCCATTTCCCGTCGCTGCCGACACGCCGCTCTACCTGGCCCCGATGGCCGGGGTCTCGGAGTCGCCCTTCCGCCGCCTGTGCCGCAAGCACGGGGCGGATGTGGTGGTCACCGAGTTCCTGAGCGCGGAAGGCATCCGTCGCGACAACCCGGCCACGGTATCCAAGCTGCGCTTCGGGGCCGATGAACGGCCCATCGGCGTGCAGATCTTCGGATCCGATCCTGACGCGATGGGTGAGGCGGCGCGCCTCGTGACCGACGTCTTCCAGCCCGAGTTCATCGACATCAACTTCGGCTGCCCGGTCAAGAAGGTCGTCCGTCGCAACGGGGGCTCCGGCTGCCTCAAGGACCTGGACCTCGTCCAGCAGATCATCCGCGCCGTCGCCGCGGGCACCTCGCTGCCGGTCACGGTCAAGATCCGCAGCGGGTGGAGCGAGGAGATGCGCGATCCCGTGCACATCGGGCTGCGCTGCCAGGACGCCGGAGCTCGCGCGCTGGCGCTTCATCCCAGGACGCGCACCCAGATGTACTCGGGGAGCGCCCGCTGGGAGGAGATCCGCGCGGTCAAGGAAGCCCTCGACATCCCGGTGATCGGCAACGGCGACATCAAGACCGCGGACGACGCCCTCCGCATGCACCGCGAGACGGGCTGCGACGCCATCATGATCGCGCGCGGCTCCTTCGGCCAGCCGTGGATCTTCGACCAGGTCCGCGATGTCCTCGACGGGCGGCCGATGCGTCCGGTCCCCGACGTCGCCGGCCGGTTCGCCGTCGCCCTCGACCACGCGCGGATGGTCCAGAGCTATGAGATCGATCCGGAAGGTGCCGCGATCGAGTTCCGGAAGCACCTCGGCTGGTACGTGAAGGGGCTCCCGAACTCCTCGGAGCTGCGCCGCCGCCTGCACCTGGTGAACAGCTTCGCCGAAGTCGAGGGCATCTTCGGCGAGTACCTCACCGATTACGAGCGCCACCTCGACATCGCCCGGCAGGCGGAACGCGATGCTCGCCGCGGCCCCACCGCGCTCGAGGCGCTCGAAGCATGAGGCGCGACCGCGTCCGCGAGCTGCTCCGGCAGGTTGCGGACGGTGCGCTTCCGGTCGACCGGGCACTCGACCAGCTGGCGTTCGACCCGGTGGAATCGCTCGATTTCGCGTCGATCGATCACCACCGGGCGCTCCGCCAGGGCTTCCCGGAGGTCATCTTCGGGGCCGGGAAGACCGACGACCAGGTGGAGGCCATCGCCTCGCACATCGCGGAACGCGGCGACGGCTTTCTCGTCACGCGCATCGCGCCATCCGCCGCCGAACGGCTGGCCGCGCGCTACCCGGCGGCCGAGGTCAACGACCTCGCGCGAACGGTCTTCCTCCGGGGAGACACGGTGCCCTCGAGCACCGGCACGGTGCTCATCGTGACGGCGGGGACCAGCGACCTGCCGGTCGCCGAGGAAGCGGCCGTCACGGCGCATGCGCTGGGACTGGATGTCAGGAGGCTGACGGACGTCGGGGTCGCCGGGATCCACCGCGTGCTGGCCCGCCGCGACGCGCTCGCCTCCGCGTCGGTGGTCATCGTCGTCGCGGGGATGGATGGGGCGCTGTCCTCCGTGATCGGGGGACTGGTGCGCGTTCCCGTGATCGCCGTGCCCACGAGCGTCGGTTATGGGGCCGCGTTCGGCGGAATTGCCCCGCTGCTCACCATGCTCAACAGTTGCGCCGCCGGCGTGGCTGTCGTCAACATCGACAACGGCTTCGGTGCTGCGGTCGCTGCCGCCAGAATCCTGCACGACTGACCGGCCGCCGCGCTCGCGGTGCGGCCTTCCTCTCATTCTGAGACCCCTCTCCGAGGCGCCATGTCCGCGCTGGGCGTAGGAGCGCTTGTCGTGGGCGTGGCCATCGTGGCGGCCGGGACGACTGCCCGGCTGCTTCGTCGGCGTCCGGCCGCGCGGAGCGTGGACCAGGTGCGCGCCAGCTCCCCTGCGCTCGAGTCCTACGGCCCGGGGCGCACGCTCAAGACCACCATCGAGCAGCCCGTTCCCTCCCACCTGCGGCGGGATGTGCAGGAGCGGGTGGAGCAGATCGAATCCTCCGCGGACCGCGCGGCGCTCGGGGCCTACCTGGCGGACGTCCGGGACCTCGTGGCGGCCGAGGAGGCGGTGTTCTGGTCGTGGATCGAGGACCGCGATACGCTGCGTCCGTGGTCCTGGTCGACGCCCAACGCGGATCGGCCGCGGCACTTCCGGATGGGCGACTGGGGGCCCCTCGTCCAGTGGGCGGCCCAGGAGCGACTGATGCACACCGCGGGGCCCGACCCGTCGTTTCCTCAGGTTGCGGTGGCACCCGTGGTGAGCGGTGAGCGGCTCCACGGGGTCCTCAGCGTCGCGTCGAGCACCGGCCTCTCGATCGGGAAGCCTGCCGTCAAGCAATGGCTGCCGCGGCACGCCGCGCACGTGGCGATGCTGGCCGACCTCTTCGACTCGCGGCGGGGGTACAGCCGCTCCATGCGGCAGGGGCAGGCCCTTCTCCAGGCCGCGGACCAGATCCGCGGCCACAAGTCCCAGGAAGCGCTGGCCAACGCCCTGTGCTCCACCGCGCTGGAGGTGACGAGTGCGAGCGAAGCCGCGCTGATCCGATGGGACGCGAGCGCTGGCACGGGGACGGTGCAGCACGCCTCCGGCGAGCTCGGCGTGCGCACCGGCTTTGCCCTGGGGCCGGATTCGCTCGTCGCCCGGACCTGCATGGACGGGCTGCCGATCGTCCTCGAGGACGCTGCCCCGGTGCGCCCCGGCGAGCTGTTCGGCCCAGGCGACCAGTTTCCCGGGGCCGGTTCGGCCGCCATCATCCCGATCGTCCGGAACGACGTCTGCCTCGGGGCGCTCGTCGTTCTCGCGGAAGAGGTGGGAGCCATCTCGCACGACGACGCCCGGAACGTGGGCCTGCTGGCCGCCATCGGCAGCACGGCACTCGAGATCGTGTGGGAGATCGAGGAGGCGGATCGCCGGGCGCGCATCGACCCGCTGACGGGGCTGGCGAACCGGCGGCACTTCGAGGAGCAGCTCCAGCGGATCATCGCCGAGACGGATCGGTTCGGCGGCTCCGGGTCGCTGGTGCTGGTGGACCTCGACCACTTCAAGAACGTCAACGACACCCACGGGCATCAGGCCGGCGACAAGGTGCTCCGGCACGTCGCGCGGGTGCTGGCCGAGGGGGTCCGCACCGTGGACGTGTGCGCCCGGTACGGCGGGGAAGAGCTTGCCATCCTGCTCCCGCAGACCTCGATCGAAGGCGCATGCGAACTGGCCGAGCGGCTCCGGAAGGCGATCGCCGACCGCGTCGTCACCGTGGGGAACGAGTCGATCCGGGTCACCGCATCCTTCGGCGTGGCGAGCTATCCGGGGTCGGTGTCGGTGCGGGAGTCGCTGTTCCCCGCGGCGGACAAGGCGCTGTACACCGCGAAGCACGATGGGAGAAATTGCGTGAGATCAGCGGCGGCAACTCCAAACCGGCCATAGCGTTGCGGTCGCTTGAAGTGATGCGTGAAATTGCCGGCGCCGCTTGCGTTGGAGGAGTGGCCCGACTAGCTTTGAGGAGTCGAAGGGGGCGACTGGCTTCGACGGGGTAAGTGAAGCTGAAGCAGCGTGCCCAGGTCTCCGGTAACCTGGTAAAACAATCGGAAAACCATTACCTGCGAACAACAACTTCGCTCTCGCCGCGTAACCTTCGGGTAACGTAGGCAGTGCTCACGAGGAAGCCCGCCCGGGGCGTCGCGTGAGTATCGCAAATCTGGGCTAGTCCGGCGTCACGCTTTCGGGCATCGGGCGAAATCAAAGGAAGGCTTACCCGAACGTCGGCCTCCTGTTGGCCAGCGGCTGGGGACATCCAACAACAGGATACGCACGTAGACGCTTTGGTCGATCTATTCTCGGACCCGGGTTCAATTCCCGGCGCCTCCACTCGGTAAGACGGAAAAGCGGTGCCCTCGGGCGCCGCTTTTCTCGTTCGATCCCTGGTCGCCGCTCGGTCCCGGCCCTCACCGCCGTGGCCGCCGCAGCGCCGTGCGTGCCTCACCCACCAGCGGTGACAGCCCGGGGTCTCCGCCGGCCCACGCGCGCTCGACCCGCCCGAAGGCGGTCCTCGACGTCGTGGAGTCGCCGATGCGCGCTGCCACCCGGCCCCGCTCGAGGTCCCAGAGAATGTCGACCGCCGAGGGGAGCAGCGTGGGGCGGTCCGCCAGGATGGCTCGGGCTTCCCTGAATCGCGCCTTCGCGGCCAGCAGTCGGGCGTGGATCAGGCGAGGCACCGCACAGAGCTGGCAGAGCATATCCGGTACGAGCGCGAAGCGCCGGAGCGCCAGCGCCGTGTCGCCGCGCGCGAGGGCGAGGTACGCGCGGCCGACGGCGGCGGTGTACGCCAGGGCGGCCCCCTCGGCCGGCGCGCGCCGCGCGGGGTCTCCCTGCCCGGGGAGACGCGTCATCGCGCGCAGCGACGCCGTATCGCCCTGCTGGGCCCACCATGCGCCGGCCGCGGCGAGGAGTGGAACGCCGGTGGCGCGCTCCCTAGGATTGGTCCGGAGCCAGTCCGAGAAGACCCGGTCGGCCTCATCTCGCGGAATGGCACCGGTGAGCGCCATCTCCGCGAAGACGACGGAGGACTGCGCCTCGGGCAGTTGCAGCGCCTCACGGAACCGGCCCCGATAGGAGAGCTGCAACGCGAGGCGGTGGTTCGCGAATTCGACGGTTCCGAGCAATGGGTAATCGGCCCGGCGGCCCCCCATGAGCCGCAGGATGCGGATGGCTCCGTAGCGACGGTCAAGCGACCGGCGGGCGGCGGAGTACGCCTGGAAGAGCAGGTCGGCGGACGCGGTGTCGAGCGTCTCGGCCGCCCGTGCCGTGTCGCGGGCGTTCCCCGCCAGGAGCCTGGCCGCGAGCAGGGTTCCCGCGGCGCTGACGTCCGTCGGGCGGAAGGCGAAGTAGCTCCGTGCATACCGCAGCGCACGCGCCGTATCCCCGATCCCGAACGCGAGCTCGACGGGATGGATGTACGCCGGCGCGAAGGCCGAGTCCAGCGACAGCGCGCGGTCGAAGGTGGCCAGGATCGCGTCGTCGGAGACGCTGAGCCGCGGCCCGATCGCGAAGTGGAAGTAGGCATCGGCGAGCCGGTACCACGCCTCGGCGTCCTGCTCGTACCGCGTCGTCGCTTCCCGCAGCGTGGCGAACAGCCGCTGCACGTGCCGCCGGTATTCCGGGTCGCTCGCGTATCCATAGACGACGCTGCGGAGCGAGTCCGCGACGATGAGCAGGCTCTCGCGCGGGGCAAGGCCACGGTTCAGCGCGCCCGCCCGCAGCGCATGCACGCGCGCAGCGGAGTCCAGCCCGAGTCGCTGCCAGGCGAACGTCAGGCCCATGTGCGCATGCGCGAGGGCGAACGTGCTGTCGAGCGCGATCGCCTGCGCGTACGCGGTACGCGCCGAGTCCCACGCGGTGCGCCGGAAGTGCTGCTCACCCTCGAGGAAGGCGCGGAGCGCCGGCAGCGACGTGGCGCCGATCGACGCGCGTCGCACGGCGCTGATGGGCCGGACCGCGCCGATGTCCCGCAGCAGCATCAGGGTGAGCGAATCCGCGATCCGGTCCATCCGGTCCGTTCCGTCGCGCACTTCCATGGGCTCCGTGCGTTCGCCCGACACGACGTCCACCAGCCATGTCGCCACGCGAACGGTGTCCGGGCCGGCGCCGATCACGCGGCCAAGCACGATGAACCGCGCCCCGGTCCGACGGCCGAACGCAATCGCCGACTCGGCGTCCGGGCGTCCGGTCCACTTCCGCATCACGACCGATGGCGGGACGGTGTGGAGCGGTCCCGCCCCGTCGAGGTTCGCGGAGAGGACGTCCACGAATCCCTCCCGCCAGAGCGCGTATTCCGGACTCATGACGTCGAAGGGCGCGATGGCCACGCGATCGTCATTCACGTCAGGGTCCGGCGGGGTCCGCCACAGCGCAACGCCGGCGCCCGCGACCGCGAGGACCAGCGCGGCGGCGGCGATCCGTCCTCGTCGGCGCCGCACCGCGGGGCGCGCCACGGCGGCCTGCAGCCCGTCCCGCAGCTCCGCCGCCGTCGCGAGGCGCGCCTCCGGCGCGTACGCGAGCGCCTGCGCCACCAGGTCGCTGAGCGCGCGCGGGACGTCGGGGCGAATCGCCGACAGCGGTATGGGGGTCGTGGTCGCGCGGGCGGCGAGCATCTGGCTTGGCGTATCCCCGGGAAAGGGGAGCCGCCCGGTCAGCGCCTCGTACACGACCACTCCCAGGGCGTAGATGTCCGCACGGCCATCCGCGACCCGCTCCGAATCGAACTGCTCCGGCGCCATGTAGGCGGTGGTGCCGACGTAGTGCCCGGTGTACGTGATCCGGGCGTCGAGCGTCCTCCCCGGCTGCCGGGCCGCATCCGCAACGCCGAAATCCACGAGGATGGCGTGCTCGCCGGAGAGCATGATGTTGGCCGGCTTGACGTCGCGGTGCACGACGCCGCGCGCATGGGCGTACGCGAGCGCGTCCGCTACCTCGCTCAGCAGGCGACCGGCCTCGGCCACCTCGAGGACCCCGTGCTGCTGCAGCCGCTGCTTCAGCGACTCGCCATCCACGAACGGCATCACGTAGTACCGGAGCCATTCGTCGGCCCCGGCAGCGAGCGTGGGGAGGATGTGCGGGTGCTGGAAATGCGCGGTCAGCTCGATCTCGCGCTGGAACCGGGCCTCACCGGCGCCGCCCGCCATCTCCGGCGGAAGCACCTTGACCACGACCGGTCGGTCGAGGGAGAGGTCGGTGGCGAGGAAGAGCTGGCTCATCCCCCCCGCGTCGAGTTCCCGCTCCAGACGAAAGCCTTCGCCGAGCAGGGCCTGCAGGTGATCCCAGAGATCCGATCGAAGTCCGGTGGACATGACGCAGTCGGCCTCGGCATCGGGGCCGCCGCGTGCCGATGACGCTCGGCTGAGCGTGATCGGGCGCGACAAACAATCCGAATGGTGTGATTGCCATCACACGCACAACGCGATCCGCCGCACATCCCGTTCCCGCCGTGGCGAGGCTTTTCTCAAGGCGACTGCCGGAATGAAAGCGGGGCCGCCGCGCGTTGTGCGCAGCGACCCCGCCGGACCCATCGTCAACTACGCGGTTGCCTTCGCCTCCTCCAGCACCGCGTGCGCGGCGGCCAGGCGCGCGATGGGAACGCGGAAGGGCGAGCAGGAGACGTAGTCGAGCCCGATCCGGTGACAGTACTTGACCGACCGCGGCTCCCCGCCGTGCTCACCGCAGATGCCGACCTTCAGCTTGTCGCGAACCTGGCGGCCATGCGCGACGGCGTGCTCGATCAACTTGCCGACGCCCTGCTGGTCCAGCACCTGGAACGGATCGTCCTCGAGGATCCCGCGATCGATGTAGCCGGGCAGGAACCGGCCCGCGTCATCGCGCGAGAGGCCGAACGTCGTCTGCGTCAGGTCATTGGTGCCGAAGGAGAAGAACTCCGCCGTCGCCGCGATGTCACCCGCGATCAGTGCCGCGCGGGGAAGCTCGATCATCGTGCCGATCTGCACGTGAACCTCCTCGCCCATCCCGCCGAGGACCTGCCGGCGGACCTCGTCGATGATCGCCCGCTGGTGCTCGAACTCGCGGCTCGTCGCGACGAGCGGGATCATGATCTCCGGACGGACGTCGAGGCCCCGCCGCTTC
>DASTYL010000009.1:0-7213 GCA_035764975.1 Gemmatimonadaceae bacterium | reverse complement strand
ACGAGGCGGAACGGCACCGACTGCTCGAGCCCCGCCTCGCGCAGCTGCAGCATGAGGCACTCGCGGAGGTCGCGCGCCCCGACGCCCGGCGGATCCAGGTTCTGGATCGTCGAGAGCATCGCCTCGGCCTCCACCAGCCCGTACCGCTTGTCATCCTCGACGTCCCGATCCATCTGCTCGGCGAGCTCGTCGAGCATCTGGTTCGCGCCCTCGACGATCTCCTCGAGCGGGCAGGCGAGATAGCCGTCCTCGTTGATGTTCCCGACGAACTCCTCGGCCAGGAACTGCTCGCGCGGGTTCAGGTCGAGGAGGTTGATCTGGTCGCGCAGGTGATCGCTCAGGTCGCGCGAGTCGACCGTGACCGGCTCGTAGTATTCGCGCTCCTCGTGCTCCTCCCGGCGGCCGCCGGCGTCGAAGCCGTCCAGGAGGATCTCCTCCCAGTCGATCTCGTCGTTGTTCTTCTCCTCGGGCGGTTCGGGGGCCTCGGCCGCGTTGGCCTCGGTTTCCGACTCCGACTCGGCCTGCTCCTCTTCCTCCTCCTCCGGCTCGACCATGTCGAGGAAGGGATTGTTGAGCAGCTCCTGCTTGAGGTGCTGCTGGAGGTCGAGCAGCGGCATATACAGCAGATCCATCGCCTGATACAGGCGTGGATTGATCTTCAGCTCCTGCTTGAGCTGCGTGCCCTGATGAAGACCTGCCTTCATGCGTTCACGCCCCCTTCGTCGGCTTCGGCGAAACGTGCCCGAAGGCGCGCCGTCAACGTCGGACCGAGATAGATGTCGGCCACGGTGTCGTCGAATACGAGCTCCCGAACGGTCCCGGAGACTCGAACCTCACCGTCGTACATGATGTATGCGCGATCCACGATGTCCAGCGTCTGTTCCACGTTGTGGTCGGAGATGAGCACTCCGATTCCGCGCGTTCGCAGCCCGGCCACGATGGTCTGGATATCGTGGACGGCGATCGGGTCCACCCCGGCAAACGGCTCGTCCAGCATCATGAACTTCGGTTGCGTGACGAGCGCCCGGGTGATCTCGAGCCGTCGGCGCTCGCCGCCCGAGAGGGCGAATGCCTTGGACTTGCGGAGATGCTTGATGTTGAGCTCGTCGAGGAGGGTCTCGAGGCGCTCGTGACGCTCGGCCTTGGACAGCGGGAGGGTCTCGAGGATGGCCAGCAGATTCTCTTCGACCGTCAACTTGCGGAAGACGGAGGGCTCCTGCGAGAGATAGCCAAGGCCCTGTCGAGCCCGCCGGTACATCGGCATGGAGGTGATGTTCTTTCCGTCCAACCGAATCTGCCCGCTCAGCGGCTGGATCAATCCCACGATCATGTAGAAGGTCGTGGTCTTGCCCGCGCCATTCGGGCCCAGCAGTCCGACGATCTCCCCCTGTTGCAAGCGCAGGGCCACGTTGTTCACGACCTTCCGCCGCCGGTAGATCTTGACCAGTCCCTCGGCTTTCAGCTCGCTCCCTGCCGGGACGGAAACCGTTGCGGCTGCAGGAGTTGACGCCCCCGGCACCACCGGCATCTCCCCGGTGTGCCGGAACTGCTCGACGAGCTCCGCCCGGGCCGGCGCCATCGAATCCCAGTAGCTCCCGACGATCCGGATGAGGCCGTCAGGGTTCTCGGGATCGAGCCCGTCCGCGACGATCACCCCCTCCCCTGCCAGGCGCGGCAATACGGTCACCGCGAGGTACTTCCGCACCTGATCCAGACCGAGCTCGCCCGCCACCGAGTGCACGTCGCGACCGTGAACCTTCAGGTCAGCCAGATGCTCGGCCCGGTACTGTTCGGCCGCACGCTGCAGCGTCGTGACGCCGCGCTCATCCGCGGTCGAGACCAGCGCCGTGAGGGCGAGCACCGTCGAGCGATCGCCGTGAGCGAGGTGATCGAGCAGGGTGTGAAGCGTCGATGGAGCGGAACCGGTCACGGACGAGTTGGCTTGGGGGCGATGCCGCCGCGCGAGCCCCGTGCAGAGGGCGCGGGCGATGCCGGCTTCGTTGAGGATTGCCTCGGGGGCGGTGACTGCGGCGTAGGGGTATTACCCCGCCGCCGCCCGATCGACCCAGGAGGTGTCTGCGCCGGCGTCGGCGCGGGCGCCGGGGCGACGGTGCGTCCGCAGGTCGAGTCCGGCTCGGCAAGCACGCCGCTCGCCGATTCCTCGTTGATCACGCGGACGGTCCGCACCTCGCCCGAATCGAAGGTGACACGAATCGAGTCGCCGCGCACGTAGTTGATCGCCGGACAGCGCTGCGCGCTGTCGGCTGGCGGCAGGTGCTGGTACGAGCGCGCGCTGCCGAGCGCCAGCAGCTCGACGATCTGCAGCGCCGGGCGGCCGGTGTCGCCTGCAGCGCGCGGCGCCGGGGGCACGACAGACGGACGCACCGTGTCGGCGACCGCCAGCGGCCGTGTCGTATCGCCGGCGACCGGCGCGAGGGAGTCCGGCCGCGGCGCTCCGACAGTATCGAATCGCGCGACGATCGTGTCGCCGCGCAGCCAGTCCTTCTCCGTCGTGCGGAAGCGTGTCGTGTCCGGATCGGCTTCCGTGTAGGCCGCCCCGAGCGCCGTCAGTCGCTGCATCCGCTGCTGCGGCATCTGCACGTCGATCGAATCGGCTTCGATGCGCTGCGTCGTGGAGACGGCGGTGGAGCGCCTGGACTTCCCCCAGGCGACGGCGGCCTGCAGCAGCTCCTCCGCGACGCGGAACTGGACCGTGTCGGCGTTCAGCGTGACGTCTTCGCTCACGGCCTGCGCGTTCCCCTGCGACAGGACGCGGTCGAGCTGCCGATCCCTCGAGTGGAGGTCGATGAGGTCACCCGTGAGGCGGAATGGACGTCCCGACTTGCCGTTGATCACGGGCCGGCGCATGAGCCGCATGTATTCGGTGACGGTGTTCATGAACACGGAGTCGCCGCTGGCCCCCAGGTCGGGACGGGCGATCTCGACCTGGCCCGACGCGTAGAGCAGCGAATCCCCGTGCATGAACAGCCGGTTGGCGGTGACCGTCGTCCGTGACGTGTCGGGGCGGGCGGCACCGGGCCGTGCGCCCGCCGCGCCCGGGGCGATCGTCACGGTCGGCCTGCCGACGGCCTCGACCTCCGCGACCGGACGCACTCGCACCGACGCGCGCCGATACTCGGCCTGGGGGCCGCGCAGCGTCGACCCGTTCGGGAGCGTCGAGACGACGTTGCCCGAGGCCACGACGCGTTCGTCGCTCGTGAAGTACGTGATGTAGTCGGCGTTCACGCGGAGCCGGGGCTCCGCGTAGCTGACGTTGCCCACCAGGAAGACCCGCTGCTCGTCGCCGTAGTACTCGATGCTGTCCGCCACGAGCGTGATGCCACGCGTCGGGCACCGCATCGTGATCGCGCCGCCGCCGAGGAACGTGTTGATCGCCCCGCTCGGCAGCTGGTACCCGCTCTGGCGAGTGGTCGCCTTCGGCTCGACGTCGCAGCGGGCCTGCTGGGCATGTGCCACAGCAGGCCCGAGGATGACCAGCATGAGCGCCGCGAGAGTGCGTTTCATTCGATGGGGATGGAGATCGGCGCCGAGCCGCCGCAGTTGCTCTTGCACTGGAACTGCGTGAGCTGCGGTGTCGCTTCGAAGCCGATCCCCGTCTGGGTCTGGTTGTCGCGCACGAGTGTGAACGCGCTGTCGCTTGAGACCAGGTTGCGGTTCTGGTCGTACTTGAGGTGCGGCGACTCGAGGCGCCGGCCGTCCACCGTCACGATGCGGACGTTGCCGTAGCCCTCGAGGACGCCGTTCCGGATGTCGTACCGGCCGCGTTCCGCGGTGAGCGTGCCGTCCTGCACGCCGGTCGCCGTCTTGAAATCCGTCTTCACGCCGCGAAACTCGAAGCGCGAGTTCTGGTCGAAGACGTAGGCGGTGTCGGCGAGCAGGACGCCGCGCTGCACGCCGTCGTTGGTGATGACCGACCGCACCTCGAGCATGACCTGGTCGGCGCTGTCCGCGGCGGTCGAGGTGCTCACGGGTGGCTGGTTCGGCCGGCTGCAGGCGACCGCCCCGAGCGCAACAAGCGCCACGGCGACGCCGATGAAGGGGCGCCGCGTCATGCGACCCGCGCCCGCAGGAGGTCGTGCAGATGCACCACGCCCCTCACCCGCCCTGCCTCGTCAACCACCGGCATCGACATGACCCCGTGCTGTTCCATGCGGAAGACCACCGCGCTCGCCAGCTCTCCCGTCGTGGCGAGCTTCGGACTGCGGTTCATTACCTCCGTCACCGGCATCGCCAGCACACCCGACTCGACGCGCTCCATCAGCCGCGAAAGGTCACCGCCGGTGATCACACCCTGCACCCGCCGATCCTCCGCCGCAACCACCGCCAGACCGCGAAGCTCCGCGATGCAGACGATGGCGTCGCGCATCGTTGCCGTCGGGGGCACGATCGGCAGCGGCTCCGCGATCATGACGTCATCGACCCGCACCAGCAGCTGCCGCCCCAGCGAGCCGCCCGGATGGATGCGCGCGAAGTCCTCCCGCGCGAATCCCTTCTCCTCCAGCAGGGCGACGGCGAGGGCATCGCCGATGGCCAGGGCCACCGTCGTGCTCGTCGTCGGCGCCAGGTCGTGCGGACAGGCCTCTTCGCGCACCCAGGCATCGAGGGCGACGTCGCAGTGCCGCGCGAGCGACGAGCGGTCGTTGCCCGTCACCGCGATCGTGCGTACCCCCAGCCGCTTGAGGTGTTCGAGCAGCGAGAGCAGCTCGTCGGACTCGCCGCTCTTCGACAGGAGGATCGCCACGTCGTCCGACCCGACGATGCCGAGGTCGCCGTGGACGCTCTCGACGGGGTGCAGGAAGGTGGCTGGAGTGCCGGTGGACGTGAGCGTCGCCGCGATCTTGCGGCCGATCAGCCCGGACTTCCCCACCCCGGCGACGATCACCCGCCCACGCGAGGCGGCGATGAGCTCGACGGCGCGGGCGAACCCTTCGCCGAGCCGGTCCACGCTCGTCGCGAGGGCATCGCGCTCCAGGCGCAGGACCCGGCGGCCACGCTCGATGATGGCGTCGTGGCTCATGCGGTTACCGGGACGTCGTCGCGGGACCGCTCCGCGACGTACCGCTCCACAACCTCCGTCCACTCGCCCCGGGCCTCGAGGAGCAGCTCGCAGAACTCGCGTGCGGCGCCGTGTCCGCCGCCCCGGCTGAGGACGAGCTTCGCGACGGCCTTCACCTCCGGGACCGCGTTGCCGACGGCGACGGGAAGCCCGACGACCCGCAGCACGCCCATGTCCGGAAAGTCGTCCCCGATGAACGCCGCCTCGGAGGCGTCGATCCCCTCACGCTCGAGGATGCGCTTGAACGCGGGAAGCTTTCGCGCCCCGGCGTCCTGCACCAGCTCGTCCGCACCCAGCTCCGCGGCACGCATTCGGACGCTCTCCGAGACGCGGCCCGTGATGATCACGATCCGCAGCCCTGCGCTCTTGAGGAAGTGAATCCCGAGCCCGTCCTGGATGTCGTATCGCTTGAACTCCAGCGGCCGGCCGTCCACGGCGCCGAGGTACACGCCGCCGTCGGTGAGCACGCCATCCACGTCGAAGCAGACCAGCCGGATGCGCCGGGCGAGTGCCGGATCGAGGTGCGTTCCGTTCGTCACCGACGCGCTCGATCCCAGATGTCCACCGCCCGCATGATCAGGTCGTCGAGCTGCTGCAGCGGAATCATGTTGGGTCCGTCGCTCGGCGCACGATCGGGATCGGGGTGCGTCTCCATGAAGAGGCCGTCCGCCCCTGCACCGAGTGCCGCGAGCGTCAGCGAGGGGATGAACTCGCGCGCGCCGCCACTCGCCCCGCCGACACCCTGCCCCGGGCGCTGCACGCTGTGCGTCGCGTCGAAGATGGTCGGCACGTTGCAGCTCTCACGCATCCGCGCGAAGGCGCGCATGTCCACCACGAGGTCGCCGTAGCCGAAGAAGGAACCCCGTTCGGTGACGGCGATGTCCGTCGTCCCGGCGCCACGCACCTTGTCCACGGCGCCGCGCATGCCTTCGGGGTGCATCCACTGCCCCTTCTTGACGTTCACCGCCTTGCCGGTCGCCCCCGCGGCCACCAGCAGGTCCGTCTGGCGGCAGAGGAAGGCCGGGATCTGCAGCACGTCGACCACGTCGGCGACCGGTTCACACTGTTCGGGAAGATGGACGTCGGTCAGCAGCGGCAGGCCGGTCGCTTCCTTGACGCGAATGAGCTTCGCGAGCCCTTCGTCGAGGCCCGGGCCGCGCGGCGCGCCCGCGTTGGACCGGTTGGCCTTGTCGAAGCTCGCCTTGAAGATGATCCCGCCGGGGACGCGCGGCGCGAGCTTCGCCAGGTGCTCCGCGACGACGAGGTTCAGCGCATCGTCCTCGAGGACGCACGGCCCCGCGATGAGGAAGAGGCGGTCGGAAGGAAACAATGCCGGCACGTCAGTCTCCCGCGTTGGCAAGCTCACGCTCGCGCGCCGGCCGGCGCTCGCGGGCGACACGCGCGGCAGCGGCGATGAATCCCGCGAAGAGCGGATGTGCCCGCGTCGGGCGTGACTGCAGCTCCGGGTGGAACTGGCACCCGATGAACCACGGGTGATCCGGCAGCTCGACGATCTCCACCAGCTGGCCATCCGGCGAGAGTCCGCTGAGCCGCAGGCCGTGCTGCGCGAACAGGTCGCGGTAGCGGTTCGACACCTCGTAGCGGTGGCGGTGCCGCTCGCTGACCTCCGCGACGCCATACGCCTCGGCCGCGCGCGAGCCGCGCGTCAGCCGGCACGGATATGCGCCCAGGCGCATCGTGCCGCCCATGTCGGTGACGTGCTGCTGCTCCTCCATCAGCGAGATGACCGCGTTCTCGCACTCCGGCTTGAACTCCGCCGAGTGGCTGTCGTCCAGCCCGGCGACGTTCCGCGCGAACTCGATGATGGCCGTCTGCATGCCGAGGCAGATGCCGAAGAACGGGAGCTCGTTCTCCCGCGCGTGACGGATCGCCTCGACCATCCCCTCGACGCCACGCACACCGAACCCGCCCGGCACCAGCAGCCCGTCGACGCCGTCGAGGATGTCCGCCGCCCGCTCGGCGTTCGTGAACGACTCGCTGTTCGCCCAGGCGATCTCGACGCCGACGTCGTTGGCGATGCCGCCGTGGATGAGCGCCTCGATCACCGACTTGTAGCTGTCCTGGTACTCGGTGTACTTCCCGACGACGGCGATCCGCACGCGCTCGCGCGGGGCC
>DASTYL010000008.1:0-3834 GCA_035764975.1 Gemmatimonadaceae bacterium | reverse complement strand
TGCGCGCGACTTGCCGATGAGGCGAGCGAGACGCTGCGTGCCGCCCGTGCCGGGAAGCACGCCGAGGTTCACCTCGGGGAGCCCGATCTTGCCGGCGTCCTGCCGAGCGATGCGGATGTCGGCCGCCATCGCGATCTCGAGGCCGCCGCCGACGCAGTGTCCGTTGAGCGCGGCGATGACGAGCTTCGGCGTCTGCTCGAGGCGGCTCAGCGTCTCGTTGGCGTGGAGGCAGAAGTAGTACTTCCACGTCGGGTCCGCCTCGTTGAGCATCTTGATGTTGGCCCCGGCGCTGAAGAACTTCTCTCCCGCGCCGCGGATTACAATCACCTGGATGTCGGGATCGAAGCGCGCCCGCACGATACATTCGTCGAGCTGTCGCATCATCTCGTGCGTGTACGTGTTGGCGGGCGGATCATCGAGCTCGAAGACCACGAGGTGTCCTTCCTTGCGATAGCGGACGAGGGTGGTCGTTTCGCGCTCGGTCATTGTTGCTGTAGCCATGGGATTCCTCTGTTGAAATGCGTCGCCGTGCTCGAACCCTGAGTGGGTATCAACCGGCCGTTAGGTGCGGCAGGACCGCGTCCGACACCGGCAGCCCGACGTATCCGCCGAGGAACAGCCGGCACATGCTTTGGCTCAACACCTCGACGCTGAGGTCGCCGAGGGGATCGTACCAGTTGTAGATCCAGTTCATCGTCCCGAAGAGCGTGTACGTCGCGATCCGGCGATTGATGTGCGCCGGCCCTTGCACGCGCTCGACCTCGGCGAGGATGTCCATCAACGTCCGAGTGTACTCCTGCTTCTTCGCGTTGACGCGTACGAGAAAGTCGCCGGACAAGGCCAATGCTTCGTGCGACAGTACCTTCATCTCCGCCATGTGCGAGGCGAAGTAGTCGAGGTGGTTGTCGATGAACCGGGCGAGTCGCTCCAGGGGATTCTCGACGCCTTCGAGCGCCTCGTGCATGCCGGCGAGGACGGCCGCGAAGCTGCGGTCCTGGATCAGGAAAAGCAGCTCGTCCTTGCTCTTGACGTAGTAATAGAGGCCGGACAGGGAGACGCCGGATTCACGAGCGAGGTCGCGCATGCTCGTCTCGTGGTACCCGCGTTTGGCGAACACGCGGGCCGCGGCCGCCAGAAGTGCGTCCAGCTTCTCGTCATGCGCCGGCTGGTGGGCCACTCACGCCCCCTGGAAGCGGGTGTCGAACGATCGTTCTGCCGGAACGTACCCACGTCTTGGGGGGAAGGTCAAGGACGTTTGGAAGGCTCTTAACACCGGCGGCGTGCAGGCGTCCAACCTGGTGCCAGGATGACCGATTCGGAGACGCGGGGCGGGGAGCCGACCGATACCGCGCTAATCGCGCGGTGGCGCGGGGGGGATGAGCGGGCGGCGACCATCCTGGTCGAGCGGCACGCTCCCGCCGTCGCGCGCTTCGTCGCGAGCATGGGCGAGCGGGGTGAGCTCGAGGAAGTGGTGCAGGACACGTTCGTCCGGGCGTTCGGGTCGCTCGATCGGTTTCGCGAGGAAAGCTCGCTTCGCACCTGGCTGTTCTCGATCGCCCGCAATCTCTGCCGGGATCGCGCGCGATCGAACCGCCGGGCGCAGCCGATGGTGTCGATCGAGGAGGAGCACGCGCTCACCGCGTACGACCCGTTGAGCGCCGCTGTAGCCACGGAAACCGCATCGCGGTTGCACGCGGCAATGGACCGACTGACGGAAATGCAGCGCGCGGTATTCACGCTGCGCGTAACCGAGGGATTGAGCTACCGCGAGATCGCGGATGCGGTGGAGACGACCGAAGGAGCGGCACGAGTGCACTATCACAATGCCGTGCGATCGGTGAAGGAGTATCTCGATGACTGAGTGCACGAATCTCGAAATGCGCGACCTGCTTCCCGACTACGCCCGTGGCGCGCTCGTCGGTGCCGCGGTCGCGGCCGTGGAGCGGCACCTCGCGGACTGCGCCGAGTGCCGCGCCGAGTTGGCGGTCGTGCGCAATGCGCAGCTCGTGCTCGGCGTGACGCCGCGGGTTGACATGACGCGCATCGCGGCCGCTGTCGTGCGGTCGGCGGCCACGCGGCGTGATGCCACGCGGGACGTCGCCCAGGCGCGCCGCCGGCGGGCGTGGGCCTCTGCGCCGTCGCGTCGCATGTGGCTGGCCGCTGCCTCGCTCGCGGCGGTTGCTGGCGCCGCGGCGCTCGCCACCCGGAGCGATCGGCCGGCGTCCGTGGCGGATTCGCCGCGTGTCGTCGCCCGGGTCGACTCGCCGACCAGCCCGGCGCCGAGCGGGACGGCTCCGGGCGCTCCAGTACAGCCGGCCACTCGGCCGATGCGAAGCAACGAGCTGGGCGTTGGGGGCGGCCTCACCGATCTGGCCGATGCGGAACTGGAATCGTTGCTGAGGGAGCTCGAGGGTCTCGACGCACAATTCGAGGTCGAGCCGGCGAACCTGCTTCCCGTGCTCGAAGGAGACGTCTGATGCGCTTTTCACGAGTGCTTTCGCTGCTCGCGCTCTCACTCGGGGTGGCGGCGCCTGCCCTGGCGCAGCGCCCCGCACCCGATTCGGCACCGGCGCGTCGTGAGGCGCTCGAACAGCGGGTGCGTCAGCGCATGGCGGTGGTGGTGAAACAGCGCGTCGGCCTGAGCGACGAGCAGATGCGCCGACTCGCGGAGGTGAACCGCGACGTCGAGACGCAGCGGCGTCTCCTGCACGAGCAGGAGCGTGACGTGCGTATTGGGCTTCGTGCCGAGGTGATGCGCGGCGACAGCGCGAACCAGGACCGCGTCTCCCGGTATCTCGACCAGCTGATCGACCTGCAGCGCCGTCGGATCGACTTGATCTCGCGCGAGCAGCGCGAGCTGGCGGGGTTCATGACACCGGTGCAGCGGGCGAAGTATCTCGCGATCCAGGACCAGATGCGGCGGCGGGTGGAGGAGATGCGCCGGCCCGGAGGTCGGGCGGGGCAGCGCCGCGGCCCGCCGATGCCGCCGCGCTAACGGGGAGTGTCTTCCGCACACTCGCGGCGCTAGATTTTGTCGAAGCGCCCGGGTGGCGGAATCGGTAGACGCAGGGGACTCAAAATCCCCCGAGCTTTGGCTCTTGCGGGTTCGAGTCCCGCCCCGGGTATCGTGGCATAACGAGTGAAGTGGCCCGTTGGCATAACGGGTGAAGCGGCGCCCCGGGGGCGCCGCTGTCACATCCCGGGCTCAGCGCTGCGCGAGAAAGCCGCGCGCCTCCGCGAGCACCGTCCGCCGCGCGCCACCCGTGGCCACGGCGATCAGCTGCTCGTACATCGCGCGCGCGAGAGCGCCGTTCCCCGCCTGCCGCGCCGCGCGCGCCGCGCCGATCAGGCTGTTGAACCGCCGCGGGTAGCCCGACAACGAGCGCTCGTAGGCGGCGAGCGCGTCCGCCGGCTTCCCCTGCGCGAGGAGCATGTCGCCGAGCAGCTCGGCGGCCGGCATTGTCGGCGCGGGAGTGACCGCGTGCTTCGGCGTCGACTCCTCCAGCTCGACCGCCTCGCGCATTATCGCGAGGGCGGAATCGCGCTTCCCCGACACATGCGCGATCCAGGCATCCACTTCCAGACGAAGCACGCGAATGTGCCGCGCGAAGAGCGCTTCACCACTCGCGCCCGTCGACCGCTCGAGCTCGGCAAGTCGTGCGGCCGCAGCGCGTGCACCTCCGAGGTCGGCCTGGTGCGCCGCGCCGAGCCCGCGCGCGAACCAGGTCACGGCCTCCGGCCATTTGAAGCGGTCCCACTCGAGGGCGCCCTCGCGAACGGGGAGCGAGGTCGCCTCGCTCCAGGCGCGCCGCTCGAGCACGTAGCGAGCGCGAG
>DASTYL010000007.1:0-13687 GCA_035764975.1 Gemmatimonadaceae bacterium | reverse complement strand
ACCGAGGTCTCGGCGACGTCGTGCTCCACCCGCACCGCAATGCCCGTCGCATCCTGCGTGCGGCCCGCGAGCCACTCGAGCGCCGCGCCGAGCCCGAGGTCGTCGAGCACGCGCGGATACATCGTGTGCGCCATCGAGCGCACCTCCTCGAGCGCGTCGGCCACGGTGTCGCCGACCATGGTGAGCTTCGACTTGAGCGTGCCGTCCACTCCCGTGGCCGCGAGCGCCCGGATGTGGAGCATGGCGGCAGCGAGGGTCTGCGCCGTGGAGTCGTGCAGCTCGCGGGCGACGCGCGCGCGCTCCTCGTCCTGGGCCCGGATCACCTGCGTGGCGAGGGCGCGCATGCGCGCCCGGTCGCCGGTCAGCCGATCGACGAGGTGATTGAGCGTGTTGCCGATGCGCGTCAGGTCGCGGTCGGCGATGCGGGAGCGCGGGACGCGGGCCTCGAGATCGCCCTCCTGGATGCGCTTGGCGGTGTCCTCGAGCCAGAAGAGGGGGCGAAGCGCGACCCAGACCAGCAGCACGTTCACCCCGAAGCTCGCGGCCAGCGCCGCCACCATGAGCCAGCCACCGTCCCAGTCCGCACCGGTCGCGACGATGACGACGGCCGCGGCGAGGAGGATCAGCGTGTTCGCCCCGACGAGCTTGACCACCAGCGGGAGGGCGAGCAGCGTATCGAGCACTCCGCGGGGGCGCGCATCCTCGGGCGCGGCGCCGGCACCCTCGACCGAAGTGGTCGCAGGGGGGAGAGCCGTTCCGGGCGTTGCAGGGGTCGCCGTATGCTGGGCGAAGGGCACGCGTGTCTCCGAGGGTGCGGAAGCGGTGGCGGACCGGCCGTGCCCGGCCGTTCCTGCTTCATACACACTAGCACGTCGGATGGGCTGCATGGAGCCCGTCAGAAGGCGAAGCGCACGCCCGCGTTGGCGGTGAATCCCGTCAGCTCCGTCCAGGCATCGGTCGTCCAGCGACCACCCTGGCCGCGTGCCGGCCGCACCAGCGGATCGTGGCGCGTCTGCCGGACGTTCGTGAGGTTCTCGAGGTTGAGGAAGACGCGCGCCGTACCGGCCGCGGTCTCGAGCGCCCGCTCGCCGAGCAGGCCAAGCACCACGTACGGGCGGCTGTGCGTGCGATACGGGTTCTCGTCGAGCGCCTGGCGCCCCGTGTAGTACACCTCGAGCCCGATGCGACTCCGTCCCTCGCGCTCGATCGCCGCCACCACGCCGGCCGCGTGGCGCGGCGTGAGCGGCACCTCGCGTCGCACGCACGATCCGGTCATCGCGTCGGGGGTGCATTCGGTGGAACGGAGAAGCGTGTAGCTGCCGGTGAGGCGGAGCGCGGGCGGCTCGTCGCCGTCGGCCCCTTCCTCGCCGAGCTCGCGCACGAAGCGCGCGAGCAGCTCACCGCCCCAGGTGCGCGTCGGCTCCGGCGCGTTGACGAGCTGGATGCGGCGCGCGCCGTCCGCCGTGGTGCCCGGCGCATCGGCAACCTGGATCGGGCGGCGCACGCGCGATGCGAACGCCGTCGCATTCAGCTCCAGCGCGCCGATCGCCGTCTCGAGCGGTCCGCCGAAGTCGAAGGAGCCGGTCGTCGCGCGCTCCGCGACGAGCCCCGCCAGCGGGAGCAGCGGGGTGAGCCCCGTCGCCTCGGTCGTCTCGGTGAAGGGCGTCGGCGCGGAGGCACCGCTGCCGACGGAGAAGCGGCTCGTCCAGTCGCGGAGCGGACCGTCGTGCGGCAGTCGGACGAGCAGCGACAGCCGGGGATTGACCGTGGTGCCGTACTCGCTGTGTGCGTCGAGCCGCGCGCTCGTGGACAGCGACAGCCACGTGGCGGCGTCGACGTCCGCCTGTGCAAACACCGCCGGCACCGTGTGACGATAGTCGAAGCCGGCGACGTCATCCGCCCGATAGGCGTCGTGCTGGATCGCCGCGCCGCCCACGAACGTCGTGCGGCCGCGCGGCAGCGCGAGCGCGACCTCGCCGAAGGCGGTGCGATGACGATCCCGCTCGCGCACCGTGCCGATGGCATGCTCGTGCCGCTGCTCCATCGCCGAGCCGCGAAGCGTGAAGATCGCGCCGCGAAGAGCATCTGCCTCCGGACTCACCACCCATCGCGCCAGCCCGCCGGCATCGGCGCGGCGCGTCGTCAGTCCTTCCGGAAAGGGGAGGCCGTCGGGTGAAGTGCGTCCGGGGAGCGTGCCGCCGTCACGATCCTCGGCGGTGAATCCTGCCGTCAGGAAGGCGGTGCGGCCCGCACCGTCCGAGAAGTGGAAGCGCGGCCGTGCGACGACGCGCTCGTACCCGGGGAGGTCGGTCCACCCATCGCCATCGAGGTCCCGCTGCGACTGCCGGTGCGCGCCGGCGAGGAGGGTGTAGCCCCACGCGTCGGCGATCGGCCCGGTGAGGAATGCGACGCCGTCGGTGCCGCCGCGCGTGGTCTGGTTGACGAGCGCCGTGTGCGCCGCGCGCTCCTCCGGCCGGCGCGAGAGCAGGTTCACGACGCCGCCGAGCGCCTGGCTGCCGTACAGCGCCGACGCGGTGCCCTTGATCACCTCCACGCGCGCGAGGTCGAGCGGCGGGATCTGGAGGAGCCCGACCCCGCCCGCCTGGCCACCGTACAGCGGCAGTCCGTCGGCGAGGAGGAGCGAATACCGCCCCGCGAGTCCCTGGATGCGGACGCTCGCGCCGCCGAGCGAGGGGCTCGTCGCCTGCACGCGCAGGCCGGAGGTCTCGTTCAGCATCATCGCGATGTCGCCCGGCGTCATCGCGACCTTCTCGGCGATCTCCTCCTCGTCGATCACCTCGATCCTGAGCGGCACGTCTTCTATCCGCCGCTCGCTGCGGGTCGCGCTCACGATCACCGCCTCGACCGTCGCGCCGACCTCCTCGAGCGCGATCGTGATCGCCGTGTCGGCGCCCGCGCCCACCGTCACCACTGCGGAATCCGGCCGGAATCCCGGCTTCGACGCGACGACGACGTGACGTCCCGCGAGCACGCGGAGCTCGATCTGCCCCCGCGCGTCGGTCAGCCCGCCGACGCGCCCCGCGCGCACGACCGCCGACTCGACGGCGACCGAATCGCTGACGACGCGCACCGCGATTCGCGCGGTGGTGTCGGGCGCCGGGGTCTGCGCGCCGGCGCTGCTCACGATCGAGATCAGCGCCGCGATGACGGCAGTGGTGCGCGCGCGGAGCGCATGCCTGGGGGACGACTCGATGCTCAACGGCGGTCTCATGATCGGGATCGCGAACGGTGCGGCGGTCCCTGAATCAAGCGACGGCCCTCGTGTTCGCGCCACCGAGCGCGATGAGCGAGCCCCCCGCGCGCGCTAACCCCGCGCGCCTTCGCCCGCCCGCGCCCCGCGCTCGACGCCCGCAAAGTCCGGGTGCCCCCCGGCGACAACGCCCGCGTGCAGCGCCAGGATGTGCGGCGCCACCGTGCCGAGCAGCGCCTGCTGGCGCGACGCAGGCAGGCGCGCGAACCCCTGCACCATGCCGATGCACCCCGGCGCGCCGCAGCCGCATGGGAACGGTTCGGCCATCGCCCACTCCGTCGTGTGGTAATCGAACCGAAGCTCCTCGCCGGGGGCGATCTTGCGTCGCGCGACGAGCAGCCGTCTCCCCGTGTCCACAGCGACGTTCGGCGCGCAGCCGTGATTCAGCCACATCCACGGAGACGCCCCCTCCGACGACGGCGCCATGTGCATCGCCGTCCCGAGCTGGATCGAGTAGCGGCTTGGACCCGCGACGCTGCGACCTTCGATCGGCAGCACGACCTCACCCGATGCGAGCGAGCGGCTCGCGAACAGGCCGGCGGTCCCGTTCTCCCGGCGCACCTCCACCGGGTACGGACCACTCGCCGGCGCGGCGCGTGCACCCGGCGCCGGCCGTCTGGATGCTCGCGCCCACAGTGTCTCGAACGGGCCGTGCGTATGGTCGCGGAACCATATCATCGTCAGCGGCACGCCCACCGCGAGATAGGCCGCCGCCGCCCACAGGCCGACCGTCACCGACCAGTCCTCGTCGGGATACCACAGGCGCAGCACGGAATAGGCGACGACGATGTGCAGCAGGTAATGCGTGAGCGACGCACGCCCGAACAGCACGAGTGGCCTGATGGCCCGCGACATCGGCGCCGTGCCCTGCCACCAGAGCAGGGCCGCGACGATCGCGATCGCCCCGCTCCCCATCGTCACGAGGAAGCTCGCGGATGTCGGCGTCCACCCGCCGGTGAGATGGCGCTCCGCGGCATAGGCCTGTCCGAGCGGCGAGCCCGTGACGAGCGCGACGAGGTGCAGGCCGACCGCGAGCCCCGCGGCAGCGATGGCCCACGTCCGCACCCGGGGGTGCACGCCACGCGACGTCTGCCAGAAGAGGATCCCGATCAGCGGAAACGCCATCCAGGAGAACAGCGGATAGTTGCCGTCGAGGAACAGGTACCGCAGCGTGGCCCAGCCGAATGCACGATCGGCGGCATGCAGCCCATCCTCCCCCCAGTCGCCCCCGGCATGACTGCCAAGCAGCAGGATGACGAGCGGCGACGTCGCGATGAACGCCACCAGAACCCCCGCCGTCGCGCGAGGACTGCGTCCGAGCACGAGCAGCGAGAGCGCCATCATCATCGCGAACGGCACCAGGATCTCCGTGCGCCAGAACAGCACGTGGAACGCCAGGCCGAAGGCGCCGAGGGCGAGCGCGCGCCCCGCGAAATAGCGGCGGAATTGCGGCGTGACGCCCACGCGCTCCGCCTGGATCGCCCACGAGATGCCGGCGACGACGCAGAAGAGCGCCGCCAGCGTCCCCTCCACGACCTTCAGGAGCCCCGTGGCCGAAAGCTCGAGCGCGTTCACGCCCCCCTCCGTGCCGGCGAGGTGCGCGCCCACCATGGCGAGCACCGCCAGGCCGCGTCCGACGTCGATCGCGTCGTATCGGCCCGAGGCGTCCGCGCGATCCCGAGTGGCCGGTGCCGCAACCCCCATGTCGTGCGCTGTCGCCGTCATGAACGCCCCGCCGGTGGTGTGTCGTGGATCGGGAAGCCTTCGTACGCGGTATCGGGAAGCAGGTGCTCGTTCTTCATCACCACGCTGTGCGGCGCGACCCGCGCGCCGGCGCCGATGTCCGCGCCGTAGAGCAGCATCGCGTCGTGCGCGATCGTGGCACCGGCTCGCACCACCACCGGGCCGTTCTTCAGCACGCGGTCTTCGAAGGTGTGCGCCTGGAACCCGCCTTCGACCGTCGCGCCATCCTCGATCGTCAGCATGTCGGGATCGGGAAGGTCTTCGGCGAACGCGCCCCCGATCACGACGCCGCGTCCGACGCGAACCCCGACGGTGCGGAGCAGCGCCGCGAGCAGCGGCGTGCCGCGCAGCGTGCCACTGATGTCGCCGACGTACACGTTCCACACGACGCAGAAGAAATCCCACCGGCCGTTCCAGCACGACCAGAGCGGGTGCACCCCCGGTCGCACGCGGCCGAGCAGCACCCACTTGCTCGCGATGGCCGCCGCCACCGGCATGAGCGCGGTTCCGGCCGTGACGAGCGGCACCACGACGAACAGCCACGGCCACCCCAACGAGGATTCCGCGCGCTGAATCACCTCGAAGTAGAGGAGCACCGCGAGCGTCGGCACGAGCACGAGCGAGAAGCGCAGCAGCTCCCACGTCACTCGTGTCGCGTAACGGACCGCGGAGGGATGCTCCGTCAGCCCCGCTGCGGCGCGGATCACCTGGCGCCGGGGCAGCTCGAAGGGCGGATGCCCGAACCACGCGGCGCCCGGCCGCAGGCGCTCCACCGGCGCCACGGTGTTGATGCCCAGCAGGGTGCGCTCGGGCAATCGGCACCCCGCGGGAAGCAGCGCCCCGTTGCCGACGAAGCACCCTGCCCCCAGCGCCGTTCCCTTCACCATGACCGTGCCGCGATGCACCTGCGCGCCGCCGGCGTAGATGCCGTCGGCGCAGAAGGTGCCCGCGCCGAACTCGAGGGTCTCCGGCAGCGCGTCGATCAGGCTGCTGATCTCACACCCGGGGCCCACTCTCGCCCCCGCGAGCCGCAGCCACCACGGCCAGACCAGGGTGCCGTACAGCCATCGCTGCGCCGAGTCCACGAGCCCCGGCTTGAGCCAGATCCGCACGTACCCCGTGCTCCAGCGGCCGACGACTCCTTCGCGTACACGTCCCATCGCGCGGCACGCGAGTGCCTCCATCGCGAGCGTGCTCACGATCGCCGCCGCCGCGATCAGCGACGCGCCGAGCAGCATGCGCAGGTCCACGAGGGCCGCGGATCCGGTGCGAGCCACCTCCTCGCCGTAGAGGCGCCAGAACCCGAGCGCCAGCAGCTCGGCAGGGAGCGCGACCAACATCACGAGGGCGAGGCGCGCGAGCAGCAGCACGTTCCCCATGGCGAGGGGCGACAGGGCGCGCGCTTGCACCGCGGGCGCCGCCGGTGACATGCCGGAAGGGCGCGCGGGAATGCCATCCCACCGCTCGCCGCGCGGGATGCGGCCGCCGCGCGGCAGCGACGAGTGAGCGCAGAGATATCCGCCGGGCTCCACGACCGAGTGCACGTGTACGCCCGACTGAACGTCGAGCGTGCTCCCCGTGCCTATGGTCACCGGGCCGACGATCATTTCACGCGACTCGAGCTCGACGAGCCGGACGGCCGCATTCTGCGCGAGCGTCACGTCGTCGCCGATCTCGAGCAGGTCCCAACCCCCGACCTCCAGCTCCACGCCGCGGTGAATGTGCACGCGCTCGCCGATGCGTGCGCCGAGCGCGCGCAGCACGATCGCCTGGTATTCGGTCCCCTGCAGGAGCCACCACGGAATGAGCCCCACCGAGCGCTGCACGACCCAGTGGCGCAGGTAGAACGCCCCCCACACTGGAACGCGCATCGGGCGGTATCGGCCGATCAATCGACGCTTCACCTGGACCGCCATCGCGGTCGCCAACGCGGCCCACAGGACGAGCCCGAGGAGGGCGAGCGGCGGGAGGAGCAGCACCGAGGCAGTCGCGCCGAGTCGTGCGGCGAGCGCGGGCGCGGCGTGGAAGATCGCGACATACGACAGCAGCGAGGCGCCGACGAGATCCTTGAGCAGCCATGCACCCTGGAAGAGCACCGCCCTCCGCGGGATGGACACGTCCTGCGTCGAACTGCGCGGTGGCGGCTCCGGCGCGCCGCTGTCGTCGCTACCTCCGGAGGTGGCATAGCCTTCGTGCCTCGCCACGGTCGCCGCGAGCCGCTCCACCGTTCGTTGCTCGTACACGTCGCGGACGGTGAGGAACGCGGTGGCGGGATCGTCGCGCAGCAGCGAGATCGCCACCGCCGCGCTCAGTGAGTCGCCGCCGAGGTCCATGAAGAAGTCGTCGGTGACGGATACCGGGCGGCCATTGCCGAGCGCCTCCGCGATTCGCGCGGCGATCCGCTCCTCCGTCGCGCCGCGCGGCGGCACCATCGTGGTGGCGGCGCCAGTGTCCTGCCCGGCGCGCGACACGAGTGCGCGCCGGTCCAGCTTTCCCCCCGCGGTCCGCGGGAGCGCAGCCGTGATCCCGATGCGGACAGGCACCATGTGCGCGGGGAGCACGCGTCGCAGCGCATCGCGCAAGGTCTCTTCGTGCGGCGGCGCGTCGTGCCGGTCGGGGACGATCCATGCGAGCAGCGCCGGCACGGAGTCTCCCCCCTGTACCGCGCACGCGGCCTCGCGCACGCCGTCGCAGCGGGCGAGCTGCGACTCGACCTCCTCGAGCTCCACACGCTGCCCGCGGAGCTTCACCTGGGAGTCGAGCCGCCCGTGATAATGGAAGGCGCCGTCCGCACCGCGATGCGCGCGATCTCCCGTGCGGTAGATGCGGCCAAGCCGCGGATGCAGCGGGAAGCGCTCCGCCGTCAGCTCCGGACGGTCGTGATACCCGCGGGCGATCCCGGCGCCTCCGATGCACAGCTCACCGATCTCGCCGTCCGGCACGTCGTTCAGCTGCTCGTCCAGAACCCAGGCGGCGTTGCCGGGGATCGGCACCCCGATCGACACCTCGGTCCCCGGTGCGAGCCGCGTCCGCAGCGCGGTGACCGCGCACTCGGTGGGACCGTACCCGTTCTCGAGCCGGCGACCGCGCGCCCACCGATCCGCCAGGTCGCGCGGCATCGCCTCGCCGCCGACGTACACGAGGCGCAGCGCCGGGAGCTCCGCGCCCGGATCGCGGCAGCCGGCGGCGCGGAGCATCGTCGGCGTGGGACAGAAGACGGTGATCTTCTCGCGGCGCAGCCACCCCGGCAGGTCCGGCCCGAGTCGCACCGCGTCGTCGTCCATCACGACGAGCGTCGCGCCTGATGCGAGCGCCAGCCAGGTCTCCTCCACCGACGAGTCGTAGACCGCCGACGAGTTCTGGGCGACGCGATCGCCCGGTCCCAGCCCGAACTCGACGAGGTCGGAGGCGACGAGGTTCGCGATGCTGCGATGCTCGATCAGCGTGCCCTTCGGCATGCCCGTCGTGCCGGAGGTGTAGATGACGTACGCGAGCGACGAGGGGGCGAGCCATGCCGGCGGTGAGCGCTCGAGCGCGGGACGAACGTGAGTTTCCGAGAGCGTCCCGAGGTCGATCACCGGCGCGACGCCTGGGGCGTGCACGCGCTCGCGGCCCGCCGTATCGGTCAACACCGCCACCGCCCCGCAATCGGCGAGCAGCGCGGCGATCCGTTCGTCCGGATACGCCGGGTCGATGCACGTGTGCGCGGCGCCTACCTTGAGCACGCCGAGCTGCGCGGCGTAGAGCGCCTCACCGTCGCGCGGCAGCACGATCGCGACGATGCACTCGCCGCGCACGTACGGCTGTAGCGCCGACGCGACATGCTCGGCAAGTCGATCGAGCTCCGCATACGTGACGCGTCGTCGGTGCGGCCGGCCGCGTCCCGGCGGCACGTCCACGGCGACCGCGTCGGGCCATCGGGTGACGGCGCGCTCGAAGAACGCGTGGAGCTTCGTGCCCATGTGAAGATCGGAGAATGGGGCGGCGCGCGACTGGCGGCGGGCGCGTACACCCATCCGCGGGCGGGCCACGATGCGACTTCACGGGTGCGCGGCGCCATGGGCGGTTCCGCGTACGGCGCTCGCCCGACGCGACGGTCGGGCGAGCGCCCGCTGACGGGCTCTCCGGCAGCCCGACGCGATCAGCCGGCGCGCTTTACCGCTGGCTTCGGCGAGCTGCGAGCAGCGGGAAGGGATCCACCGCGGTCCCGCTCCACCACCGGCGCGACGGCTCGCCGCGCGCGATCGCGAAGTGCAGATGTGGCGCGCTCGCCGATGCGTTCCCGGTCGATCCCACGTAGCCGAGGAGCTGGCCGCGCCGCAGCGGCATTCCCGCGACGAGGTCGCGCGCATAACGGTCGAGATGCGCGTACATCAGGATGAGGCGATCGGCGGTGTCGGCGGCGTACACCATCAGCCCTCCGGCGCGGCTCCGGTGGAGCCGCAGGAGGCGACCCCCCGTCGCCGAGACGACCGGCGTCCCGCGCGGGGCCATGATGTCGATCGCCTCGTGCCTGCGGCCACCGCCGCGCCTGTCGTCGAAGGTGCCGCGCAGCGCTTCCGGCGACACGCCTGCGACCGGCACGACGAGCGACCCACCGAGGGCCGCGGCGGCCTCCGCGGCCGCGATGTCGCCTGGCGCACCGGCGGTGAGCGCGGTGGGGACGCGGTCCGGCGCCGCGAGCGCGCTCGAACGCGGAGCGTCGACCGGTGACGGCGACGGGTCCCCAACGCGTGCGACCGCCGTGGCGAGCGCTGCGACGACAGCAACCACGACGAGCACGAGAGGAGCAGCGGACCGGTTCGACATCGTGAGTGGTAGTCCGCTCAGCACGCGGATGTTCCCGCGTCGTCCGCGCGCCGGACGCGAGCGGATGCTGCGCCGGCATCCGATCCCCGACGTGCTTTGCCCCACTGGCTGCCCCCGATTGTCCTACTGCGGTCGGCCCCCGCGCACACCATCGTCGCCGCTCACCGGAATCCTGCGCGAGGCGCGTCATGTCCCCGAGAGTCACGGTCCTCATTGCCCTGCTCGCATTTCTCGCCGCCTGCAGCGAATCCCCCGTCGCCGCCTGCGCCTCGACCGATCCGGCGAACTGCGGCGGCGACGCACTTCTCGCGAAGGGCCCCGCCGATCCGCTCGCGAAGGCGAACCCGCTCCCACCCGAGCTCGAGCAGCAGGTGCGCACGCTCAGGGCGACGCTCGAAGGCGACGGCTACGAGGTGGCGCGCGGCTACTGGTTCCTCTTCACGAACGACGACTGCACACAGCCCATCCGCCTGATGGGCAACTGCTACGGGAACAATCCCGCGGCTCCCTACATCGCCGCGGCCGTCCCGCACTGGAGGGACGAGCACATCGACCGGCAGCTGCACCTCGTGCTCGGCGCCAGGCAGCGCAGCATGGCCGCGATCTTCCGGATGGACGAGCGCGAGGCACTGGTCATCGCCGCGCTGCTCCCTCCCGCGGGAGCCTACTTCGGGATGCAGAGCTACGTCTTCTCGCGCCAGGGGGCCATCAACGAAGCGGACCGCATCTACACCAGCCTCTCGACCTTCCCCGACGTGCGTGACCTGCTCTTCGCGATGACGCCCAACCCCGCCCGTCCGCTCGTGTTCGCGAGCCTCGGCAACAGCATCAACAACGTCGTCGTGCAGCAGCAGTCGCAGGGATCGTTCGCGACGCAGCGCTTCTTCATCATCACCCCCGACGGCGCGATGGAACGCGCGATGAAGGAGGCGCTGCTCGCATCAGGGGTTCCTACCGCCGACGACATCTTCACTGAGCCGCTCTCCACCGACCTGGTGCGGGTGGGGCTTGGCCCCGAGGCCGACGACCTCCTGGTGCTGTTCCGCTATGCGATGCCGACCGATTCGCTCGCCGGCGAGGCGTGGCGGCAGCGACTTCCGCTCGCCGTGCTGCGCGTGCGCGACACCCGCACCGACCGCGCGACGCTGCCGTACGCCGTGCCTGCGTACGAGGTACGGATGGCGATCAGCGACACCGCGCTCGCCCGCGACGTGGACAGCCTGACGGCGGCCGTGAAACGGCACTGGGGGCAGCCCGGTGCCCCGGTGCTGCCGTTCATCAACGCGTTCACGCGCGTGGACCTCGTGGGCCAGCACTGCCTCCTGCGACCGATGAACTGCCTCGGCGACACGCAGGACACCGACACCTACCGCATCAGCCCGCTGCTGACGCTCGACGGCGGCGAGGTGATCGCGCTCGTCAGCCCGCTCGCGACCGCGACGGGCAACGCCACCTACGTCAGCCTCGGCGTGAACCGCGCGGAGGTGCTGATGGCGGTGGCGAACATCTCGAACGACCAGCTCGACGGCACCGCGACCGCGTTCAACTCGACGGTGAACAACGCCGGGAAGCTGTACCTGTGGTACCTCGCCCGCGACTGCAGCGGTCTCCCCAACTGTACGACCGTGACCGAGGCGCTCGTCCCGCGCGGCGAGACGATCAAGATCATGCAACGGAACTACATGTTCCCCGGCTCGCGCCGCGGCCCCGACGCGACGAAGCTGCTGTCGCCGTGGGCGATCGTCCTGGACGGGTCGGAGCGGCCCTGAACGACGGGGACGGCGACGCGGCACGTTGCACGTTCGTTACGGGAGCCCGCGCCGGCAGGACTTCCGGAATGCGCCGGTGAAGGCATCTTCCCGCAGCCACGACGCGGTGGCGACCTGAGGCCCCCACTTCACTGGAGACTTCGATGCCCTCCCGCCTGCGGCGTTCCGCCGCGCCTGTCGCCGCCGCTCTCGTCGCCCTGCTGACCGCCTGCGATGTGCCCTCCGCGCCCACGCCGGTATCGCCCCGCGTCGATGGCCCGTCCCTCGCCGCGAACTCGACCATCCCCGCCGAGGGGACGGATTCGACGCTGGACTTCGGCACCTGGAACGTCGAGTGGTTCGGCGACGCGTCCAACGGCCCGTCGAACGAGCCGCTCCAGCAGGAGAACGTCCGCGACGTGATTCGCATGACGGATCTCGATCTCTGGGGCCTCCAGGAAGTCGTGAACAAGAGCGCCTTCGACAATCTCCTCGCGCAGCTCCCGGGCTACACCGGATTCCTGGCGAACGATCCGCTCGTCACGAACGGCGCCGCGTACTACAGTGACTTCAGTAACACGGAGCAGAAGGTCGGCTTCATCTACAAGCCGTCCATCGCGACGCTCCAGGGCGCGCGGGTGATCCTCACCGCCAACGACTACGACTTCGCCGGCCGTCCGCCGCTCGAGGCGACGTTCTCGGTGACGCTCAACGGCACCACGGAGACGCTGGTCGTGATCGTGTTCCACGGAAAGGCCGGCGCCACCTCGACCGATCGCACGCGCCGGCTCAACGCCTCGAACGCGCTGAAGGCGTACCTCGACACCAGCCACCCGACGGGGAAGGTCATGGTGCTCGGCGACTGGAACGACGACGTCGACGTGTCGATCGTGAGCGGCATGTCGTCGCCGTATGCCAACTTCGTCAACGATCCGGCGGACTACGTCTTTCCGACCAAGGCGCTCTCCGACGCCGGCATCTCGTCCACGGTGAACTACAGCGACTTCATCGACCACCACCTCAATACCAACGAGCTGAACGCCACCTACGTCGCCGGCTCCGCCAGGGCGATGCGCGTGGACCAGTACTTCACCTCGTACGGCACCACGACGACCGACCACTATCCGGTCGCGTCGCGCTACAGCGTGAACGGGATCGGTGGGGGCGGCGGTGGTGGTGGCGGCGGCGGGACCACTTCGATCTCCCTGAGCGCCGCCGGCCGGAAGGTGCGCGGTGCGCAGTATGTTGACCTCACCTGGTCGGGAGCCACGAGCACGGACGTCGACGTGTTCCGCAACAGCGCGAAGGTGACGACCACCGCCAACGACGGCGCCTACACCGACAGCATGGGCAAGGCGGGCGCGGGCACGTACTCGTACAAGGTGTGCGAGTCCGGAACGACCACCTGCTCGAACACGGTGTCCGTGACGTTCTGACGGGGTGCCGGGGCTCCTCCGCGTTCTCCGCGTTCTCCGCGGTTCAATAGAGAAGAACCGATTCAAAAGCGGGAGCACGGGTAACCGCACGGATCTGAGAAGCTGAAAGTGCCGGATCCCATCTCGAAACGGTCGAGAGGCGATCCGGCACTTTCTTTTTTCATTCCAAAGGTATCCCTGCCCGGCGTTGTCGTGCCCGGGGGGAAAGCGCTCAGCGCAGCCGGAAGATCGTCACCCGGCTGGTGGCCTTCTCGAGTGGCCAGATCGGTGAGATCGAGCCGCCCGCGACCGTGTCCGCGGGCGAGGGGCTGCCGGCTGGCGGCACCGCGGGCGTGCAGGCGAGGCCGGCGAGCAGGGGCAGAACGTACGGCATCGGACGGTGAGTACGCATTCGAGTGCGTCCTCCGTGACGGGATGCTGCCACGGCCCGCAGAATACGTGCGCATCCGCACCGATGACGCCGACCGTGCGCGCGGGACAGTCCCGGCGGCCCATCCAACCCAGCGAGCTCTGCCATGGAGTGATACCTTTTGCAGGGAGTCGACGGGCGCCGGGCGCGCGCAGGGCGCTGCCCCCCGTCGGCCGCACCCTCCTCGGCAATGTCCCGTCTCCCCCGGATCTCGCTCCCCGTCTGTCTGCTCACCATCGCTGTCAGCGGGTGCGGTGAACCGACTGCGCCC
>DASTYL010000006.1:0-10832 GCA_035764975.1 Gemmatimonadaceae bacterium | reverse complement strand
ACGGAACGCTCCGGGGTCCGCCGGGTGCAGCTCGAGAAGGTGACCTCGCTTGCGAATGCGGCGAAGCAGTTCAGCACGACGTCTACGGCGATCCGCACCTTCAATCCCAACCTCAAGCGCACGCCCAAGGGGAATCTCGCGGAAGGCCAGACCCTGCTGATCCCGGACGCCGATGTGGCGAGCGCCGCGCTGACGATTCCGGATCCGGGGAGCGGCGTGCTTTCCACCCGCTTCCACGTGGTGAAGGCGGGCGAGACGCTCGGCCACATCGCCCTTCGGAATGGCACCACCGTGGCGACACTCATGCGCCTCAATCATCTCAGGAAGCCGATGATCTTCCCCGGGCAGGAGCTCGTCGTGACCGGGAAGCCGGCAGCCAGGAAGCCGGCGAAGCGGAAGGCGCCCAGGCCCCGGTCGAAACGGTCGGCTGCCGGCAACTGATTCCCGGGCGCCTGCCCGAAAAGGCAGGGGCCCCAACGATGACGGGCGTCCCTTCATTCCTGAAGTGACGCCCGCATCCGCCAGCTTCCGCCGGCGCTCACCCGGTACCGGGCCGGGTCAGTCCACGATCCCCTTGCCGTTGTAGCCGCGGGTCAGGATCCTGTCGTATCCATTCGTCGGATTGCGGCCTTCGCGCAACGCCGCCTCGACCGCCACCGGCCCGCGGTTGTAGACCAGCAGGGCCAGGTTCACGTCGCCATCGTAGCGCTCGACGAGGCCGCGGAGATACCGGAAGCCGATCCGGAGGTTCGTCTTCGGCTCGAACAGTCGTTCGGGCGTGAGGTCCCGCTGAAAGTGTCGCGCCGTCGGCAGCATGAGCTGCGTCAGGCCCAGCGCGCCGACCGGGCTCTTCGCCCGCACCTTGAAGTCGCTCTCGAGCTTCACGAGCCGGAACGCGAGCTCGGGGTCGATGCCCTCCGCCAGCGCGATGTCGTAGATGGAACCGGCCAGGTCGGCGGCAATGCGGTACTGCGTCGAGAACTTGATGATCCGGTTGGCGCGGTCATGCTGCGCGCGGAGCAGATTGAGCTCCCCCTGCACGGTGGCCAGTTCCTTCCGGAGCGCGGCATCACCGACGAGCATCCAGGCCCTGCCATTCGGCGCCGCCGGCGCCGCTTCGGCCTCCGTCGGGGCGCTGTCCTTATAGTTCCAGGTCACCACTGCCGCAGCGCAGAAGCCGATCGCGTAGACCCAGCGTCTCAGCAGGGCCCGGCGACGCGCTCCATCGCCACGGTGGACATACGTCCCGTGGAGCTTTCGCATAAGTCTTGTCCTGTCAACTGGTTACCTGCGTAGGCAATGCTACTGCCCGCCTGCAGGTTACCGGGCAGGGCCTGTGCCATCAAGACTTGATAAATCGCCGGACTGACCACCCGACTTCGCTTCTAGAACGATATTCCCGATCACCATCCGGCGATCCACGGCCTTCGCCATGTCGTAAATCGTGAGCAGCGTCACGGCGGTCGCGGTCAGGGCCTCCATCTCCGCGCCGGTCCGTCCCGTCGTCCGCACCGACGTCCGCACGCGCACCCCGGGAAGCGATTCCACGAGCTCGACGTCGATCTGCACGTCGTCGAGCACGAGGGGGTGACAGAGGGGGATCAGGTCGGCGGTCCGCTTCGCGGCCATCACCCCTGCCACGCGCGCGACCGCGAGCACGTCGCCCTTCGCCAGCCGATCGTCGCGAATGAGCGCGAGCGTGGCGGGCGCCATGAGGATCTCGCCGCTCGCCGTCGCCCGGCGGACGGTCACGGGCTTGTCGCCGACGTCCACCATGCGCGCGGAGCCGTCGGCGGCGACGTGGGAGAGGCGGTCGCCCGCTGGCGTCGTGTCGCGAGAGGCCATGGGCGGCTCAGCCCTCGAGGCCGGCGAGGTCGTGCAGCAGCGCGGCCGTCACCAGCTGCGGGCTGACGTTGCCACGGGCAAGCTCCTTCGCGCGCTCCACGGCGTCCACCGCCCGCGTCGCGGCGAGTGCCCGCCCATCATCCTGGCGGCCGGCGGCGGTGCGGACGCGCTCGTGGAGCAGGAGGGTCAGCGCCTCGAGGCTGTCGGAGAAGCTGCCGCGGGCCCGTGACGCGCCCTGGCCGAACGCCACGCGAAGCCGTTCGGCGCGATCGCCGCGGGTAGCGAGGTCGAGCAGGCGGCGGGCGTTGGCCAGCGCCGCCTCCCAGCCGGCGCCGCCGAACAGTGTGCCGGGGGCCCCGGACGCGGCACGGAGCTGATCGTCCAGCGACGACGGCGCCCCCTCCTTCGCCAGCGCCGTGCGCACGGCGGGGTCGGCGAGAAACCCCCGCATCTCGGCCTCGGGCATCGTCCCGACCCGGAAGGCGACGACCCGCGAGCGAATCGTCGGCAGGAGGCTTCCGGGCTCGCTGGTGGTCAGGATCAGCGTCGTGTCGGAGGGCGGCTCCTCGAGCAGCTTCAACAGGGCATTGGCGGCCTGCTCGCTCCCCTCCTGGGGGACCATCCGCTCCGCGTCCCCGATGACGAAGACCTTCCGCCTGGCGAGCGCCGGGGACATCGATGCCGCCTGCACGATCGCGCGGACCGTCGCCACGAAGATGCCTTCGCTGCCGGTGGCGGGGGCGTACAGGCCTCCCGCCTTAACCCGGTCGGCGATCGCATCCCGATAGTCCTCCCGGACGTCGTCGGCGTCGGCGTCGCTGTCCTTGAGGCGCGGACGCGGGAAGAACCACTGCAGGTCGGGGTGCGCGACCTCCCCGGTATACCGGCAGTGCTGACAGCGGCCGCAGGGCTTTTCCCGGTCGTCCCCGGTGCAGAGCATCGCCGCGCCAAGCCAGAGGGCCAGCCGTTGCTTGCCGACGCCGCGCGGACCGTGCAGCAGGATGGAGTGCGGGAGCGTCCCGCGCTCCAGCATGTCCGTGAGGCGGGCGCGGAGCGCCGCGTGGCCATGGAGAGGGAGAATCGACACGTCCGGATTATAGGCCGTGGCGCGGCGCTGCGCCCGGGGTGGCCGGATGTGCGTGTCGTCCGCATCCTACCCCATGCGCATTCCATCCCATCTTGCCGTGGTGCTCCTTCTCCCCGCTGCCCTTTCCGCCCAGGAAGCACAGCCGGGTGAACGTCCCCGTGCCCGGGCCATCGGCGTGGCTCCCGGGATCTTCACTCCGGGGCCCCTCAATGCCATCACCGACGTCGGCGGCGTCCGGGTGGGCCACGCCACCGTCATCCGGGGCGACTCCGTGCGCACCGGTGTGACGGCCATCCTCCCGCATGGCGGCAACCTCTATCGCGAGCGGGTTCCTGCTGCGCTGCACGTCGGCAACGGCTACGGCAAGCTGCTCGGCGCGACTCAGCTGCGGGAGCTCGGGGAGCTCGAGACGCCCATCCTGCTCACCTGCACCCTCTGCGTGTGGCGCGCGGCCGATGCGATGGTCGCGTGGCTGCTCGCGGCTCCCGGCATGGAGCAGGTCCGGTCGATCAATGCCGTCGTGGGCGAGACGAATGATGGGGGCCTGAACGCCATCCGCGCACGACCGGTCATGCCGGCGGACGTGGAGCAGGCGCTCGAGCGTGCGACGACCGGCCCGGTGGAAGAGGGAAGCGTGGGAGCGGGGACGGGAACGATCGCCTTCGGCTGGAAGGGCGGCATCGGGACCTCGTCGCGCGTCTTGCCGACCGCGCTCGGCGGCTGGACGGTCGGCGTGCTGGTGCAGTCGAACTTCGGCGGGGTGCTGCAGATCATGGGCGCGACAGTGGGCCAGGCACTCGGCAGGTACTCGTTCCAGCGCGAGGTCGAGCCGGTGGAAGCGACGCCGGCACACGCGAGTGACCGGGGTGACGGATCGATCATGATCGTCGTGGCGACCGACGCGCCCCTGTCGGACCGCAACCTCGAGCGCCTCGCGTCGCGCGCGATCATGGGATTGAGCCGCACGGGGTCGTCGGCCTCCAACGGCTCGGGTGACTACGTCATCGCATTCTCGACGAATGAGCGCGTTCGCCGGGCGGACGATGCGCGACGACGCACGGTGGAGGATCTCGCGAACGAAGAGACCTCCGCGCTGTTCCAGGCTGTCGTCGAGTCGACGGAAGAAGCCATCTACAACTCGCTCTTCCGTGCGACGAGCGTCACCTCGAACGGCCGAACCGTGGAGGCGATTCCGATCGGCCGGGTGGTGGAGGTGCTGCGCCAGCCGCACCTTCGGTGATGCATCAGCACGCCACATGAACCCGGCAGAACGTCAACGATGCGGCATGGTTCCTGACACTGACGACCGCGTCACTTCACTGCGAGGAATTCATGGGCGGAAAGCGTCCCGACCAGCACAACATCGATCCTGCCGAGGGCATGTCCACCGACCATAAGTGGGGTCAGGGACACGAGGACGAGCACATCAAGGACGAGCACAAGACGGAGTACCAGCTGAGCCGCGAGCGCGGACAGGAGGACTCCAAGATTCCCGCCAGCGGGATTAACCCGGCGATGCGCGAGCTGCGCGAAGTGAAGATGGAGTCGCGGCGCGAGCAGGAAGAGGGAGAGCGTGGCAAGCGCCGCGGTCGAAACCGAAAGTAGGAGCGCTCCGATGACGATCGGACTCCAGGGGCGGCGCGTCGCGATCCTCGCGACGGACGGCGTCGAGCAGGTGGAACTCGTCGAGCCCCGCAAGGCGCTCGACGCTGCCGGCGCGGAGACGCAGCTCATCTCGTTGAAGCCTGGGCGCATCCAGGCGTACAACCACCTCGACAAGGGCGACACGTTCGACGTGGACGTCACGGTCGAAGAGGCGATGGCGTCGCAGTTCGACGCGCTGTTCATCCCCGGCGGCGTCGCGAACCCCGATGCGATGCGCATGGACCAGCGGGCCGTGCAGTTCGTCCGCGAATTCATGGTGAGCGACAAGCCGGTAGCGGCGATCTGCCACGCGGCGTGGATGCTCGTGGAGGCCGACGCCGTGGCCGGGCGGACCCTGACCTCGTGGCCGAGCCTCAAGACCGACATCCAGAACGCGAAGGGGGATTGGGTGGATCGGGAGGTGGTCGTCGACGACAAGCTCGTGACGAGCCGCAAGCCGGCAGACCTCCCGGCCTTCAACGCCGCGATCGTGAAGGAATTCGCCAACCGGATCGAGGAGGCGAAGGTCGATCAGCTCTCGGAGCAGAGCTTCCCGGCGAGCGACGCACCGCCGGGGCCGGCTGCACTGTAGGGGCCGTCGCGCCGAGAGGGTCCCGGGTTGCCACCCGGGACCCTCTCGTCTTTGTTACACAAAGTACCTTGCGTCCCTTTGGCGGACGCTGTAGAATCGCCTCCATGCGCGTGCTCCACTTCCGCCGATCGCCGGATCCCGACCCGCCCGAGATGCATGTCCGGGCGATGGACAATCTCCGCTTCATCCGCGAGACGATGGAGCGCGCCGGGTCCTTCACCGCCATCTCGGGATGGGGTGAGATTGCCATCGGCATCATCGCGCTCGTCGCAGCGGCCGTCGCAAGCTTCCAGACGGCACCGCGCGCCTGGATCGCCGTGTGGCTCGCCGACGCGCTCCTCTCCCTGGTCATCGCGGCGAGCACCATCGGCGCCAAGGCCAGCGCGCTGAAGATCCCGCTGCACTCGGAGCCCGCCCGCAAGTTCGTCTTCAGCTTCTCGCCGCCCATGATCGCCGGCGGCATTCTCACGGCCGTGCTCGTCGTCAATCACCAGACGACCTTGCTGCCGGGCGTCTGGCTGATCCTCTACGGCGCGGGCGTCGTGACGGCCGGGACGTACTCCGTCCGCATCGTCCCGGTCATGGGCGCGGCGTTCATGGCGGTCGGCACCATCGCGCTGGTCGCGCCGGCCGCCTGGGGCAACGCGCTCATGGCGGCGGGCTTCGGCGGCCTGCACATCGTGTTCGGCGCGTTGATCGCACGGAGGCACGGTGGCTAAGTCGAGCTCCGCCCCACGGGATGCCGGCAAGCCCGAGAAGCCGCGCACCATCGGAACGGTCGACGGACGCGGGCCCGCCGAGGGGCCGCTGGCCTTCGACCGCCTGATCCACGAGCGGCTCCGCCTCGGTATCGTCAGCGCGCTGGCCGTCAACGCCTCCCTGACGTTCAACGACCTCAAGCAGCTGCTCGACACCACCGACGGAAACCTCAGCGTGCACGCGCGCAAGCTCGAGGAAGCCGCGTACATCACCTGCACCAAATCCTTCGAGGGCCGTGTGCCGAAGACGGAATACAGCCTCACCCCGGCCGGACGTCGCGCGCTGGAACGGTATCTCGACCACATGGAGGCGCTCATCCGCGCCACCCGCGACCGCTGATCGCCGGAGAGACGAACGCAATGGCGATCAACGACACGCGAAAGGCGTGGGACGGAGTGCACGTCGCGATCATCATGGACGGCAACGGCCGGTGGGCGACCGCTCGCGGGCTCCCGCGCAGTGCCGGCCATCATGCCGGACTCAAATCCGCCCGGCGGGTCGTCGAGGCGGCGGTGCGGGCGGACGTCGGGACGCTCACCCTGTACGCCTTCTCGTCGGACAACTGGCATCGTCCGCGGCGCGAGGTCGGCGCCCTGATGGCGCTGCTGCGCCGGGCGCTCATCACCGAAGGCAAGCGCTGCATCGACAACGGCGTGCGCCTGACGATCCTCGGCCGCCGCGATCGGCTGCCGCCCTCGCTCGTCGAGGCGATCAAGCAGGTGGAGTGCGCGACCGCGCACGGCCGCCGCATGCACCTGCGCGTCGCGATCGACTACTCGGCGCGAGAGGCGATCGTGCGGGCCGCGGCACGACTCGCCGCGAGCCACGCCCCGTTCACGCGGGAGGGCTTCTCGGCGGCGATCGCCGCCGTGGATCACGATCCCTGCGAGGCCCGCGACGTCGACCTTCTCATCCGCACCGGCGGCGAGCAGCGGCTGAGCGACTACCTGCTCTGGGAGTGCGCCTACGCCGAGCTGCTGTTCTCCCCCCGGCTGTGGCCGGATTACGCCGAAGAGGATTTCGTGCAGGCGCTCGAGGAATTCGGCGGCAGGGAGCGGCGGTTCGGCCGCGTCTCGGTCGTCGCCTGAGTCGACGCTCCCGTGGAGGTGAACGAGCCGGCCCCCTGGGGCCGGCTCGTTCGTTTCACCGAGGCGCACGGAGGAACTGCACAGGACTGTCTTCGCCGTGCCCCTCCGTGCCTCCGTGGTTTAAGGGGCAGGCGTTCTCTCCGTCTTACTCGATGTGCTCGATCGCCCACGTCCAGTAGATGGCGTCCTCCGCCGTCATGTTGCCACGCGGGATGAGGCGGGCGTCCTGATAGCCGTACCGACCGATGTCGAGCAGGTACTGCGCGCGTGACACGAGCGTGCCCTGGCAGATGCGGTCCTCCGACGGCGCCTCGTCGAGCGCGGGGCCCATGCGACCGAGCAGCTCGTCGAAGACGTGGCGAGGGATCGTCGCGCGTTCGCCCGGATAAATGAACGTGAAGAGGATCAGGTGGCTCAGCAGCACCGGCCAGTAGCGATCGTACCGCTCGAGCAGGCGGTCCCAGTCGAGGTTCGGCGCCTGCAGCCGCAGGATGTGCGCGATGTCGGCGCCGTCGAAGCGGTCCCGCTCCATGATGAAGCTCTTCTGCCAGAGAAGCTCCTCGCATGGGACGAGCTTCACCGGATGCCCGAGCACCTGGGCTTCGACCGCGTGCTGGAACCATCGATCGTCCACCTGGCACACGCCATTGCCGGAGCTGTAGACGATGTCGACGAAGTCGTCGCCCTGCTTCGCCTTGCCGAGCCAGTGCGGGAAGGTGATCTCGGTGCGATACCCGCCCAGGGACAGCGCCTCGAGCGTGCGATCGAAGTCCTCGCGCCGGACGAAGAGATCGAAATCCTTCGTGTTGCGGACGATGCCGGTGTAGTTGAGGAAGGCGTGGGATCCGCCGACCAGGAAGGGAACCCCGGCGTCGCTGAGGACGTGCAGCGTCCGCCGGTAGAAGGTGTTGGTGTTCTGTGCGGATTCGTCGAGCGTCGATTGATACGCCATGGAGTCGGGTGCGGTTGCCCTCGTAAAGTGCAAGAGTGGGGCTCAACCGGGTTCGTCTGCTGTCGCACGGCCGCGCCCGCCAGGATGCTCGTGGCCCGAATCTGACAGATGTATCCCCCGAGAATGACTCTCGAACGGGGAACGCAATGACTACTGGGAGCGACGTCGTCCGCATCGCAGCGATGAGCGACGTGCACTACGGGAAGACCTCGCAGGGCAAGCTGCACCACGTGTTCACGCAGCTGAACGAGAACGCGGATGTCCTCCTGCTGTGCGGCGACCTGACGGACTACGGGCTCCCCGAGGAGGCCAAGGTCCTCGCGAAGGATCTCGCGTCCGTGCGGGTCCCGATCGTGACCGTCCTCGGCAACCATGATTACGAGTCGGGGCAGGAGACCGAGGTGACGAGTATCCTCTCCGATGCCGGCGTCCGCGTGCTCGATGGAGACGCCGTCGAGTTTCACGGGGTGGGCTTCGCCGGCGTCCGCGGCTTCTGCGGCGGCTTCGGCCGCGGAGCACTCGGGGCCTGGGGGGAACGGGTGATCAAGCAGTTCGTTCACGAGGCGATCGAGGAGGCGCTGAAGCTCGAGAACGCGCTCGCGAAGCTGAAGACGGAGAGTCGCATCGCCGTGCTGCACTACGCGCCGATCCGCCAGACGGTGGAGGGGGAGCCGGTCGAGATCTTCGCGTTCCTTGGCTCGAGCCGCCTGGAAGAGCCGCTGACGCGCTATCCGGTCAACGCGGTGTTCCACGGGCACGCCCACCGGGGCACGGTCGAGGGGCGCACGTCGAACGGAATCCCGGTGTTCAACGTGTCGGTGCCGCTGCTCGAGGAGCGGTATCCGGACCGGCCGCCGTACCGGCTGTTCGAGGTGCCGCGCGTGCACCCGGAGCCGCACGGCGAGCGCCGGCATCCGGGCGCGGGACGGCGGGCGACCGACCGGGTCTAGACCCGGTCGGCCTCGGCCATCTCCTTGAACTTCTCGAGGCCCTGCCGCACCCGACGCTCGGGTGCGGCACCGAGGAGCCGGGCGACGATCATCCCTGCACGCCCACCAGGCGGCAGCCACTCGACGATCAGCGTCACCTCGGTTCCCAGCCCGTCGGCCGTGCGGCGGAAATGGACGGAGCCGGCGTTCCGGATGTCGGCGTCATCCACCGACTTCCAGGCGAGGATCGAGTTCGGCACGTCGTTGATCACTTCCGCCACCCAGGAGATGGACGTGCCGGCCGGGCCGTTGGCGATCCATCGCGCGTGGAGCGCATCGATGGGCTCCACCCGCTCGATCCAGTCCATGAATCGCGGCAGGTTCGCCGGCTCCTTCCAGAGCGCGTAGAGCTCCTCGGGGGCGCGGTTGACGGCGATGCTCTCCTCGATCTTCAGTGCGTCGCTGGCGCGGAAGACGGCCGCGCGCGACGTAGGCTCGTGGGGCATGGCTTCCCGATCCCGTTCCCGGTGAGCGGTGCTCACGCCGAGGGCGGAGTACGCCGGGCAGCGACCGGTGGCACCGCGGTACAGGAGCACCGCGGCCAGCAGCGCCATCGCGGCGCCCGGCCGGTCACGGCGATCGAGCCCGTAGACCGCGAGCGCGCTGCCGGCCAGGACGGAAACCCACCGCTCCCCGCGCGCGACGTTTTCGGAATCGGCGGTGTCGCGCGGCACGCGTCGCGGACCGGTAATGGCCAGGGCCATGTGCAACTCCTGTCAGTGCTGAGACGGACCATCGCCGGACCCCGCGTCCGGCGGTGCAGAGGCGCCGTCGGGCGGCACCTCCGGCAAGGGATACAGCGGCTCGCGACGCCGCACGTCGGGCAACGCCGCGCGCGCCATGGCGCTCTCGACGCGGCCGAACGAGGCACGCACGCGCCGTTCCGGGCGCCGCGCACGCAGCGGTGCGAACGCACGTGCCGCCACGTCGCTCCTGGGGATGTAATGCACCGACACGCAGACGCGTGTCGTCGACTCGTCGATGGCGTCGAAGCGCACGGTACCGGAGCTCTCGACCGGTGCGCCGGGGACGCTCTCCCATCCGATGACGCGCGGCGGCAGGTACTTCGCGACGAGGACGTCCCACTCCACCAGTGTGCTGCCGCTCATGATCCGCCAGCGCGACCGGCCGTCGTCATAGTCGTCCACGCTGTGCAGGATGCCGCCGAGCAGCGGGAGGTTCTCGAAGTTGCGGAAGAAGTTGAACACCGCGGCCCGGGGCCGGTTGACGACCACGTCGATGTCGACATCGATGGATCGCGGACCCGCAAGGCCGATCGCGACGTGCGGGGCGAGCCGGGGCGCGAGGGTCGCCGCGAGCACACCCGCACCGACTACGCCGGCGGCCAGTCCGAGCACGCTCCGGCGGCGCATGCCGTACGCGACCAGCGCTCCACCCACGACGAGGCCGACGAGCGCCGGCGGACGGTCGGCGTCATCATGTGTTTCCCCGATCGACGGCACGCTTTGCTCCATGTCCGCCTCCGGTGGTGGGTGAGGTGCTGTGACGCGGCCTCTACCGGTCGTCGCAAGGGGAGTGCCGGATGAATGCCTCCACCCGCTCCAGCGCCGCCGCCGCGTCGCTGCGCCCGAGCCCGATGCGGAAATGGTCGCTCCATCCGCCGAACTCCGCACCGGGAAGCAGCAGGACACCCTCCGACTCACGCAGGCGCGCGACCCAGGTGCTCGCATCGCCACGCCGCAGTTGCGGAAACGCCACGCTCCCCGCACGGGGCTCGACCCATTCGAAGAGCGCCTGGTGGCGCGCGAAGAAGTCGCGGACGAGCTGGAGATTCGCTGCGACGATGGAGCGGCTCCGGGCCAGCACGGTCTCACGCGCTCGGAGCGCGATCAGCGCCAGGATCTCGCTCGGCCCC
>DASTYL010000005.1:0-4948 GCA_035764975.1 Gemmatimonadaceae bacterium | reverse complement strand
GCGGTACGGGTTGCGCAGCCCGTACGCCCAGATCTCAACGAGGCCGCGGCGTCCGACGAAGGGATTGACCGCCGGAATCGTGTACGGCGTCCCGTGGTCGACGTCGATGCGCAGGATGTTGCCGAGCAGGTTCTGCTCGATGTCCTGGCCGTTGCCGCCGGCGTTGTCCGCGAACCAGTCCTCCACATGGCCCGTTCCGACGTCATTGGCGTTGCCGCCGTCGCCGATCGAGATGTAGAGATACCCATCCGGCCCGAAGAGCACCGTGCCGCCGTTGTGGTTGAACTGCGGCTTGTCGACCTCCAGGATCACCCGCTCGCTCGCCGGATCCGCGACGTCCGGATTGGACGAGACGCGATACTCGGCGATCCGGATGGTGTTGTCGTAGCCCGCTGGCGCACCGGCGCGCAGCGGCGCGCTGTAGAACACCACGAAGCGCCCGTTCTGCTGGTAGCCCGGATGAAAGGCGAGGCCGAGCAGGCCACGCTCGTCGAATCCCGTCCGGAGCGCGACGAGCTTCGTGCGAACGTCGAGAAACGGGGTGGACAGCAACTGTCCGGCGCTGGTGATCACGCGGATCGTGCCGACCTGATCGACGACGAACCGCCTGCCGCTTCCATCGCCCGCGGCGGTGACGGCAATCGGTGAGACGAACCCGCTCGCCACGAGCTCGACGCCAACGGGAATCGGCGCCCCGATCGGACTGGGGCCAAGGACCCCGGGCGGAGGTCCGGCGTCAGGCGATGCCGGGCCATCGGAATCGCAGGCGACGACCGTAAGCGGGATCATCGCAAGCGCGACGCGCGTGAGTGCACGCACGGCTACCTCCGGTCTGCCAGGTGAACGAACACTCTCCGTGGCAGGGAACGGCCGTCGAGCGTCCGGCGATGCCGGACGCGAGTGCCAGCCGCTCGCTGTCACCACGGAGCGCTGGAGCACTTCATGAAACTTCGAGAGCGACCGGAAACGTCACGACGCCGTGCCGATTCTGCTTCGTCAGCGCCTCGGCGCGTTCAGAATCCCTGCCCGATGCGTCCGGTGAACTTCCAGCCGCCTGCGCGGTCGAGCGGGCGGGTCATGCCGAGCGAGAGCGCGCCGTGGAAGAACGTGAGCAGCAGCTCGCCCGACGCGCGGACACCGTCGGTCGGCCGCGAGAGGGGCACCAGCTCACCGGTCGTGGTGTCCATGACCGTGCCGAGGTCACGAAGCGCACTCCATGCGGCCTCGTTCGACGCTTCGGCCCAGCCGCCCTGCACGCCGGCCGCGACTCCCGGTGCGATCCCGGGGAGGATGAACATGTTGGAGAACCGCACCGGTGCCCGGAGCCACGGCGTGGTATATCCGGCGACGGCGCGTCCCAGCGCCGCACGGTCGCCGCCGAACTCCTTGTATCCGTATGCGCTCAGCCCTTCCCACCGGCCGATCTCGAACAGCGCCTGCGGCACCACGCCGCCGAACACCGCGCCCGCGTCGCCACGCGCATACAGCTCGAACGGACCGACGTCCCGCCGCGCCGCTACGCGCGCCTCGGCCCGCTGCCAGCGCAGCTCACCATCCGCTCGCTCGTAATGGATCCGTGCCCCGAGGCCGCGATTCACGAACAGGCCGCTGACCTGCGGATTGATCTCCAGGGCGGCGGCGGTCCGCACGTACCGCCCTTCGTGGATCCCGCGGTTCGGCCGGAAGCCGTCGCCCGTGACGGTGAGTCCACGCGACGCATGCTGCAGCGCCGCGCGGTCCTCCGCCGGTCCTGCCTCGAACCGCAGGAACGAGCGGCGCTGCGCGTCGAGCCAGTGCGTCACCGACCCGGCAGCGCTCCACCGGTCGACGTAATCGAAGTCGTCGTTGCTCCCGAACAGGGCAGAAAGCGTCGCGCCCCACGAGAGCGGCGGCGCGAAGTCGTTGGTGTGCGCGAGCGCGCGCTCGAACCGCAGCGCCTGCATCCACTCGGCGCCATGGCGTTCGGCGGTCAGTGCGCCACGCGCCGTCTGCTCGGACCATGCCCACCCGACCGAGCCGCGCACGAGGTAGCCCTCTCCCGCGTCACGGGCGTCCCGCTCGAGCGCGATGCCCGTGAACGCTCCCTCGATTCGGTTGAAGCGAAACGCCTCGCCCATCGTGCGCGGACGGAAGCGGACCGCGGCCGTCTGCCGCGTGTCGGCGTGCCAGGCCCCGGGCTCGAGGTCGGCGAAATCCGCGAAGCGAACCTCGTCGCTGGCCTCGCCGAGCGGACGATCCCACTCGCGGTAGCGCGAGAGGCTGTCCGACGGCGCGAACGTGAGCCGATGCCGGGCCCCGAGCAGCGTGTCGGCGGCGGCGATCCACGTCGTATCGTTCGGCCGGTGATCACGGAATCGCGAGACGATCCTGACGATCGCGCGCAGGTTGCCGAAGAGGGCGAACCGGGCCTGCATCTCCGTGCGCTGGTACACGGGAAGCCAGAACTCCCCGCCGAACTCCGCGTTCACCAGCTCGACGAACGAGGCGCCGCTCGCCCCGGGGATCCGGCTTCCGGCGCTGATGGTGGGCTTGCCATCGCTGTACTCGACCATGCGGCCGCGCATGCGGACGATCTGCCGTCGGTCTGCGTCGAGGTGCAGCTCGCCGAGAAAGAGAATCGCGTCGCCGGGGACCGTGTCCCGTGGCGTGACGCGCACGCGCATGAGGTGGATCCGCCGATCGCGCGCCTGGACGATGGCGACCGTGTCCCCGCCGTCGAACCGGTAGTACAGATCGCGGTTGCTCGCGAGCGGGTGTACCGCAAGGCCGCGCGGGAGCACGGGCTCGGGGCGTGTCCCCGCGGACGAGGGCGTGACGCCGAGTTGCAGCCGATTGCCGTACAGCGTCGGCGTCGTCCAGCCGCCGAACATGCTCATCAGCGAGAACATCGGCCCCACCGCCTGGGAGCGGTGTCCGACGACTCGTTGCTCGTACGCACCCGTGGCGCGCCACCGGACGACGCTCGCCACCTGCTCCACCTGCGCGATACGCTCGAGGTCTGCCGAATCGACGACCGAGAGCGACATCTCCGTCTCCACCCTCGCGGTGTAGGCGCGCAGCCGCTCCGGCACCACCGAGTTGATCGCGGAGGCCTCGTCGAGGAAGCGCGCGAGCGCCGCGGCGGTGTCGGCGGCCGGGGGTGACGGCTGCTGGGCGGCCGCCAGGCCGGCACCGACGGCCATCGACAGTACGATGCACCCCGACAATTTCGTGATCCGGCGCAGCCATCGCCCGCCGCTCGCCAACTCCTTCACGTCGCGTCACTCCGGATTGATCGCAGGGGCGCTGGTGCAACTGCCGAGCCGCTCCGGGCACGCGCCCCCCGGCGGATCGCCGGCCGTGGATCGTGCTGGACATGAGGACCCCCGCCCCGCAAGTTGCCACGCATGCTGCCCGAGCAACTCTCCGCCCGTGCCTCCGCCGCCGCGCCCGGACCACAGACGTCCAGGCTGTCCCGGCACGTCCGATGGGCGTTCGTCTTCGCGCCGATCGTGGCGCTGCTCGTGCTCACCGCCGTGCTGTCCGTCAGCCTCGCGCTGGAGAGTGGCGCCTCGGCGATCGTGGTGCGCGACCTGCCGATGAGCACCCTGTATGTGCTGATCGTCGGCCTCCCGGTCGCGTACACGCTGGAGCTGGCCGTCGGGGTGCCGCTCTACCGGCGCCGCGACCGCGCGGGGCGCATGCGACGCTGGCACGTCGTCGCGATCGCGACGATCCTCGGCGCGGTCATGATGCCGATCGCCTGGGCCCTGCTCGTCCCGGGGCAGTTCGTCTGGCTGATGGCGGCGTATGGCGCGCTCACCGGCCTGGTCGGCGGCGCAACCTTCGTCGCCATCGCCGCGCCCGACTGGAGGCAATGGGACGCGGAGGGGACGGCACCGACGCGGCGGTAAGCCTGCAGCCGCAGCCCGTCCCCTAGAGGACCAGCACCCCGATGTCGTAGAGGGCGTGCGTCCACGCGGTGATGCCGAACCCGCGGAGCAGATACAGGCCGCTGAACGCGAGCCCCGCGATCGCGCGGAACGTGAACGACTCGACCGTGAACGGATCGCCGTAGGCCCCCACGTAGTGGAACGCCGAGAACAGGAGCGCGCCGGCGATGCTGGCGAGCACACCCGCGGCGACCGTGCTCGCACCGAGCAGCGCGCGGACGCCGGCGGCGATCCCGGTGACGAGGAGCACACGGAAGAGCAGCTCCTCGTAGAGGCCCGCGCCGAGGGAGAGCATCACCGCGGTGGGTGTGTCGAGCGGAAGCGGGGCAGCGGCCTGCCCGGCCTCGACGACCATCAGCGTGCCGCCGAGCCCCGCGAGGAGCTGACTCGTCGCGACGCCCACCACCACTGCGAACACCACCGCGAGCACCGCCGCCTCGAGCAACATCGCCGGCAGGTAGCTCGCCCGGATGCCGCCGTTGCGGCGCGCGTCGCGGATCACCCAGGCGATGCAGAGGAGGATCACCGCGGCGGTCACGTAGAGCGTGCCGTCCCGGCCGACGGCGCTCACGATCAGGGCCTGGAGGATCACATCCGCCCCGTTGCGCAGGCCCGTCTGCGGCCCCGACAGCGCGGCCGCCATCGCTTCGTACAGCAGCAGCAGTGGCAACGCGAGGAGCAGCGAGTGGCGCGGGGCGCGCGTGTCCTTCCAGTACGTCGAAGCAGGCATACCTGATAGTACGCGTGGCGCGCCGATCCGTTTCGCGCGTGCAGTGAGTGAATCGTCAGGCGTCCGGAATGCGATGCGCAACCGTCTCGAGATCGAGCGGCGACCAGAACTCCATGCGCTGGTCACGCGGCAGCGCCCGACGCTGGCTGGCAGACGCCCGGAGCGCCGCGATGTAGCGGTCGTACAACTGCGGGCGCCGGCCCCAGAAACTTCCGGAGATCTCCATCAGGCCGCGCATCAGGTCTCCGCGAAAACAGCCTGCGCTCGCGAGGGGATCCTGCTCGAC
>DASTYL010000004.1:0-2195 GCA_035764975.1 Gemmatimonadaceae bacterium | reverse complement strand
AAGCTGCGCGCGCGCATCGGCTACGTATTCCAGTTCGCCGCCCTCTTCGACTCGTTCAGCATCGGCGAGAACGTGGCGATGGGCCTCCGCAAGCAGGGCGAGCTCACCGAGGCGGAGATCACGGAGCGCGTGCAGCAGGCGCTCGAGCTCGTGGACCTGCCGGGCGTCGAGCACCGGTTCCCCGCCGAGCTGTCCGGCGGCATGCGCAAGCGGGTCGGCATCGCCCGCTCGATCGCGCTGCGGCCCAAGTACATGCTGTACGACGAGCCGACGACCGGGCTCGACCCCGTGACGAGCGCCGTGATCGACAACCTGATGCGCCGCATGCGCGACAAGCTTGGCGTCACGAGCATCGTCATCACGCACGACATGCGGAGCGCGTACACCGTGGGGTCGCGCATCGCGATGCTGTATCAGGGACGGGTGCGCCAGGTGGGCAGCGTCGCCGAGATCCAGCAGAGCGAGGATCCGGTGGTGCGCCAGTTCATCGAGGGCAAGGCCGACCTCGAGGGGGCGGCGTGAAGGCTGCGCGCGGTCGTGCGCACCGCGAAACCTCCGCGGGCGGAGTGGTCTTCCGTCTCGCGGCGGGGAGCGACGGCACGCCCGAGCCGATGTTCCTCCTCATCCGCGACAGCTACAGCAACTGGGGATTCCCGAAGGGCCACCTCGAGCGCGGGGAGATGCCCGAGGCGGCCGCCCTGCGCGAAGTCGCGGAAGAGACGGGGGTCGATGGCCTGATGCTGCGCGGGCCGATCGAGACGATCGACTGGTACTTCCGCTTCCGGGGGCGGCTCGTCCACAAGATCTGCTACTTCTACCTCATGGAGACCGCGCATTCCGCGACGAGCCCCCAGCGGGAGGAAGGGATCACCGCGTGTCGCTGGAGTCCGTTCCCCGAGGCACAGGACGTCATCTCGTACGCCAACGCGCGCGAAGTCCTGCGCCGGGCGCACGACATGGTCATCGCATCGCTGGCGGCCCGCTGAGCGGATGCCCCACAGCTCCTCGTCCGCGGCCACGCCGCCGGCCGCCGCGTCGGCGCCGCCGCCGTCCCTGCTCGTCCTCGCCCTGCGCGACCGTCCCCGCGGGATGCTGCGGACGGCGTTCCCGCGCCGGCGCAGCCGGACCCTCTTCACGCGGACTCACGCCGAATTCTCCGCGCAGCTCCGCGACTCGCTGATCGATGCCGCGTTCGTCGATCTCGGTAACGCGCCGGAAGAGGCGTGGGCCGTCGCCGAGCTCGCGCGGGATTTTCCGAGTGTGCCGTTCTTCGCCGTCGTGCCCTTGCGCAGCGCCGAGGCGGGAACGCCCGCGCGCTGCGCCGCACTCGGATTCGCCGACGTGCTCTTCGACGGCGTCGACGATTCAGTCGCGAGGGAGCTGGTGATGCCGCAGACCTTTTCCGCCCGCTTTGCCGCCGCCCTGCGGGAGCCCCCCGCCCAGTTCGGCCTCGCGACGACGCTCCAGCGGAACGCGTGGGAGGTCATCGTCGCCCATGGTGGTCGGCCCGTCCGGACGGGGGAGCTGGCGACGGCGCTCTCGGTGACGCGCGAGCACCTCAGCCGGAGCTTCGCGGCGGACGGCGCTCCCAACCTGAAGCGGGTGATCGACCTGGTGCGACTCGTGGCGGCGGCGGAGCTGTCGAAGAACCCCGGGTATGACGTGCGCGATGTGGCACAGGTCCTCGGCTTCGCGTCGTCGTCGCACCTCTCGAGTACCGCCCAGCGCGTCGTCGGGACCAGGCCGGCCTCGCTCGCCCGGCTCCGCACGGTGGATCTCTTCGAACGGTTCGCCGACGGCCACGGGCGCAGCCGCACGCCCGCGCATGCCGTGCTGGCGGCAGGGGCCGGCGGGGAAGGGACCGGCGGACCGCAGTGAGCTCCACCCGCTCATGAGGTCGATGCCGGCGTGAGGGCGGGGCGCTCCGCCGCCGTCATGCCGTCACGGCGGGAATCGCTGGCGATCTGCCGGTCGAGATAGATGAGGTAGCCGCCGAGCAGCCGGTGCACCTGCTGCATCCGTCCGCTGATCTGCTGGTACGCCGGCGCCGGCAGGATATCCGTCTGCCGCAGCACGCCGAGGTGCGTTTCCAGCCGGGCCAGCTCGCGCCTGGCCTCCGAGTACTGGCGGCGCTGCTCGGCGGGCTCGTACCGGGCGTACCCATCCGCCACGCGCAGCACGACGGTGGTGGCGCA
>DASTYL010000003.1:0-3416 GCA_035764975.1 Gemmatimonadaceae bacterium | reverse complement strand
GGTCGGCGATCCCTGGATCGCGGTGCGCTGCATGTAGTGCATCACGCCGCGGATGCCGCCCATCTCCTCGCCCCCGCCCGCGCGCCCGGGGCCGCCGTGCACGAGGTGCGGCAGCGGCGAACCGTGGCCCGTGCTTTCCTTGGCGCTCTGCCGGTTCACGAGCATGAGGCGGCCGTGATGCGACGCCGTCCCGAGCACGACGTCGCGCGCGACCGCGTCATCCGCCGTGAACAGCGAGCCGACCAGACTGCCCTTGCCGAGCTTCGCCAGCGCCACCGCGTCGTCCACGGACCTGTACGGCATGACGGTGTTCACCGGCCCGAACGCCTCGACGTCGTGCGCCGCGGTCGCCGTGAACGGCGACTTCGCGTAGAACAGCAGCGTCGGGAAGAAGGCGCCCTTCTCCGCGTCGGCGCCGACGACGTCGACATGATCGGGCGTGCCGTACACGAGCTCCGTTGCCTTCGCGATCCGCTCGACGCTCTTGCGGACCTCGCCGACCTGCGGCCGGCCCGCGAGGGGGCCCATGCGGACGCCCTCGACCGTGGGGTCGCCGATCTTCACGCCGTCGAGACGCTTGGCGAGCGCCCGCATGACGTCCTGCACGTACGCCTCGGGGACGAGCGTGCGGCGGATGGCGGTGCACTTCTGCCCTGACTTCGCCGTCATCTCCTTCACGACCTCCTTCACGAAGAGGTCGAACTCCTCCGTCCCCGGCGCCGCGTCCGGGCCGAGCATCGAGAAGTTCAGCGAGTCGGCCTCCATGTTGAAGCGGACGTTCTCACCGAGGATCACCGGGTGCGACTTCAGCATCTTCCCCGTCGCCGCCGAACCGGTGAAGGCGACCGCGCACTGGCTGTCGAGGTGGTCGAGCAGGTCGCCGGCGCTGCCGCAGAGAAGCTGGATCGAGCCCTCCGGGAAGATCCGCGAGGCGACCATCTCGCGGAACACGACCTCCGTCAGGAACGACGTGAGCGATGCCGGCTTCACGATCGCCGGGACGCCCGCGAGCAGCGTCGGCGCGAGCTTCTCGAGCATTCCCCACACGGGGAAGTTGAAGGCGTTGATGTGCACCGCGACGCCCTCGAGCGGAACGGCGATGTGCCGGCCGATGAAGGTGCCGCCCTTGGAGAGCGCCTCGATGGCGCCGTCCACGTGGATGTGCTCGTCGGGGAGCTCGCGCCGGCCCTTGCTCGCGAAGACGAACAGCGTGCCGATGCCGCCATCGACGTCGATCCAGGAGTCGCCCTTCGTCGCACCCGTCATGGCGCTCACGCGGTAGAACTCGTCCTTCTTCGCCATGAGGTGCTGCGCCATCGCCTTGAGCATCCGCGCGCGCTCGTGGAAGGTCATCTTCCGGAGCGCGGGCCCGCCGACGCGACGCGCGTACTCGACCATTCCCTTGAAATCGATGCCGCCGGTGCTCGCCTCGGCGACGGGCTCGCCGGTGACCGCGTGATACAGCGTCGCCGCCTTGCCCTCACCGGCGACCCATTCCCCCTGCGTGTAGTTCAGCAGGCGGCGCGGCGACCCGGCGATGATGGCGGGCGCGGGAGCCGTGGAGATGCTCGTCATGACTGCGTCCTCGTCTTGTTCCACGTCGTGTAGGCCATCCGCTGGGCGTCGGTGCCCCGGCCGGCCGGAATCTCGCGCAGCGGCTCGACCTCGCGCAGCGACCGGTGCAGCCGCGCGGGGAGTCCCTGGTAGATCTTTGTCCCTTCCGTCTTCCAGGCGATCATCTCGTCCGTCACGTCCTTCACGATCTTCGCCGGGCTGCCGACCACGACCTTCCGGTCGGGAATCCGCATGTCCGCCGGCACCATCGCCATCGCGCCGATGATGCACTCGGCGCCGACGACGACGTTGTCCATGATCACCGCGTTCATTCCCACCAGCGTGTTGCGGCCGATGCGCGCCCCGTGCACGATGGCACCGTGCCCGATGTGGGAGCTTTCCTCGAGCACCACGGTCACGCCCGGGAACATGTGCACGGTGCAGCTCTCCTGCACGTTGCACCCGTCCTCGACGATGATCCCGCCGAAGTCCCCGCGCAGCGCCGCCCCCGGGCCGATGTACACGTCCCGGCCGATGACGACGTTGCCGGTGACGGCTGCGAGCGGGTGGACGAACGCGCTCTCGTGAATGACCGGGATGAACTCTTCAAACGCGAAGATCATTGGATCAGGTGTGAGCTACGAGCTGCGAGCTGCGAGAACGACAACTGCCGGGCTCGTGGCGAGTACAGGATGCCGGAAGGGCGAGGGTGGTTCTCGCAGCTCGCAGCTCGCAGCTTCTGAGGAGGTTCCCACCGTCATGCCCGCTCGATGACCATCGCCATCCCCTGTCCGACCCCGACGCACATCGTCGCCAGCGCATAGCGGCCGCCGGTCTCCCGGAGCTGGTGCGCCGCGGTGAGCAGCAGGCGCGCGCCGCTCATGCCGAGCGGGTGCCCCAGCGCGATCGCGCCGCCGTTCGGGTTGACGCGCGGATCGTCGTCGGCGACGCCCAGCTCCCGCAGGCAGGCCAGCGCCTGCGCGGCGAAGGCCTCGTTGAGCTCGATGACGTCCATCTGCTCCATCGTGAGCCCCGCGCGGTGCAGCGCCATGCGCGACGCGGGCACCGGTCCCATGCCCATCGTGCGGGGCTCCACCCCGGCGGCGGCGCTGGCCACCACGCGCGCCAGCGGCGTCACGCCGAGCTCCTTCACCATCCGCTCGCTTGCGACGAGCAGCGCGGCGGCGCCGTCGTTGACGCCGCTCGAGTTGCCCGCCGTCACCGACCCCCCCGAGCGGAACGCCGGCTTGAGCTTCGCGAGGATCTCGAGCGTGGTGCCCGGGCGGATGAACTCGTCCTCCGCCACGATCCTCGGGTCGCCCTTGCGCACCGGGATCGTCACCGGCGCGATCTCGCGCTCGAATCGCCCCGCCGCGCGGGCCGCCGCGGCCTTCTCCTGTGACCGGCACGCGAAGCGATCCTGTGCCTCGCGCGACACGCGGCGCTCCTCGGCCACGTTCTCCGCCGTCTCGCCCATGGCGTCCACGCCGTACTGCGCCTTCATTCGCGGGTTCACGAACCGCCAGCCGATTGACGTGTCGAACATCTGGACCTCACGGCCGAACGGCTGCGCAGACTTCCCCATCACGAACGGCGCGCGCGTCATGCTCTCGACGCCGCCGGCGACGAACAGCTCCCCCTCGTCGCAGTGGATTGCCCGCGAGACGCTCGCCACGGCACTGAGCCCGGAGGCGCAGAGGCGGTTGACCGTCTCGCCGGGAACCGTCACCGGCAGCCCCGCGAGCAGCGCCGCCATCCGCGCCACGTTGCGATTGTCCTCGCCCGCCTGGTTGGCACACCCGAGCACGACGTCGGCGATCGACGCCGCGTCGGCCTTGGGATGTCGCCGCATCAGCTCCGCG
>DASTYL010000002.1:0-9333 GCA_035764975.1 Gemmatimonadaceae bacterium | reverse complement strand
GGTCGCGATGGCGATCGCGTTCCTGCCGCACCAGGCGATCGTCTCGGCCGATGCGATCGTCCGCACGCTGTGGCGGCTCGGCGTCACGCGGCGGCGCCTGCTCGAGTGGGAGCCGTCGTCGCAGACCGAGCGCGCGCTGGCCGGCACGGCCGCCGACGTCTGGCGTCGGATGTGGCCCACGGTTGCGCTCACGCTCGCGATCGTCGCCCTCGTCATCGTGGCAGCGGCGGGACGGGAGGACGCGCGTCCGGCATGGCAGCTCGCCGTGGCCGCGGGCCCGCTCGCGCTGCTGTGGGCGCTCGCCCCCGCCATTGCGCACGCCACCGGCCGCCCCAGGGCGGAACGCCACCGTCCACTGCCGGAGGAAAAGCGCAAGCAGGCGCTTCGCTATGCGGCGCTGCACTGGCGCTACTTCGACACCTTCGCGACCGCCGATACGCACTGGCTCGCGCCGGACAACGTGCAGGAGGATCCCTCCCCTGTCACGGCGATGCGGACCTCGCCGACGAACATCGGCCTCCAGCTGCTCGCCATCGTGAGCGCGCACGATCTCGGCCTCATCACACTCGAGGACATGACGGCGCGGCTCGAAGCCGTGTTCGAGTCCCTCGAGCGGATGCGCCGGTTCCGCGGGCACTTCTTCAACTGGTACGAGCTGCACGAGCTCCGCGTGCTCGAGCCGGCGTACATCTCGACCGTCGACAGCGGGAACCTCGCCGGGCACCTCATCTCGGTCCGCCAGGCGTGCCTCGGCCTGACCGGGGACGCCGAGCTGGCCACGCGCCTCCGGTCGATCGCAGACCGCGCGTACCGGCTCGCGCTCGGGATGGACTTCGGCTTCCTGTTCGACCCCGCGCGCAAGCTCTTCTCCATCGGCTACCAGCACGGGACGCACACGCTGGATGCCTCGTACTACGACCTGCTGGCCTCCGAGGCGCGGCTCGCGAGCTTCATCGCGATCGCGAACAACGAGGTGACGGCGGAGCACTGGTTCCACCTCGGGCGCACGCTGACGCGCTCCGCCGGGGAGATGGCGCTCGTGTCGTGGAGCGGCAGCATGTTCGAGTACCTCATGCCGTCGCTCGTGATGGAGTCGTTCCCGCAGACGATCCTCGACCAGACGTACGACAACGCCGTCCGTCGCCAGATGGCCTATGGCGAGCAGCGCGGCGTGCCCTGGGGGGTGAGCGAGAGCGCGTACAACCTCCGCGATCGTCACCTCACGTATCAGTACCGGGCGTTCGGCGTGCCGGATCTCGCACTGCAGCGCGGGCTCGGGCGCGACCTCGTGATCGCACCATACGCCTCGGCGCTCGCGGTGATGGTGGACGCCGAGCGGGCGCTGGACAACCTCGGAAAGCTCGAGGAGAAAGGGGCGCTCGGCGATTTCGGGTTCTACGATTCGCTCGACTACACGCGGCCGGAGCCGGGCCGGCGGTACGCGCTCGTACGCACGTTCATGGCCCACCACGTCGGCATGTCCGTCGTGGCGCTGACCAACCTGTTGCAGGACCGGATCTGGCAGCGCCGCTTCCACGCGGACCCCCTCGTCCGTGCCGCCGAGCTGCTGCTGCACGAGCGAATCCCGCGGCGACTCGTGCTCCAGCCGCCGCAGATGGCGCGCGTCGACGAATCGCTCCCCGATCCGGAGCTCGAGCGCCCTGCCGTACGCGAGGTCGAGACGACCGAGACCCCGCAGCCGCGCATCGCGCTGCTGGGCCGGCTCCCCTACACGATCATGGTGAGCCACAGCGGGGCAGGCTACAGCCGATATGGCGAGCTCGCGGTGACGCGCTGGCGCGCGGACGGCACGCGCGACGACACGGGACAGTTCGTCTACGTGCGGGACCTGACGGCCAACCGCGTCTGGTCGGCCGGCCACCAGCCGGTTGCGGCGCCGGCGGACTGGTATCGTGCCGAGCTGGCGACGGACCGCGTGACCATACATCGCGCGGACGGCGACATCGAGACCCGGACGGAGATCGCCGTCGTGCCGGAGGATTCCGCCGAGGTGCGGCGCGTCACCGTCTCGAACAATGGCGACGAGGTGCGGGAGATCGAGCTCACGAGCTACGGCGAGGTGGTGCTCGCGCCGCCGGACGCGGACCGTGCCCACCCGGCGTTCGCCAACCTGTTCGTGGAGACCGAGTGGCACCAGTGGTGCACGGCGCTCACGGCATCGCGCCGGCCGCGCTCCGCATCCGAGCGGCCGCTCTGGTGTGCGCACGTGGTGGACACGGCACCGAACCGCGTCGGGGACGTCTCGTACGAGACCGATCGCGCCCGGTTCATCGGCCGCGGGCGCACGCGGCGGGACCCTGTCGCGATCGACGGCGGCCACTCCCTCTCCTGCACCACGGGCGCCGTCCTCGATCCCGTGTTCGCGCTCCGCACGCGCGTGCGCCTCGCGCCCGGGCAGACGGCGTCGGTCGCCTTCACGACGCTCGTCGCTGAGACGCGCGAGCGGCTCTTCGAGCTCACCGGGCGGTATCACGATCCGCACTCGGCGCAGCGGGCGCTCGACCTCGCGTGGACCGCTGCCCAGGTGGAGCTCCGTGAGCTGAACATCTCCCCATCGGATGCAGCGCTGTTCCAGGATCTCGCGGGGCACCTGTTCTACTCCAGCCCCGCCGTGCGCGCACCGCAGGAGGAACTGGAGCGGAACCGCGGCTCACAGCCGCTGCTGTGGGCGCAGGGCATCTCGGGGGACTGGCCCATCGTGCTCGCGACGCTCGAGTCGCCGGAGGGCCTGCCGACGCTGCGCCAGCTTTTCGCGGCGCACCGCTACTGGCGCCGGCGCGGGATGACCGCGGACCTCGTCGTCCTCAACACGCGCGCGCACAGCTATCTCCAGGAGCTGGACGACCGGATCGCGGCGGCGATGTTCGCGGCGACGGACTCGGAGGTCGTCGACCGCCCGGGCGGCGTCTTCGTGCGCCGCGCCGACCGGCTGCAGCCGGACGAGCTGGCGATGCTGCGCGCGACGGCGAGGCTCCACGTCACCTGCGACGGCCGCGCGCTCGGGCAGATCGTCGCCGGCGCGGATGCCGCGGCCGCGGCGGCGCTCGAGCCCACGGCGTTCGCGGCCCGCGAGCCGCAGCGCCGGCTGCGCGAGCTCCGGGAGCTCGGTCGTGAGTCGCGCGTCGAGCCGTCATGGGTGACGGCCGCGGACCGACGCTCCGATGCCGCGCCAACGGTTACCCGACGGACGCCGGCCAGCGGCGGCATCGCCGTGCCGGGCGCGCAGCAGCGGCTCCTGTTCGACAACGGGTTCGGCGGGTTGACCTCACGGGGCGACTACGAGATCCGCGTCCGCGGGGACCACGTCCCCCCCGCGCCCTGGATCAACGTGATCGCCAATCCCCACGGCGGATTTCTCGTGTCCGAACGGGGAGCGGGCGCCACGTGGGCCGGCAGCAGCCAGTTCTACCGGCTCACGCCGTGGCACAACGATCCGGTGAGCGATCCACCATGCGATGTCCTGTACCTGCGGGACGTGGACACCGGCGTCGCGTGGAGCGCCACGCCGGCGCCGATGCGCCACGAGCTCCCCTGCACCGTGCGGCACGCGCCGGGGCGCTCGACCTTCGAGCAGGAGGTCGACGGGATTCGCACGACGCTGGCGGTCGGCATCCCTCCGGACCGTGCGATCAAGCTGTCCCTGCTGCGCATCACCAACGTCGGGCCCGCTCCGCGCCGGCTCGAGGTCACCTTCTACGCGGAGTGGCTGCTGGGGAGCCTGCGCGAACACTGCCAGCACCAGATCCATACCGCCTTCGATGCGCGCAGCGGGGCCATCTACGCACACAACTACTTCCACGCGAGCTTCGCCTCCCTCGTGGGGTATGCGGCGATGAGCGAGCCGGTCGTGAGCCACACCGCGGATCGCCGGGAGTTTCTCGGGCGACATGGCAGCGTGGATGATCCGGCGGCGCTCGAGCGGCCGCTGCTCGGCACCACGGGCGGCGCGATCGATCCCTGCGCGGCGCTCCGGTGCGCGGTGACGCTCGCGCCGGGGGAGACCCGCGAGCTCGTCGTCATCCTCGGGGCCGCGGACGGCCAGGACGCCGCCGCCCGCGACGTCGCCGAGTATGCGAACGTCGCCCGGGCGACGGCGGCGATGGATCGCACGGTGGCCGAGTGGGAGTCGCGGCTGTCCGCCATCACCGTGCGGACGCCGGAGCCGTCGTTCGATGCCATCGTGAACCGCTGGAGCCTCTACCAGGCGCTGGCCTGCCGGATGTGGGGCCGGTCCGCCCTGTACCAGAGCAGCGGCGCCTACGGCTTCCGCGACCAGCTCCAGGACTGCATGGCATTCGTGTATGCCGATGCGCCCCTCGCGCGCGAGCACATCCTCCGCGCCGCGGCACGGCAGTTCGTGGAGGGCGACGTGCAGCACTGGTGGCACCCCGAGAGCGGCCGCGGCGTGCGGACGCGCTTCTCGGACGATCTCGTCTTCCTCCCGTACGTCGTCGATCACTACGTGCACGTCACCGGCGACCTGACGGTGCTCGACGAGCGCGTGCCCTTCATCACGATGCGCCCGCTCGAGCCGCACGAGCACGAGCTGTACGACCTGCCGCAGGTGAGCGACCAGGCCGCGACCATCTACGAGCACTGCGTGCTCGCGCTGCGGAAGGCCTGCACGGAGGGGGCACACGGGCTGCCGCTGATGGGGATCGGCGACTGGAACGACGGGATGAATCGCGTCGGGGTGGAAGGACGGGGCGAGAGCGTCTGGCTCGCGTGGTTCCTCGTCACGACGCTTCGGGCCTTCGCCGATCGCGCCGACGCGCGCGGTGACACGGAGACGGCGCGCGGGTTCCGCACGCGGTCGGATGCCTATGTGCAAGCGGTCGAGGCGCACGGCTGGGACGGCGCGTGGTACCGCCGCGCCTACTTCGACGATGGGACCCCCCTCGGCTCGGCGCAGAACGACGAATGCCGCATCGACGCGATCGCGCAGAGCTGGAGCGTCATCTCCGGCGCGGGCGATCCGGTGCGCCAGCGGGAGGCGATGGCCTCGTTCGAGAAGCACCTCGTGCGCGAGGACGCCCGCCTGCTGATGCTGCTCACGCCCGCGTTCGATCGGACACCGAAGGACCCGGGCTACATCAAGGGCTATCTCCCCGGCGTGCGGGAGAACGGCGCGCAGTACACCCACGCCGCGCTCTGGTCGGTGCTCGCGACGGCGCGGCTCGGCGACGGCGAGCGCGCGTTCGAGCTGTATCAGATGCTCAATCCCCTGACCCACGCGGCGACGCCGGCCGCCGTGGCGACGTACAAGGTCGAGCCGTACGTCATCGCGGCGGACGTGTACACCACGCCGGCGCACTGCGGGCGTGGCGGGTGGACGTGGTACACCGGCTCCGCGAGCTGGATGTACCGCGTCGGGCTCGAGGCCATCCTCGGCTTCACGCGGCGCGGCGATACGCTGCGCATCGAGCCGCGAGCGCCGCGGTCATGGCCCGAGTTCTCGATCGCGTACCGGCACGGCGGGAGTCTGTACACGATCGTCGTGCACGATCCCGGCGGGCTCCGGGCGGGTGAAGCCGCGATCACCGTGGACGGCGCGCCGATCGCCGGGCAGGAGATCGCGCTCGTCGACGACGGGCGGCCGCACGACGTGGAGGTGCGGCCGCGGACCGGATGAAGGCAGCCGCGGCGTCCATCAGGGAAGCGCTACGCCGTTCGCCTGGGGTGCTCCAGCGTCGCGCCGCCCATCTCCAGCTGCCGCACGGCCTCTTGAAGCCCTTCACGCGCGCTGCGCCACCGCGGCCGCCATCCGCTCGCCGCCGTGAGCTTCACGTGGCTCATGCGCTGCGAGCGGGACAGGACCTCCACGGCTGCGCCCCCGAGCTTGAGCAGCCACGCGGGCATGAGCTTCGGCGGCGGTGCACCGACCGCGGTCGCAAGGGCGTCGGTCCACGCGCGCCGGGTGAGCGGTTCGTCGTCGCATACGTTGTAGGCCCCTGCCGCCACGCCGAGGGCGGCGATGACCGCGGTGGCGGCATCGTCGTGCGAGACCGACGACCAGTACGACTTGGCGGCGCCCGGCAGCGGCGACCAGCCACGCCGGACGACGTTCGCCATGTCATGAAGGAAGGCATCGGGTCCGTAGAATCCGGCGAACCGCAGCACCACCCCCGTCCCACCCGACTCCGTGAACCGCTGCGCCGAACGCTCGGCGTCCAGCACCGTGCGGTTGAAGGGGGCGGGGCGCTGCCGGCCACTCTCTTCGATCCACTGCGCGCCGTAGTCGTCGTAGATGGGGGCGAACGACTCCTGAATGAAGCGACCCACGCCGGCCGTCGTCGCCGCGGCCGCGAGGATGGCGGATGCGTCGCGTCGGAGGCGGTCGTTCTCCCGCCATTCCCAGCGCAGCATCATGCGCCCGGCCGACGGCGGGATGTGCGTCGCGAGGTTGATCGCGACGTCGTGTCCGTCGAGCGCGCGGCGGACGGCGCCGGCATCGAACAGGTCGAGCGCCACGGGCGTCGCGCCGGCGGCGGCGAGCGCGTCGCGCTTCTCCGGCGTTCGCCCGACCGCCGTGACCCGGTGGCCGATCGCCACGAGCTGGGGAACGACGCGCCGACCGACCACGCCGGTGGCGCCCGTGATGAGGATGCGAAGGGAGGTACCGGAAGCAACCTGGGCGTCGCGCAGGCGCGTGGACATGGGCAGACTCTCCGTCTTTCGGGATCGAGGCGAGCGCGGCGCGCACTCTGCCGTATGCCCCCATGGAACGTCCGGTGCGCCGCGTCGTGACAGCGGACCCCGCCGACCCCGGCGTCGGCAGCCTGTCACACCGGCGGCGCCGGTCCGTCTAAGATCAACGTATGGGAAACCCGATCCCGAGCCCCCGCGGGGAGCCCGTCGCGCCCGACTCCTATCGGCCGCGCCTGTTCGGCATCGCCTACCGGATGCTCGGCGACGTGCAGGATGCCGAGGACGTCGTGCAGGACGCGATGCTGCGCTGGCACCAGGGAGATCCGGCCGGCGTGCGCGAACCGGAGGCGTGGCTCGTGGCCGTGGTCACGCGCCTCTCGATCGACCGGCTGCGTCGCGCCGGGTCCGCGCGCGCGGCGTACCCCGGTCCCTGGCTTCCCGAGCCCATCGCGCCGGAGGAGCTCGCGCCGGACTACCAGGCGGAGCTCGCATCCGACCTGTCCATGGCGTTTCTCGTCATGCTCGAGCGGCTCGCCCCGGAGGAGCGCGCCGCCTTCCTGCTGCGGGAGGTGTTCGACAGCGACTACGCGGAGATCGCGCGCGTGCTCCAGAAGAGTGAGGTCGCCGCGCGACAGACCGTGCACCGGGCCCGCGAGCGCGTCCGCGCGGACCGCGCCCGGTTCTCTGCGCCGGCGGATGCGACGGAGCGCCTGTTCGGCCGGTTCCTGGCGGCGCTCGCGGCCGACGACAAGGAAGCGATGCTCGCCGTGCTCGCAACGGACGCCGAGTGGACGAGCGATGGGGGCGGCAGGATCTCCGCGGCGCGGCGCGTGGTCCGCGGCGCGGAACGGATCGCCCGGATGCTGCTCACGATCGAGATGAAGTACCGCCACCCCTTCACCTACCGGATGGCCCGCCTCAACGGCGAGCCGGCCGTCGTCCAGTACCTCGACGGTCGGCTCTTCTCGGCGACGTTCTGCGAAACCGATGGCGACCGGATCGTCGCGCTCTACCGGGTCCTGAATCCGGAGAAGCTCCGGCTCGTGCGCTGAGCGGCGCTCAGAACGTCACGCGTGCCTCGTTCGAGCAGGTCGTCGACGCAGCCTCACACACCTTGTACGTGTAGCTGGCGCTCCCCTTCCTGTTGAGGTTGTCGGTGTGCGCACCATCGTTGGCCGTCGTCGTGATGCGCACGCCGTCGCGATACACGTCCACGCTGCTCGACGTGGCCCCGGACCATGCAAGGTCCACGCGCTGGAGGCCCCGCACCTTCCGCCCGGTGGCGGTCAGCGCGATCACGGACGGCGGCGGCGGTTCACTTCCGCCGGATCCCTCGAGCGTGTAGAGCAGGTGGTTGTTGGCGGTGCTCGAGGACGTGACGATGCCCTTCGTCGTCATCGCGTAGAGCGCGTCACGTACCTGCTGCGGCGTGGCCGCCGGATGATTCTGGAGGTAGAGCGCGGCCGCGCCCGCGACGTGCGGCGTCGCCATCGACGTTCCGCTGATCGTGTTGGTGGCGGCGTCGCCCGTGGACCATGCCGACGTGATCCCCACGCCCGGCGCGAACCAGTCCACACACGTGCCGTAGTTCGACCACGACGCCTTGCGATCCGTGTTGTCCGTCGCCCCGATCGTCATCGCCTCGGCGACCCGCGCAGGCGAGTAGTTGCACGCATCCGCCTGGAAGCCGAAGAAATCGCCGTTGCCCGCCGCGATCGCATAGCTCACCCCCGCCGCGATCGAATTGCGGACCGCGGCGTCGATGGTGCTCGAGGCGCTGCCGCCGAGCGACATGTTGGCGACCGCGGGCTTCACGTGATTGCCCGTCACCCAGTCCACGCCCGCGACGACGCCCGAGAGCGACCCGTTGCCGCTGCAGTCGAGCACCCGCACGCCGACGAGCGACACCGCCTTGGCGACGCCATACGTCGCGCCGCCGACGGTGCCGGCAACGTGCGTCCCGTGGCCGTGACAATCATCGGCCGTCCCGCCATCGACGGCGTCGTACCCGCTCGCCGCCCGGCCACCGAAGTCGCCGTGCGAGAAGCGGAGGCCCGTGTCGATGATGTACGCATGCACGCCGGCGCCGGTGACGTCGTAGCTGTACGACGCCGAGAGCGGGAGCGCGCGCTGGTCGATGCGGTCGAGCCCCCAGGTGGGATTCGTCTGCGTCGTATAGGCGGTCATCACCTGGTCGGGCTCCACGACCGCCACGTTCGGATTCCGCGCCAGCGATGCGGCGGCCGTCGCGCTCAGCCGCGCGCTGAATCCCCGGATGGCGTGGGTGTAGACGAAGCCGAGCTCGCCGTCGTGGGCGGATACGAGCTCTCGCGCGAGCCCCGCCGCATCCGTCACGCTCGGGGCGAACATGACGACATACCGATCGGGGATCGTGCCTGCGGCCCGGCTCTCGAGCAGCGGGGCGGCGCTCGCCGGCGCCGTGGGGGTCGGCGCACCCTCGGTGCAGGCGACCAGGGTGACGGCGGCGAGGAGGAAGGAGCGGCGGTTCGCGAGCGTCATGCATCTGCCCTCGACAGGGGGAATCCGACCGGCGGAGACACCGGGGCGCCACCATGCGGGGACACGTCAGCGGGCGCAATCGAGGGAATGGATGACAGCAGCGGTCTCATCCGACGGGCCACGTACAAGAGCAGGAAGTGGGCG
>DASTYL010000001.1:0-15041 GCA_035764975.1 Gemmatimonadaceae bacterium | reverse complement strand
GACGGCAAGTACACGGTGATCGAGGTCGAGTGCCTCGGTGCCTGCGGCTTCGCCACGCCGGTCATGATCAACGAGGACTTCATCGACGGCGTCACCGTCGACAAGGTCCCCGGGATCGTCGCGAGTCGCGAGTAATGGGATCTCCGCACAAGCCGCATGAGCGCGAGACGCTCGTGCTGTCGAAGCACTTCGGCGAGGCCGAGGCCCGCACGCTCGAGGGCTGGAAGAAGCGTGGCGGGTACGCGGCGCTCGAGCGGGCGCTCCGCATGGAGCCGGCGCAGATCGTCGACGTCGTGAAGGCGTCCGGGCTCCGCGGCCGCGGCGGCGCCGGCTTCCCGACCGGCATCAAGTGGTCGTTCATGAAGCCGGGCGACGGCAAGCCGCACTATCTCTGCTGCAACGCCGACGAATCCGAGCCGGGCACGTTCAAGGATCGCGAGATCATGCGCTGGACGCCACACGCCCTCATCGAGGGGGTGGCGATCGGCGCCTACGCGATCGGCGCGGAGACGGCGTACATCTACATCCGCGGCGAGTTCACCGAGCCGATCCGGGTGATGGAGGCGGCGCTGGTCGAGGCGCGGAAGGCCGGCATCATCGGCCCCAACGCGATGGGCTCGGGCAAGACGGTCAACATCTGGATCCATCGCGGCGCCGGCGCCTACATCTGCGGCGAAGAGACGGCGCTGATGAACTCCATCGAGGGCCGTCGCGGCAACCCGCGCATCAAGCCGCCGTTCCCGGCGGTGGCGGGCCTCTTCGGGCAGCCCACGACGATCAACAACGTCGAGACGCTCGCCGCGGTGCCGCACATCCTCAACAACGGCGCCGACTGGTACAAGGGCCTCGGCCGCGCGGACAACCCCAAGAGCACCGGCACGAAGCTCTGGTCGGTCTGCGGCAACATCCAGCGCCCGGGCAACTACGAGATGGTGATGGGCTTCCCCTTCGGCGAGTTCCTCCACGACGTGTGTGGGGGAGCGCTCCCGGGCCGGAAGCTCCGCGCCATCATCCCCGGCGGCTCCTCGGTGCCGATCCAGACGATCGAGGAGGCGGAAGCCTCGCTCATGGACTACGAGGGGATGATCGCCGGCGGCACGATGCTCGGCTCGGCCGGCTGCATCGTCATCGACGACGCCCAGAACCTCGTGAAGCAGATCGCGCGGCTCGCGCGGTTCTACGCCCACGAGAGCTGCGCGCAGTGCACCCAGTGCCGCGAGGGCACGGGGTGGACGACGCGCATCCTGGAGCGGATCGTCGCCGGCGACGGCACGCCCGAGGACCTCGACACGCTTCTCTCGATCGCCGACAACATGACCGGCAAGACCATCTGCGTGCTCTCGGATTCCTGCGCGACTCCGGTCGTGAGCGGGATCCAGAAGTTCCGCGGAGATTTCGAGGCGCTCATCAAGCGCCGCACCGCACACCCCGTGACCGCCGCGGTGGCCTGAGATGGCAGACGTCCAGATGATCAACCTCACGATCGAGGGGCGCCCGGCGCAGGTGCCGGCGGGCACGTCGATCCTCGAGGCCGCGAAGACCGTCGGCGTGCTCATCCCGCACTACTGCTACCATCCGGGACTTCCGGTGGCCGGCGTGTGCCGCATGTGCCTCGTCGAGGTCGAGAAGGCGCCGAAGCTCGCGCCCTCCTGCGCCACCGCGGTCGCGGAAGGCCAGGTGGTGCACGTGCACTCGGAGAAGGCACTCGAGGCCCGCAAGGGCGTGCTCGAGATGCTGCTCATCAACCATCCGCTCGACTGCCCGATCTGCGACCAGGCGGGCGAGTGCGAGCTGCAGGACTACACGTACCAGGAAGGGCGCAAGGAAGGCCGGCTCCGCGAGCCGAAGCGCTTCAACCCGATGGAGGATTTCGGCGGCGACGTCGTGTACGTGACGAACCGCTGCATCCTCTGCACCCGGTGCGTCCGCTTCATGGACTCGATGGCGCAGGACCCGGTCCTCAACGTGTCCGAGCGCGGCGACCGCGCGACGATCGGCAAGTTCGAGGGGAAGGACCTCACGCACGCCTGGGCGGGGAACGTCATCGATCTCTGCCCGGTCGGCGCGCTCCTGTCCAAGGATTCGCTCAACAAGGTGCGCGCCTGGGAGCTCGACCGCACTGCGTCGATCTGCCCCAACTGCTCGCAGGGCTGCAACATGATGATCGAGACGCGCGATCAGCAGATCGTGCGCCTCCGTCCGCGGCCTAATGAAGAGGTCAACCAGTTCTTCATGTGCGACCATGGGCGGCTGAACTACCGCTGGATGAACCGGCAGGACCGCGTGGAGCTGCCGATGGTGCGGCAGGGCGGGACGCTGGCCGGCGCGGACTGGGAGCAGGCGCTGCGCGCCGGCGCCGGGCTGCTGGCGGGCAAGCGGGCCTTCGTGCTCGCCTCGCCGATGCTGTCCAACGAAGCGCTCTTCCTGCTGCAGCGCCTCGCGAAGAAGACGGGCGGCGCCGGCGCGTTCCGCGTGCCGACGGCGCCCGACGAGGCGCCGCTCCCCGGCGTCGAGGATCTCGCCCGGCGCCGCGACCTCGCGGCCAACGGACGCGGGGCCGAGCTGTTCGGGTTCACCCGGTCGGATACCCCCCTCGCCGGCCTCCAGGCGGGCGACGTGCTGATCGTCGCCGACGAGGAGCTCGCAGGGGCCGACGCCGCCGATATCGCGAAGGCAGGGGCCGTGATCGTCGTCGGCACGACGCTGCCGGCGTGGGCGCGCCACGCGGCCAACGTGGTGCTGCCGATCGCCAACTTCACCGAGGAAGACGGGACCTTCACGAACCTGCGCGGGCGCGTCCAGCGCTTCATGCAGGCCAAGGCGGCCCCGGGGCTCTCGCGGCCGTCGTTCTTCGCCCTCGGCGACCTGCTCGCCGCGATGGGCGAGGGCAGCGGCTACTTCACCGCGGCCGACGCGTTCAAGGCGCTGGCGGCCGCGCAGCCGGAATTCGCGGGGATGAGCTACGAGACGCTCGGCATGAAGGGCGCGACGGTGCAGGGTGCCGCGTCGGGAGTGGGCGCATGACCGGCGCACTGACCACCCTCGCCCTCCAGCCCGACGTCGCGACGACGCCCGTGGCGGCACAGAGCTTCGGCGTGTTCCTGATCGCGACGCTGCTGAAGGTGCTCATCATCTTCACGCTGTACCTGGTGGGCGTGATGGCGCTGACGCTCGCCGAGCGGAAGATCTCGGCGTGGATCCAGGGGCGGGTCGGGCCGAATCGTGCCGGCCCGTGGGGGCTCCTGCAGCCGATCGCGGACGGCCTCAAGAACATCATGAAGGAGGAGACGTACCCCGGCGCGGTGAACAAGACGCTGTTCGTGCTCGCGCCCGCCGTGGCGTTCACGACGGCGCTCATCGCGTGGGCCGTCATCCCGTTCGCGGCCCCGTGGGAGTCGCCCTGGGGCCGCATCTCGATGGCGCTGGCGCCGCTGCCGATCGGCTTCCTGTACGTCCTGGCGATCACCTCGCTCGGCGTGTACGGCATCGTGCTGGCCGGCTGGGCCTCGAACAACAAGTACTCGCTGCTCGGCGGTCTCCGCTCGAGCGCGCAGATGGTGTCGTACGAGATCGCCATGGGGATGAGCACGATCCCCGTGCTGCTCCTCGCCGGCAACGTGGCCCTCGACCGGATCATCGACCAGCAGGCGCTGCACGGCTGGAACGTGCTCAACCTGACGCTCGCGTTCTTCGTCTTCATGGTCGCGTCGTTCGCGGAGACCAACCGCGTGCCGTTCGACCTGCCCGAGTCGGAGTCGGAGCTCGTGGCCGGGTACCACAGCGAGTACAGCGCGATGAAGTTCTCGATGTTCTTCATCGCCGAGTACGCGAACATGATCACCTCGTCGGCGCTGATGGCGACGTTGTTCTTCGGCGGATGGGACATCCCCTTCACGCTGTGGGACAACCTGGCGCCGCACACCGGCTTCAAGACGCTGCTGACGGGGCTCTTCTTCGCAGTGAAGATCAACTTCTTCATCTTCACCTTCATGTGGGTGCGCTGGACGCTGCCGCGCTTCCGCTACGACCAGCTGATGTCGCTGGGCTGGAAGGTGCTCCTGCCCATGATGCTCGCGTACATCGTCGTCATGGCGACGGCGGTGCTGCTGCTGCGGGCGGCGGGGCTCGAGACGGTGCGCTGGGCGGGGATGTCGGCCTTCGGCCTCAGCCTGTTCGGCGTCAACATCGTGCTCTCGGTGCTCGTGTTCTGGCTCTTCGACCGCGGCCGCGTGATCAGCCCGGCGAGCGCCCGGATCCAGAACGCCGCGCTGGAGCGCATGCGCAGCCGGCGGTTCCGTACCACGCTGTCCGCGGAGGCGGGCGACTGATGGCGATCAACGTCAAGGTGCTCGATCGTCCGATCGGGCAGTCGAGCTACGTGCGCTCGACCCTCAAGGGGATGGTGCGCACCTTCAAGCACATGGTCGACCCGCACAAGGTCACCGTGCAGTATCCCGAGGTGAAGCATGCCCTCTCGCCCCGCTGGCGCGGGACGCACCGCATGCTCACCAACGAGGAAGGCAACGCGAAGTGCGTCGCGTGCGGGCTCTGCCCGACGGTCTGCCCCGCGAACTGCATCAAGCTCGTGCCGGGAGAGGACGAGAAGGGCAACCGGTACCCCCTGGTGTTCGAGATCGACGAGTTCCGCTGCATCTTCTGCGGCTACTGCCAGGAGGTGTGCCCGGAGGAGGCGATCCACGTCGGACGCCATTACGAGAACTCCGAGTACAGCCGCGACGGGCACGTCTACGACCTCGAGCGGCTGATGGCCCAGACGCATCCGGTGTGCGAGATGTGGGACCCCGCCGACCCGAAGGGGGAGTGATGACCGAGACCCTCCCGCTGTTCTACACGTTTCATTTCTACCTCTTCGGCCTGTTCGCCCTGGCGGGGGCGATCACCTTCGTGACCCGCAAGAGCCCGCTCAGCGCGGCGCTCTGGCTGGTGGTGACGATGTTCGCCCTGGCCGCGATGTACATCATGCTGGATGCGCACTTCATCGGCGCCATCCAGGTGATCGTCTACGCGGGCGCGATCATGGTGGTGTTCCTCTTCGTGATCATGCTCCTGAACCTGGGCGATCCCGAGGTCCTGCACGACGCGCGCGGCAAGTGGTGGAAGATCGCGGCCGGCGCGGTGGGGCTCGCGCTCCTCGCGCAGGTGATGGCGGTGGCGCGCTTCGAGGCCCCGGCGGCCCTCCGGCTGCCGGTGGCGCAGAGCATGGCGCGCCAGGTCGCCGCGCAGGGCGCCATCGGCCCGGTGGCCGGCCCGCTGTTCACCCGCTACCTGCTGGCCTTCGAGGTCACGAGCGTGCTGCTGCTCGTGGCGGTCGTCGGCGCGGTCATCCTGGGCAAGCAGCGGAGGGCGACCGATGCTCACTGAGGCGCTGTTCTTCTCCGCCGTGCTGTTCACGATCGGCGTCATCGGGGTGCTCACCCGCCGCAACGCGATCATCATCTTCATGTGCGTCGAGCTGATGCTCAACGCCGTGAATCTCACCTTCGTCGCCTTCGCCCAGGCCTACGGCGCCGCGGGGCAGGTGTTCGTCTTTCTCGTCATGACGGTCGCCGCGGCGGAAGCCGCGGTGGGGCTCGCGATCATCATCGCGCTGTTCCGCCATCGCCAGACGGTCAATCTCCAGCACATCAACCTCCTCAAGGGCTGATGCTCCTCCAGCATGCTGCCACCACGGCAGCCCATCCGCTGGCCGGCACCGTCGCCGAGTGGCTGTGGCTCGTGCCGCTGCTGCCGCTCCTCGGCTTCGTGATCAACGGGCTGCTCGCGCTCACCAGCGCGTATCACCCGGGTCCCGCCGACCCCGACACCGCACACGGGCACGGGGGCGAGGCGCATCCGCACTCGCACGCCGATCCGCACGCTCACGACCACGGGACGGGCGGAGGCGCGCATGGCGACGATCACCATGCCCCGGCCCGCCACCGCTTCGCCGGGCTGGTCAGCCTCATCGCGCCCGGCGTGATGGTGCTCTCCTTCGGGCTCGCCGCCGCGATCTTCCTCGCGATGACCGGCACCGAGCTCCACGCCCCGTACGTCCAGCGGTACTTCTCCTGGATGCCGGTCGGCGACCTCCAGCTCGACGCGGCCTTCCAGCTCGATCAGCTGTCGATCCTGATGACGCTCGTCGTCACCGGCGTCGGGATGCTGATCCACGTCTTCAGCGTCGGGTACATGCGCGATGACGCGGGCTACCCGCGCTACATGGCGTACCTGAACCTGTTCATCTTCTTCATGCTCCTCCTGGTGCTCGGCGCCAACTACCCGGTGCTGTTCATCGGGTGGGAGGGCGTGGGCACCTGCTCGTACCTGCTGATCGGCTTCTGGTTCTCCGAGAAGGCGAACGCGGACGCGGGCAAGAAGGCGTTCATCGTCAACCGCATCGGCGATTTCGGCTTCCTCGTGGCGATGTACCTGCTGTTCGCCAACGTGGGGACGCTCGACTTCGTGGGCGTGAATGCGGCGGCCGGATCGTTCGTGTTCGGCGGCGCGCTGATCACGGCGATCTGCCTGTTCTTCTTCCTCGGCTGCGCCGGCAAGAGCGCGCAGATCCCGCTGTACGTGTGGCTGCCGGACGCGATGGCCGGCCCGACGCCCGTCTCGGCGCTGATCCACGCGGCGACGATGGTCACCGCCGGCGTGTATCTCGTGGCGCGGAGCAGCGCGCTGTTCGCGATGGCCCCGGTCGCCTCGCTGACGGTGGTGGTGGTCGGCGCGCTCACGGCGATCTTCGCCGCGTCGATCGGCCTCAAGCAGTGGGACATCAAGAAGGTGCTCGCGTACTCCACCGTCTCCCAGCTCGGCTACATGTTCGTGGCCGTCGGGGCGGGGGCGTACGTCGCCGGCGTCTTCCACCTCGTGACGCACGCCTTCTTCAAGGCGCTGCTGTTCCTAGGCTCCGGCTCGGTGATCTACGCCATGCACCAGGCGTATCACGCGACGCACAGCCACGAGGATGCGCAGGACATGCGCAACATGGGCGGGCTGCGGAAGTACATGCCCTGGACGTTCGGCCTGATGTGGGCCGCGACGCTCGCGATCGCCGGCATCTTCCCGCTCTCGGGCTTCTTCTCGAAGGACGAGATCCTCGCCTCGGTGTTCGCGCGGGCCCACGGCTCGACGCTCGCCGATGCCGCGTGGCTCGGGATCCCCGGCGAGTACGTCCTGTACGGTGCGTATGCGATCGCGCTGGCGGCCGCCTTCATGACGGCGACCTACATGACGCGCATGATGATCTACACGTTCCACGGCCCCAACCGCACCGGCGAGACGGAGCGGCGGCACCTCGGCGAGGCGCCGTGGGTGATGACCGGGCCGCTGGTCGTCCTCGGTGTGCTCACCGTGGTCGGCGGGTGGCTGAACGTTCCGGCGCTCCTGAGCTTCATGGGGCCCGCGGGGGTCCTGCATCACTGGCTCGAGCCGGTCGTCGGCGATGCCGCGCTGCAGATCACGCATGGCACCGAGGCGCACCTCTCCCATACGACCGAGTACATCCTCATCGGCGTCGCCACGCTGATCGCCCTGGGCGGTATCGCGCTGGCGTGGGCCCGCCTGAAGCCGGCGCGCCTGGTGCCGAAGCGCGAGGCCGCGGCCGAGGAAGGGTTCGCGCGCGTGCTCCTGAACAAGTACTACGTGGACGAGCTCTACGACCGCACGGTCGTGCGCCCGACCTACAACGTGTCCCGCGGGCTGCTGTGGCGTGGGGTGGACGCGGGACTCATCGATGGCCTCTTCGTGAACGGGAGCGCGTACTTCGCGCGCTTCGTCGGCTGGATGGGCTCGCGCCTCCAGTCGGGCCAGGTCGGCACGTACGCCTGGGTGCTCGTGATCGGCGTGCTCGCCGTGCTCGGCGCCTTCACACTCCGGTAATCGCATGACCGCCTTCCTGAACTCGATCGGCTACGACGGGTGGATTCTCCCGGCGTTGCTGCTGCTCCCGCTGCTTGGCGCCGCGGTGATCTGGCTGGCGGGGGCCGTGTCGCGGCCCCGCGAGGCCGGTGTCGCGGGCGACGCAGCGGTCGCACCTCTCGACGAGGTGCAATCCGGGCGCGCCCGGTGGCCGCGCACGGCCGCGCTCGTGATCTTCGCGTTGGAGTTCGTGCTGTCGCTCGGCCTCTGGTTCACCTTCGATCCGGGCAACCCGGGCTGGCAATCCCGCTTCCGGATGCCGTGGATCCCGGCGTGGGGGGTGACGTTCGACGTCGGCATCGACGGCATCGCCCTGATGATGGTGCTCCTCACGACCTTCATCATGCTCCTCTCCGTCGCCGGGAGCTGGACGTCCATCCGCCGGAAGACCCACGCCTACTACGCGCTCCTGCTCGTGCTCACGACGGGGATGCTGGGGGTGTTCGTCGGCCTCGATGTCTTCCTGTTCTACGTGATGTGGGAAGTCATGCTCGTGCCGATGTACTTCATCATCGGCATCTGGGGTGGGGAGCGGCGGATCTACGCGAGCATCAAGTTCTTCATCTACACGATGGTGGGCTCGCTGCTGATGCTCATCGGGATCATCTACCTCGGCCTCAACGTCGCCGACCCGGTCACGGGGATCCCGAACTTCAGCTACGACGTGATCCTGCAGCAGGCGCGGGTGTCGCACTCCGCGGCGCTGTGGCTGTTCGGGGCCTTCTTCCTCGCCTTCGCGGTGAAGGTGCCGATGTTCCCGTTCCACACCTGGCTGCCTGACGCGCACGTCGAGGCGCCGACGGCGGGCTCGGTGATCCTGGCGGGGGTGATGCTGAAGCTCGGCACGTTCGGGTTCCTGCGCCTCGCCGTCCCGTTCTTCCCGTCGGCAGCGATGCACGACACGGTCCGCACGATCATTCTCGTGCTGGCGGTGATCGGCATCCTCTACGGCGCGCTCGTCTCGCTGGTGCAGACGGACTTCAAGAAGCTCGTCGCCTATTCGTCGGTGAGCCACCTCGGCTTCGTGATGCTCGGGATCTTCGCCCTCACCGTCCAGAGCGTGCAGGGCGCGGTGATGGTGATGATCAGCCACGGCATCTCGACGGGGGCGCTCTTCTTCCTGATCGGCATGATCTACGAGCGCCGGCACACGCGCCTCATCGAGGCGTACGGCGGCATCGCGAAGGTCGTCCCGATGTTCGCGACGCTCCTCGTGATCGTCTCGCTGAGCTCCATCGGCGTGCCCGGCACGAACGGCTTCGTCGGCGAGTTCCTCGTCCTCATCGGCGCCTTCCGCACGCAGCCGGTGTTCGCCGTGCTGGCATCGCTGGTCGTCATCATCGCGGCGGCCTACCTCCTGTGGGCCATCCAGCGCATCCTCTACAATCCGCTGGACAAGGCGGAGAATGAACACATCCCGGATCTCAACCGCCGCGAGCTCGCGCTGATGATTCCGCTGATCGCGGGCATCATCTGGCTGGGCGTCTACCCGGCGCCGGTGCTGCGCCGCACCGAGGCCGCGGCCGAGCGCTTCGTCCGGCTCATCGAGTCGCGCGCGGCGGCGGAGCAGGCGATGACGGTTCCCGGAGGGCGCCGCTGATGCTCGACCTCTCCATTCCGCTCCACCTCACGACGGCGCTCGGCCCGGACCTGCTCGTCATGGTCGGTGCCATGCTGCTCCTCATCTGGGCCGCCTGGCGCCCGGACTCGATGCGGCACCAGCGCAGCGTCGGGATCGCGTCCATCGCGATCGCGGTCGTCGGCCTCGTCGCGGTCGGCTACTATGTCGGCCGGTACGAAGCCACCGACGGCCCCATCGCCGTCGACAACTTCCGCTGGCTGATGGACATCGTCATCCTCCTCGGCACGATCGCGACGATCGCGCTCGGGATCGAGGATAACGAGCGGCAGGGCGTCGCGTTCGCCGAGTCGCACGTCCTGGTGCTCCTCGCCTCGTCGGGCATGATGCTGCTCGCGGGCGCGCGCGACCTGATGATCGTCTTCCTCGGCATCGAGCTGATGTCGATCGCGGTGTATGCCCTCGCCGGGATGAACCGCCGCAATCCGCGCTCGGCGGAAGGCGCGCTGAAGTACTTCCTGCTCGGTGCCTTCTCGACGGCGTTCATGCTCTACGGCATGGCGCTCATCTACGGCGCCACCGGCTCGGTGCGCCTCGCCGAGATCGGGGAGCGCGTGGTGACGATGCAGCTCGTCTCGAGCCCGATCTTCCTGCTCGGCGTCGGCCTCCTGCTGGTCGGGTTCGGGTTCAAGGTGTCGTCGGTGCCGTTCCACATGTGGGCGCCCGACGTCTACGACGGGTCCCCGACGGCGATCACCGCCTACATGGCGGCGACGGTGAAGGCCGCGGCGTTCGCCGCGTTCATCCGGATCTGGCTCGAGGCGTTCCCGAACGCCGTGGAGGCGTGGCGGCCGGCGGTCGGCATGCTCGCGATCCTCACGATGGTGGTCGGCAACGCGATCGGCCTGGCGCAGCGCAACCTGAAGCGCCTGCTCGCCTACTCGAGCATCGGCCACGCCGGGTACCTGCTCGTCGCGCTGGCAGCGGGGACGTCGCAGGGCGCCGCGGCGATGGTCTTCTACCTGCTGGCGTACACGATCGCGACCTTCGGCGCGTTCGCCGTCATCAGCCTGCTGGCGCGCCGGACCGATGGCGGGTTGAGCGCGGATGACGTGTCCGGCCTCTGGCACGTGCACCCGTCGCTGGCGATCGCGATGGCGATCTTCATGCTGTCGCTGCTCGGCTTCCCGTTGTTCGGCGGTGCGGGCTTCCTGGGCAAGTGGTACGTCATCAAGGCGGCGCTCCAGGCCGCCGAGCCACAGTATGCGCTCATCGTCGTGCTGGCGGTGACCAGCGCCATGGCGGCCGGGTACTACCTGTACGTCATCATGGTGATGTTCATGCGTCCGCGTCCGGAGACGACGGTCGTCACGACGGGCTCCAGCGGCCTGACGCGCACGATCATCTTCACCGCGGCGGTCCTGGTCATCGGCATCGGCCTGCTGCCGGACCTCGTCATCCGGTACGCGAACATCGCGCGGCCCCGCGTGGCGCCGGCGAGGACGGTGATCCGGCTCGACCCGCAGGCCGGCCGCGTCCTGCCGGTGCAGGCGGGGATGCGCGCGCCGTAACGGGCGAGCGCATCCAGCACTTTTCGCGGCGGGGGCAACTGCTCCCGCCGCTCCCACTTCCGCTCCAATGACTGTCGTTCCAGGCATCTTCCGGCAGTACGACATCCGCGGCATCGTCGACCGCGACCTGACGCCCGCCACGGCGCGCGCCATCGGCACCGCCTACGCGGCGCTGATGCGCGAGCGCAGCGTCGTGGGGCCCGTGGCCGTCGGCCGCGACAATCGGCCGAGCGGCGAGGCCCTTCGCGACGGGCTCGTGGACGGCCTGAACGAGGCCGGGGTCGACGTGATCGACGTCGGCGTCGTGCCGACGCCGCTGCTGTACTGGAGCCTGCACCACATCGGCGTCGTCGGCGGCATCCAGATCACCGGGTCGCACAACCCGCCGGAGTACAACGGGTTCAAGCTCTCGCTGGGCAAGGGCACCCTGCACGGCGACGACATCCAGCGGCTGCTCGCCCTCACCGCCCATGCGCCGACGACGTCGCGGACGGGATCGGTGCGCCGTGAGGAGGTCATCGACCGCTACGTGGACGACGTCACGCGTCGCATCGGCCGTCTCTCGCGGCCGATCAGGGCGGTGTGGGATTGCGGCAACGGCGCGGGCGCCCTGGTCGCCACGACGATGTTCGAGTCCATCGGCCTCACCGGGCGCGGGCTGTACTGCGAGAGCGACGGCACCTTCCCGAACCACCATCCGGATCCCACCGTCCCGGAGAACCTCGAGGCCCTCATCGCCGCGGTGCGCGCCGACGGTGCGGAGATCGGGATCGCCTTCGATGGCGATGCGGATCGCATCGGCGTCGTGGATGCGACCGGCGAGATCGTGTGGGGCGACCGCCTGCTGATCCTCTATGCGCGGGACGTGCTGGCGCGGACGGGCAAGGGCCAGCCGATCATCTTCGACGTGAAGTGCTCGCAGGCGCTCCCCCAGGCGATCGAGGCCGCGGGCGGCCGGCCGATCATGTGGAAGACGGGGCACTCGCTCATCAAGGAGAAGATGAAGGAGACGGCGGCGCCGATCGCCGGTGAGATGTCGGGGCACATGTTCTTCACCGAGGGATTCTACGGCCACGACGACGCGCTGTACGGCGCGGCCCGCCTGCTGAAGATCCTGGCCGACGCGGGGAAGACGGTGCGCGAGCTCCTGAGCGACGTGCCGGCGTACGTCGCGACGCCGGAGATCCGCATCGACTGCCCGGATGCGCTCAAGTTCGGCATCGTCGAGCGCGCGGTGAAGCACTTCCGCGCGAAGTACGACGTGAACGACGTCGACGGCGTCCGCGTGCTCTTCGGCGATGGATGGGGGCTCATCCGATCGTCGAACACGCAGCCCGTGATCGTTGCGCGGTACGAAGCCCGGACGCCCGAGCGGCTCGCGGCGATCCGCAACGAGCTCGAAGGCTTCCTGCGCGCGGAGGGGGTGGCGATCTAGTGTCCCGGCGGCGGTGGGTGCTGGTGGCGCTCGCTGCCGCCGCGATCGTGCTCGTCGCCGGGCGCGCCCTCGCCGCGCTCTACGTGGAGCACGCGTGGTACACGGCGCTCGGCCTGCGCGGCATCGCCCGCGCCAACCTGGCCGGCGCCATCCTGCTCCGCGGCGGAACGACGGCCTTCGCGACGGCCTTCCTGTTCGCGAACCTCTACGCCGTCCGGCGCTCGGTGCTCAGCTTCGTCCTGCCGCGCCAGGTGGGGGATCTCGAGTTCGGCGAGGAGGTGCCGGGCCGGTATCTCGTCGGCACCGCGGCGCTCATCGCCGTCGCCGTCGGATCGTTCCTCGGCCTCGATGGCGCCCACTGGCCGCAGTTCGCGCTGGCCTTCGACGGCGTCGTGTTCGGCGAGCGCGATCCGTACTTCGAGCACGATCTCGGGTTCTACGTCGGGTGGCTGCCGACCGAGCTGCTGCTCTTCGCCTGGGCGCAGCGGCTGCTGATCGTCACCGCGTTCGTCGTGCTGACGCTCTACGCGCTCACGCCGAGCGTCCGCTGGCGCGGCCGGTCGCTGTACGTCTCGGAGTACGTGCGCCGGCACCTCACGGTGCTCGGCGGCATCCTGCTCGTCCTGTTCGCGTGGGCGTTCCGGCTCGAGAGCTATCAGCTGCTGCTCGACGGCAGCGGGGTGGGGGGTGCCTTCGCGGCCGTCGATCTCCAGGTCCGCGTCCCAGGGGCGCTCGTGCTCGCGGCCACCTCGCTCGCGGCGGGGCTGCTCGTGATCTTCGCCGGCTTCGGCGGACAGGTGCGGCTGGCGTTCTTCGCCGTCAGCGTGATGCTCCTCCTCAGCGTCATCGTGCGCTTCGCGCTGCCCGTGGCGCTCGCGCCCGACGGCGACCGCGCGAGAATCGAGGCGCCGTACCTGGCGACGCGCGACGGATTCACCCGCCGCGCCTTCGGCGCCGACCTGGTCGGGCTGCCGGGGGAGGACCCGCCGGAGACGAGCCTGGTGGTGCGCGATCCGCAGGCGGTTGCGATGTGGGACGCGGGCGCATTGCGCCGCACGGTGGACGGCGCCGCGGGCGTGGGCTGGACGCGCAGCGGCGACCGTGTGCACGCCGTCGTCGCGCAGCGCGGGTTCGTCGAGGATGGGGAACGATCGCCCTGGACGGTCGCGCGCGTCGCGGCGTGGACCGCCGACCTCGGGGGTGCCCCGGTGCCGGTGCGCCCCGGCGCGGGGGAGTACTCCGACGTCCTGCCGCCGATCGTCTCGGGCGACAGCGCGCCGGCCTATCGGGTGGTCGCCGATCCCGGCAAGGTGATCGTCGGTGCGTCCGCGGACCGGTGGGGGACGCGGCTGGCGCATGCCTGGGCCCTGCAGAACTTCCGGCTGCTCGGCGCGGGGCATACTCCCGCGACGTCGACGATCGTCCTGCGTCCGCAGCTCGAGGAGCGGATCGCGGCGGTCGCGCCGTTCTTCGTGCAGGGAGGGACGCCGCGCCCCGCCGTGGCGGGCGACTCGCTCTTCTGGACCGTGGAGCTGTACGCCGCGACCGCCAGCTATCCGCTGAGCGAGCCGCTCCTGGTTGCCGGGCGTTCATGGCGATACTTCCACCCGGCGGGCCATGCGATCGTGAACGCGGCGACCGGCCGCGTGCGGATCGCCCCCGTGCCGGGCGCGGAGCCCATCACGGGCGTGTGGATGGATCGGTTCCCCGAGCTGTTCGTCGATCCCGCCGCGGTGCCGGAGGGCATCGCTTCGTCGCTCCTCCCGCATGAGCACGTCGCCTGGGCGCGCGCGCTCACCTTCGCGCGGATCGGCCCCAGCGCGCGTCGCGCCCCGACGACCCGCCGGCATCTCGCCGTGGAGCACGGGGCGGACAGCATGCTCGCGGGCGAGGTCACGCCGCTCGTCCTGTCAGGAGTGCCGGGCCTCTCCACGGTGATTCCCGTGCTGGACGAGCGGGATCGTCTCACGGGGCTCGTGGTGTCCTCCGGCGCGGCCACCGAAACGTACTGGGTGCCCGCCGTCGGGCAGGCCGCCGCGTGGGGCGGCGTCCTCGACGCCCTGCGGGGCGCGGACAGCACGGCCGCGTCGCGGGATGCACGTCCCGTCCGGGGACGCGTCCGGATCCTTCCGACGCGGGACGGCATCGTGTTCGCCCAGCCGGTCTATCTGTGGCCGTCGCGAGGCGCGCCGTCGCTGGCGGCCGTCAGCACCGTCTCGCGCGACGGCACCGCGACGATGCCGGTGCTGCGGCTCGCACCGGGCGATGCCACGGGCACCGTACCCGCGTCGCCGGAACCCGTCCCGCCGCGCACCGTGTACCTGCGCCTGCGGGAGGCGCTGCGGCGCGGCGATTGGACGGCATTCGGCGCGCTGCTGGATACGCTGGGCCGCTCGCTCGATGCGCCGCCGCGGTAAGTTGCCCGGCCCTCCCGGCGTGGGTAGCTTGCGCGCGCCGCTTCGATGAGCCCATACACCCAGCACACCGCCGTCATCGCCCTCGGGGGCAACGCCCTCGCGCCGGCAGGCGAGCC